>QHYM01000139.1 GCA_003223295.1 Acidobacteriota bacterium | reverse complement strand
CTCTCGGGACGTTCGCGGATGCGAACGGCATTCTTAACGGCTTCGAAGTGATTGCCGATCCGACCACGGTCCAGACGACCGGCGTGCGCCACTTCTGCGACGACCAAACTGGCGTGATCAAATTCAACATGGCGGCTGTCGCGCTAGCGCAGGGCAATTGCGCCAACGTTGCGACGGCGGCCGGAATTTCCGGTCCTGTCGGCAACTAACTGTCAAGCTAACCTTGAGGAAAAGGGAGGAAGTCTTTCGCTTCCTCCTTTTCTTTCGTTTACTGGATTATATATTCAGCATTCCCAACATTCGAGTCGGCTAGTGCGCTCGAGCTGCCAGTTCCTTCTCGATTGCCTCAATTTGCACTCTAGCAAGCCGAGTTTCAGGGTGGTATTTTAGTTCCTCGAGCATCTGTTCTCTGGCGAGTGCTAGATTACCCTGCTGCCATTCAATAATTCCCAAGGTGAAATGGTACCCGGCACCGTCTGGCCTTCGAGCAATGGCCTCACGTACCTGCCGCGCTGCATCTGCCGGGCGGCCCTCCTTGAGGTATGTCGCGCCCAAGCAAATGTACTGATCTGGGTCACTCGAGTCGATACGGATGGCACGACGGAGGTAATCTTCTGCAAGAGCTAGATTCCCCAGGAGATAATTTATATACCCATAATTATAATTTGCGAGCCACATCCCAGGACGCTCGTCGAGTATGGCCTTGAACATTTCACCGGCCTCAACGTAACGCCCGTGATTGACGTATTCACGTGCCAGATTATTTCTCCCCAACATGTTATTCGGGCTGACTCTTACCGCGTTGCCATAGAGTACAAAATTGTTTCTCCACGGCTGTTCTTGAACTACCGTGACCAGTGCTAAGAGCGCAACTGCCACACCCACGGCGGCCTGCGGCCAGCCCCGTTCTTTCTCCCAGGCCCCCGACTTCCATAGGAATTCGGCTAGCATTCCAGCAAGAACCGATAGTCCCAGCACCGGAAGATACAGGTAACGGTCGTGAACAAAATCGTCCTGCGCGAAGAGCCGAATGTAAAGCACGGGCGCCAAAGGCAGTAGCAACCACAGGACCGCTACAATGATTTTCTTCTCCCTGCTCCGCTGCAGCCAAACCCAGATGGTGCTGCCGCCCGCCGCAAGAATCATCAGCGGCATCCAAAGCTGGTAACTGCTCACTTGAGAAGCGATGGGGAGGTCGTAATTCAGGCTCAATTTGAACGGCCAGATCATATGCTTCAGGTAAAACAAGAGTACCGACGGCATCGTCAGTATTGCCTCGCGACGTGAGATCCATTCCGGGACGGCGCTTGAGGCTTGATGCAACACCCAGAAGCGAACGACAAGATATAGCGCGGTCACCATCAAATATGGGGTGGTCTCCCGCATTGCGAACCTAAGCCGGCCGTTTTTCTCTTTTGGCAACAGGCCATCTGTGGGAATCCCGGCAAGCACGTGGAAGAAAATCACCGCCGGCAGGATCACAGCTGTCTCCTTGGTCAGCAGGGCCAGTGCACAACACACCAGCGCGCCAACACGCCGCAGTATAGAACGGGCTTCACAGTTTCTCATCTGCAACCAGAGGCTGCCCAGCAGACATACTGTCATCAAAGCATCCGTGCACCCCGAAACCCACGCCACTGTTTCCACATGGACCGGATGTACCGCAAAAATTAAGGCGCCAACTGCGGCGGATCGTTGATCTTGGAAATACCGCCCGAGCACAGCGAAAACCAAGAGTGTCGCAACGACATGGAGAATCAAGTTGTCCAGATGCCAGCCCAACGGATGCGTCTTCCACAGAAAGTGGTTTAGCCTCAGCCATAGGAAAAAGATGGGGCGATAATAATGTGCCGCGAACCCTGGAATCGGGCTGAAGAAGTATCCCGGAACAAAGTGCCAGGGGTGAACCGCAGGCATCCTCAGAACCTGGACATCATCATCGTAGACAAAACCGTACGTCAGTGAAGGGAGGTACGGTAGGATCGCGGCAGGCAAAATCAGCAAGGACTTCCAAGCAAAACGGGGGCGATCTGCAGCTTTGGGAAATGGTTCCTCAGCAAGCATGATTACGGTAACTTTCAGGATACACATTAGGATGCAGAACGACTACGGTCACTTTTCCACCTTAGCTGGACGAACTCGTCCGGATTGCTAACTGTAGGCTTTTTGCTGGGCACCGGCGACCCATTCGAGG
>QHYM01000138.1 GCA_003223295.1 Acidobacteriota bacterium | reverse complement strand
TCGTGGCGATCATTTTGATCATCGCGGCCATCGCCATCCCGAACTTGCTGCGGTCCAAGATTGCGGCGAACGAATCCTCCGCTGTGGGTTCGGTCCGCACGATCGGTACCGCGGAAGTGACCTACTCGTCCAGTTGGGGCACCGGTTTCGCTGTCGGCTTGACGCAGCTGGGAGGCGGTCCGCCATGCAACGTGGCGTCGGCGTTGACAGCTTGTCTAATCGACCCGCTTTTGAGTACCGGTGCGAACATCAAGAGCGGCTATTCGTTCGGCGCTCTCGGGACGTTCCAGGATGCGAACGGCATTTACAACGGCTTCGAAGTGATTGCCGATCCGACCACGGTCCAGACGACCGGCGTGCGCCACTTCTGCGACGACCAAACTGGCGTGATCAAATTCAACATGGCGGCTGTCGCGCTAGCGCAGGGCAATTGCGCCAACGTTGCGACGGCGGCCGGAATTTCCGGTCCTGTCGGCAACTAACTGTCAAGCTAACCTTCAGGAAAAGGGAGGAAGTCTTTGGCTTCCTCCCTTTTTTTCTGAGTAATGCGAAGAACGGTGTCGAACCATGAGCAACCCAGCAAGTCACGGAACGGCGAAAGTCAGGCGGCGCCCGGAGCGCGGCTTCTCCTTGATCGAGCTCTTGATTGTCGTTGCCATTATCCTGATCATCGCGGCGATTGCCATCCCAAGCCTGCTTCGCGCAAAGATTTCGGCAAACGAATCGTCTGCCGTGGCTTCGCTTCGCACCATCACAACGGCAGAAACAACCTATGCCTCAGGTTGGGGTAGCGGCTACGCGACCGCTTTGTCCAATTTGGGCGGATCCATCCCTTGCACGATCGCCACTGCGGCCAACGCGTGTATCATCGATGCAGGTTTAAGTGTTGCACCTTTCTCGAAGAGCGGTTACAAGTTCGTGGCTATCGGGAATACGCCGGTAGCTGGTGTCAACAACGGGTTTGAAGCGAACGCCACGCCCAACATGGTAGATATCAGTGGCAAGCGCGCCTTCTGCTCCGACCAGACCGGGGTTATTCGCGGTAACACCACAGGAGTTGCGTTCGGAACAGCCCCAACAACGTGCGCTACGGCGGGGGCGCTTATTATTGGTAACTAACTTCGGTAACTAACTTCTTCCGGTAGCTCCTGTCTCGCCCTGAGCATTGTGTCGTAGTGCTTGCGTGTGAGATCCCCACTCTTAACCAGGCATGGCCGTTGATATACTTGTTGGCTTGCGCGTACTTCCCCAATTCGTGGCGTGTGTCTTCCTCATCTGCTCGCTTTCTCCGCTTATCTGGGGCCAGGAGGCCGCAGGTTTGCGTGACCCTGCCAGCAAGACAGCCGTTACGCAGGTTCTGCGGCGGTTTGAGGAGAGATACCGAAGTGCTGCACGTCTCCAGGCTACATTCCTGGAACGCTACACGGAGAATGGGCAGGTGGTTCGCATAGAGGCTGGCAAAGCCTACTTCCAGCGGCCGGGCAAGATGCGTTGGGAATACGAATCTCC
>QHYM01000461.1 GCA_003223295.1 Acidobacteriota bacterium | reverse complement strand
TCGCAAGGAAAGGAGGAGATTCCGGGAAAATTCTGTCTACCGGCGATCTTTCTGAACTCTTCGGACTGGATCTTGCTAAAAGCGGCGCACGCACCTCCCCATTGTCTTCAACTCGCGCAAGTCAGAACAAGAGTGCGAAGGAAATGCGAGGGCGCAAGCAGGTTGTCCGTCCCGGCGGGCGACAGCGGTCGGGATAAGCCATCAGCCGATGTCTTTTCTCTGTTCTGGTTGCTGCTGCTTGCATGCTCATAATCAACAGCTCACTGCCGGTGTCGTTCGCCAAAACCCCCGCCGACGCTAAGCTTGGCTGCTGTAACATTGTTACGGCGACGCTTTTGGCGAAGGACAGGGGGAATTTTCGGCAATCCATCCAATCTCCATCGGCGCTGTCATAAAAACGTAATGGTCCCGTCGGACTCTGGGGCCTCACCGTGGTTCTTATTGGTCGCGCAGTCTGAGATTTATGGGCGAAGTGGCAGAGGCTTCGGTTCGCAACCGAATGCTGGCCAATTTCGGAGGCGGTGGAAGGGTTACGATAATGCTCTCAGTAAATAGCTTTTTTCTTGGAAGGCCACGAGCCGCCTTTGAACCAAGTCATCCTGAAGGGCTGCGCTTTAGTTACTGCTTGCAGGGGCGCGATGAGGAATCTAGCAAGGTCGGCGGCTACGGCTTGAAGGGCAGCGTGGTCCTGCTCAAGACCGCTCTTTTTGAGAAAGGCTTGCCACTGGCGAGCTTTCTGGGCATCGCCCGAGAATTCGTCCGTTAGGGCCAGTGGGATACCTGCTGGCACTTCAGTTCCTCTTCGCGTGAAAGTTGACTTGATTGCCTCGATCAACAGCGCGCCGTCAAAATCGAAGTCCTGCGAGAGCCTCCACAAGTCGTAGAAATCTTTCATACGGGTGTTGGCCATTCCCAATTTGACAAGAGCTTCGAGCTTTTCCGAGACGACTGCTTCACGTGGGTATGCTCGTAGGCGCGGGCTTGGAAAATTTAGCAGCGCGGGGTATTGGATTTCTTTTGGCGGGGGCACGATCACATCGCCGAACCCGATATCAACCTGCATGTGGATTCTGGCACGTTCCAAGCGAGCCACGAGATTGACGCGGAGGCCCTCGTATTCTTGCTCTTCCTTAATTCTCGCGACGCGGAGGGATTTGGGATCGAAAACCAATCCGTCATCCTCGACGGCTTGGCTCATGATTTCGGTAAATGACCGTTTGATTCGCGCGATGCTATTTTCGCCCTGCCCTTCGAGGTCAAGATCACGAGTTGGGCGATACGGGCGATGCGTCCAAAGTTCGAAGAGTAGCGCGCCTTTCAAGATGAATTGGTCCCGATATTGTGACTGTGCCAGGCGATATAGAAAGCGTTCCAGGCCGTGCCGCGTGACAACCAAGCCAAAGTCCTCACGCCTTTCTTGGGCGAGATTAAAGAGTCGTTGACGAACCGAAGCGGCAAGATTTCTTGGGTTTGTCCCGGCTCACGAAAGCGACTCCAGATAGGGGCGCATTACATTTGCCACACGACATACCTTCGCGGCTTGCCAGAGTTCGTCCGAAGTCGCTCGGCGCTTGCGCCTGCATTCGCGAAGGGCTTCAAGTGCAACGTCGAGCCCGATCTTATTTCGATATCTGAAGCAATCCGCCACTGTTTTTGCCGGAGAGAAGATGCGGACACTGACGCCTTCGATGCGGTGTTCTTGAACTCCGTAGGCGAGCGTTTTTTGCGAGAATCGAACTATGCGCAGCGGCGGGTTGTCGGTCTTCGGAAGTCGCGCCTTGTCACTGATTGCGAGCCACACTTGGAAAGGCGACTGCGTTGTGAGGTCGTGAAACCGCAGCGCCGAAAGCAGACAAACGATCCCGTGAGGGACCCGCTTGGAGGCTTGTGCAAGACTGTGGTGCTGGCCATGCGAAGATACAGTCTAGGAATACCGTGCGAGTGGAGGTCTCGGGGACGGAGTATTCCCGCTTTCTTGACGAGCCTAACCACGTTGGCGATACGATCCTTAGGCATTGAGGCGAGTGCTTTACTAAACGTCGGCAATTATATACAACTACCGACATATTGTAAACGCCCCCCGACCCTTTAACAGCAAGACGCGGGAGTCAATTCACTTCGAGACGCATAATCGCAGCGCTTTTTTTTGCCACTCTAACCCCGTTCCTGAGGTGGTCACAAATTGCGACCACCTAGATATCGAATCCTCAGGAGTCAGTTCCAGGTCAGCCGCTGCAACGTTCTCTTCCGGCCTATGCAGCTTCGTGGTGCTGCGGATGGGGACAATCCAGGACTTTTGGGCAACCAGCCAAGCGAGTGCAATCTGTGCGCGCCACCCTTTCTGACCAGAATGATTTTTCAACGACCTAGCGGATTGCAGTTCACTCTGGGCGAGAGGCTCTGACATTCAGAACGTCAGTTTGAAGTTTCGAGAAAGTGTAAGGACTGGAGCGACTTCTCGATTTCGCCGAGACTTGCGAGGTCGGGCCCACCGAGGACAAACATCAACAAGTACCCTTTATCTGAGGTGACGAATTCAGTCCCATGTCCGACGCCTGCCGCCGTCCGAACTGAAAAGTTCACCTTCCAAAAACTTCGTCCTGCGATGGACCGCTCCTCAGGAGAAGCGCTAGGTTCCATGGGCATCCCCGCCTGTTTGAATCGTTGAGCCACGGCTCTTGCGTACATCTCGGTAGTTGTTCTCCCCGGCTCGTGCCGAACGTCAAGGGCACTTACCATTACCGTTTTCATCGAAATGGGCTGATTTCCAACTCGCCCTTCCATAACATAGAGGAGGGGATGGCTCTGCCTTTCCACCGCCTTCTTAACGTCCTCCTCTGCAGGATCACCCGTCGCCAAAAAGATGCCTCCAATCTCTACCGTTGATCTTGCTGCCTCTGAACTCAGAACGGCCCAGCCTTTGGGGAATTGATACGTAAACCCGAAAAATCTGTTCGTGTAAATGTTCTCCGATATAGAACCGTCGTCGGGTTTCGACCCACCTGCTGTGTCCGTCGCGGAAGCTGCTGCGCCGGGATGCGCTGCGACTTCATATTGGGGGTTGTTCGGCGCTAACCTCAGCGCTTCAAGAAACTCTGCGTGAGCGTCAGAGGAACTGCCCTTCA
>QHYM01000006.1 GCA_003223295.1 Acidobacteriota bacterium | reverse complement strand
CGTCAAACCCCTCGGATACAATCCTAGGCTTGTTTTATCGCCAGGAAAGAAAACCGAGCGCCGATGGCCGAAATCCACCTCCACAACACCCTCACCGGAAAAATCGAACCCTTTGTCCCCCAAACGCCCGGCGAAGTGCGCATGTACACCTGCGGCCCCACGGTCTACGACTACGCGCACATCGGCAACTACCGCACTTTCGTCTTTCAAGACATTTTGCGCCGTTTCCTCAAGCTCCGCGGCTTCAAGCTCCAGCACGTCATGAATCTGACCGACGTGGACGACCGCATCATCGCCAACGCCGCCGCCGCGAGCAAACATATTCGCGACTACACTGAACAATTCGTCCAAGCCTTCTTCGACGATTGCAAAACTCTGAGCATCGAAGCCCCCGAGCACTGGATTCGCGCCACCGATCATATCGACGACATGGTCCAGCTCATCCGCAGGCGCGCGCGTGGACAACGACCGCTACGAAAAAGAAAGCGCGCGCGATTTCGCCCTTTGGAAAGCGCCGAAGCCCGGCGAGCATTTCTGGGAAACCGCCATCGGCCCCGGCCGCCCCGGCTGGCATATCGAATGCTCCGCCATGGCCATGAAATATCTCGGCGAAACGCTCGACATTCACACCGGCGGCATCGACCTTGCGTTTCCGCATCACGAAAACGAAATTGCCCAGAGCGAAGCTGCCACCGGAAAGCCTTTCGCGCGCTATTGGATGCACGCCGAGCATTTGCTGGTCGAAGGCGAGAAGATGTCCAAATCGCTCGGCAACTTCTTTACGCTGCGCGACCTCTTCGCCAAAGGCTACAAGCCTTCGGCGCTGCGTTTTGCGCTCGCCAGCGTGCCCTATCGCAAGCAGCTCAATTTCACCTTCGATGGCTTGACGCAGGCGACCAATTCCGTCGAGCGTCTGCGCAATTTCGCCGACCGCTTGCGGAAGGGAAAATTCGCAGCAGGGAAGCAGGAAGGCATGGCCGCGCGCATTGCCAAAGCCGCCGAAGAATTCGACGCCGGCCTTTCCGATGATCTCAACGCTGCGCGCGCCCTCGCCGCCGTGTTCGATCTCGTCCGTGATGCGAATATCGCCATGGATAAAGGCGAATTTCGCCAGGGCGACGTCGCCGCCGTGCAAAGCTTTCTCGCCACATTCGACAAAGTTTTTGCCGTGCTCGAAGATAACGATGCGCAGAAACTCCAAGCACTCGGTTACGCCAGCGCGCAAGCCGGCCTGAGCGATGCGGAAATCGAAAAACTCGTCGCCGAACGCAATGCTGCCAAGAAAAGGCGCGACTTCGCTACGGCCGATCGCATCCGCAAAGAACTCGCGGATCGTGGTATAATCCTAGAAGACGCGAAAGATGGCAGCGTCCGCTGGAAACGCAAGTGACCTTGAATTTCAAAACTCGCGCCCCGTACCTCCCGAGTTATTTCCCGCCGGCCGCCCTGCGGCCAAACCTCTTCGGTGTTGACTTAGCATAAAGTTTTTCGCAGGCTGGTTTCGGAATCCTCCGAAACGAAACAGTTTTTTTTCGCGCCTGCTTTTTTCTCTCGCAGTTTTGATTCACTCCAACCTGATTTTCTTCTTGGAGGAAGAAATGCCAACGACTTTAGAAATGAAAACACCCCGCCTCATCACGGCGCTGCCTGGTCCGAAAGCGCAGCAAGTCATTGCCGCCGACGCCAAGTACATGTCGCCGTCGCTCACCCGTGAATACGCGCTGGTGGCCAAGAAAGGCCACGGTGCAATCGTCGAAGACGTGGACGGAAACTCCTTTCTGGATTTTGCCGCAGGCATCGCGGTTTGCTCGACCGGGCACTGCCATCCGAAAGTAGTGGAGGCCATCCAGAAACAAGCAGCGGAACTGATTCACATTTCCGGCACGGACTTTTATCACCACCACATGCCGCAACTCGCGGAGCGCCTAGTGGGCACGTTGCCCGGAAAAGAAGCCAAGAAAGTATTCTTCGGAAATTCCGGCACGGAAGCCGTCGAAGGCGCGATCAAGCTGGCGCGCTACGCGACCAAGCGCGACAAGCTGATTGCGTTTTATGGCTGCTTTCACGGGCGAACGCTTGGTTCGCTTTCGCTGACCGCTTCGAAAAATACACAACGGAAGAATTTTGGAGCGTTGCTTGCTGGCGTCGAGCATATTCCGTTTCCGTACGCGTATCGCTGCGCCCACGGCCACACCGCGGAAACCTGTGGCACGGAAATCTTGGAACTGCTCGAACAGCAAATGTTCAAGCGCCTGTTCGCGCCAGAGGAAATCGCCGCCATCATCATCGAGCCGATTCAGGGAGAAGGCGGTTTCATTCCCGCACCGGCATTTTTCCTCCAGGAATTGCAGCGCATCTGCAACCGGCACGGCATCATGCTGATTGTGGATGAAGTGCAATCCGGAGTCGGCCGCACCGGGAAGTGGTGGGCCTACGAACATGCCGGAATCGAGCCGGACATCGTCTGCCTCGCGAAAGGCATTGCCAGCGGAATGCCGCTGAGCGCGTTTGTCGCCAAGGAAAGCGTGATGACCTGGAAAAAAGGGTCCCACGGCACGACATACGGGGGCAACCCCGTGTGCATCGCATCCGCGCTGGCTACGCTCGACTTAATTGAAAACGGCTACATGGAAAACGCGCGCAAGATGGGCGAATTCATTTTCGGGCGCATCCACGACTGGCCGCGGCGCTTCAAGATTGTCGGCGATGTGCGCGGCAAAGGATTGATGATCGGCATCGAAATCGTCCGCGATCAAAAAACCAAGGAAAAAGCGGCGGACTTGCGGGACGCGGTCATCAGCAAAGCGTTTCACAGAGGACTGTTGACGCTCAGCGCCGGCGAAAATGCGATTCGCATGTCGCCCCCGCTACTGATTGACGATGAGCAAGCGGACTTCGCCATTCGCACGTTTGAAGAGTGCCTTCGCGAAGTAGAAAAAGCCGTTTAACGCAGAGATCGCAGAGCACACAGAGAAAGAATAATTGGATCCTGCGTCCCCAGTTGGGGACGCCTGCGCGAACAAGCGAATTTTTCGAGTGAAGCGAAGAAGCTGGAAGCGCGCAGCACCGGCGTTCGCGGAGAGACTTACGCGTATTGGTATCTGCGGCGCCAAGGGTACGTGTTCGTCGCCAAGAACTACATGCCGCGCGGAATCAAAGGCGAACTGGATCTGGTCGGCTACGACGGCAAGACGCTGGCGTTTGTCGAGGTTCGAATGCGTACAGTGAAAGAAGACGCGGCCGCATTGCCGGAACTCAGCGTGACTAGGGAAAAGCAGCGCGTGGTGGTGCGCACCGCGCAGCGCTTCCTTGCGGAACGTCACGTGGATGAATGTCCCCTCCGCTTCGACGTCCTGGCGATTGATAACCGCCCCGGCCAGCCCCCCGTCGTCCGCCTCCACAAAGACGCCTTCAGCCCAGACCTTGGAAGGCGAGACTGAGTCCCGTTCCTCTTTATCCGCTGTCGTTCGGTTCGGAACCGATTCGAAACTAAAGCTGGAACGTCTAATAGCGTCATAGCAGGCGTGTCCACAAGAAAGATTGGCGCACGAAGGAGAGCCTCAGATGGGAAGAACCGGTTCGGGAAGACTCCTGGCTATTTTGTGCTGCGTCGGAATAGTATGCGTATCCGAGGCCAGAGGGCAGGGAACAACCACAGGGCAAAGTGGGCACGATCGCGAATACTGGAGGCAGATCGCAAAAAACCATTACGCAGTCCCGCCCGGGCAAGACGCATTTTCTTTGGCGCGAGAACTGAGCGGCTATTTAGGTTCGCCCGATCCGGAGCTGCGGGATGACCTGGCGTATTCGATGCTGGCGACATGGATTGTCAGGCAGAAAAAGCTTTCAGTGGAACAGCTTGTGACGCTGCTCGATGAGTGGCAAGCAAACCTCCGGATTGGAATTGGGGAGACCGGAACCGACAGCATTTTTAAGCGTGCGTTCTCCGCGCTTTGCCTGGCGGCGCTGGCGGAACGGGACTTGAAGGAAACATTTCTGGGAGAGAATCGTTTCCGCACGCTGCTGAACGGGGCTCTGACGTATCTGGGAGACGAGCATGATTTGCGCGGTTTTGACGCAAAGAAGGGCTGGATCCACGCGACGGCGCACACGGCAGATTTGCTTGCGGCACTTGCGGAAAACAAATTCTTTACGAAGCAGGATCAAGAGCGAGTTCTGAAAGCGATCACGCAGCGGCTGGCAAGCGCGAGTGAAATCTTTAGCTACGGAGAACAAGACCGGTTCGCTAATGTGGCCGCGGCGATTGCTTCGCGGGATGATTTTGACAGCGACGGCTGGCGTTCCTGGGTTGTCGAGATGGACAAGGAAGACCGCGTCGTTTGGCAAGAAAGTCCCCCTAGAGTGCAGGCACTGGCGCGATATGAAAACGATTCCTACTTTATGCAAGCTACCGTCGCCCAGATGGCACTAAGAGCGCCGTCGAGCTCTTCGGCAGTGGCGCAAAAAGCGGTATTGGAGTTGTTGCGCCGGCGATAGCTTTCGACCAGGCAAAGCGGTCGTCGCGCGAGCCCTTATGACGCCGTCGCTATTAGATTTCCTTGCCAATTTGGGACGAGGCTATAGAATGCAGGAGCGAAATCCCTTCCAAAGTTTGAAGAGGAGGTTGTGTCCTCATGGATTTTGACAGCAAGTCTCGTTTTAAGTCCGTCGCTAATTATTTGTGTACCACGCTGGGTGTCTTTGCGCTGATGGCGTGCGGGGTTGCGGCGCGGGGGCAAGAGGCGGATGTTGCGAAGAAGCTGCAGGGTTTTGACGCGTACATGGAGCAGACGCTGAAGGATTGGAATACGCCAGGCGTGGGCGTGGGAATTGTCGTCAACGACAAGCTGGTTTTTGCCAAGGGCTACGGGTATCGAGATTATGAGAAGAAGCTGCCGTTCACGCCGAAAACGATGCAGCCAATTGCATCCAATTCGAAACTCTTCACGGCGGTGGCGGCGGGGATGCTTGTGGAAGAAGGGAAGCTGACTTGGGACAAGCCGATACGCGAGTCCGTGCCGAACATCCAGTTTTACAACGATCAGCTCAACAGCAACGTGACGCTGCGCGATATGCTGTCGCACCGGACGGGCGTGACGCGCCACGATTTGATTTGGTTCAAGTCACCATTCACGCGCAAGGAGCTGTTCGAAAGGCTGAAGTACCTGGAACCGCAGGAACCGTTGCGCACCACCTTTCTGTACAACAACCTGATGTTCGCGGCCGTGGGACAGATCATCGAACTCAAGTCGGGGAAGAAGTGGGAAGATTTCGTGCGCGAGAGAATTTTCACGCCTCTGGACATGAGCGCGACGAATTACACGATCGCCGACATGCTGAAGCAGCCGGATTACGGCGTGCCTTTTCGCGAGAAGCGCGATTCTTTCGAGCTGTATAAGATTCCGTACTATGAAGACACGGAAGGCGTGGCACCGGCGGGCGCGGTCATTTCCAATATTGATGAACTGTCGCACTGGCTGGGCGCGCTGATGAATGAGGGGAAATACAACGGGAAACAGGTATTACCGGCAAGCGTGGTGAAAGCCACGCTGCAACCAGCGATTGGATTGCCAAATACCGCAGGCGAGGCCCTGGGATACTGGGAGATATTGAATCCCGCGTATGGAATGGGACGGCAAACCGCTTCCTATCGAGGGAAACTGCTGACGTTCCACGGCGGCGACCTGCCGGGATTCCACTCGCAAGTTTCGTTTATGCCCAACGACAAGATTGGCGTGATCGTGCTGGTGATCAGCGATCACAGCGCCCCATTATATAACATCATTAGTTATAACATATATGAAAGGCTGCTGGGACTAGACCAGACGCCGTGGAGCCAGCGCCAGCTGGCGCAACGCCTTGCGAACAAGAAAGCGGGAACCGAAGCAAGGTCGAAGGCGGGTGGGGACCGTGTTCCAAACACCAAGCCTTCGCATGCGTTGGGAGACTACCTAGCGGAGTATGAAAATCCTGCCTACGGGATTCTCAAGATCGGCCTTCAAGGCGACCAACTACAGTTTAGTTTTCACGAATTCCACTTTCCGCTGAACCATTTTCATTACGACCGGTTCGATACGCCGGATGACGAACAGTACGGGAAGTTTTCGGTCAACTTCCGGACGAACCCGCAAGGAGATATAGATAACGCCGTGATTTCCCTGGACCAGGCGGAAGTGGTGTTTACGCGGAAGCCTGAGAGTCTCGAGGCGAGCGTTTTGGAGAAGCTCGCGGGGGTGTACCTGACGCCGAGCAAAGTGAAGTTTGAAGTGCGTTATCAGCCAGGGACGGGACTCATGATTGCGTTTCCGGGGGCGCCGCCGCAAAAGCTGATCCACGTCAAGGGAATGCAGTTCCGCACCCCGCTGTTCGCCGATGACATTTATGAATTCGTGCTGGAGAACGGGCAGGTCAAGAGCCTGAAGGAGCGGACGCCATCCGGCGAATACTCCTTTACCCGACAGTGAGATCGAGTCGTTTCCGGATATGCCTGAAGATCGGCCGATTCTAAATTTTTCGCCGAAGAACGAGAAGCTGTACAATTCCAAGGAGTTGGGGAGCCTTTCCAACGTACGATTGATTCACAGTAGGGCCGAGTCGAGGAGGACTAGTTGCCGGAGTTGCGCAAAGACCCGATTACGGGTCGATGGGTGATTATTTCGACGGAACGCGGAAAGCGGCCGAATGATTTTCTGCGCGAAAGTGTGATCGCGAGGGAGCCGAAGAATTGTCCTTTCTGCGCAGGGAATGAGTCCAAGACGCCGCCGGAAGTGCTGGTGTACGGGAGGAACGGCGGCGGCGCGAACACGTCGGGTTGGAAGCTGCGCGTGGTGCCGAACAAATTTCCTGCGCTGGGAATCGAAGGGGATCTTGACCGCGAAGGCGAAGGGCTGTTCGACAAGATGAACGGAATCGGCGCCCACGAGGTGGTGATCGAATCGCCGGATCACACGGCAACACTGGCCACGCTCCCGGAGCGCGCGGTGGAAGACGTGTTGTGGGGATACCGGGACCGCATGCTGGACCTGAAAAACGACAAGCGTTTCCGGTACATTCTGATTTTCAAGAATCATGGGGAAGCGGCGGGAGCGACGGTGGAGCATCCGCATTCGCAATTGATTGCCCTGCCCATCGTGCCGCGGCGCGTGCGCGAGGAAGTGGACAATTGCTGGCATTATTACGACGAGAAAGAGCGGTGCATTTTCTGCGACATCATCCGGCAGGAGCGTGACACCGGCGAGCGAGCGATCGGCGAAAACGAGCAATTCATCACGATTGCGCCGTATGCGTCGCGGTTTCCGTTTGAAATGTGGCTGCTACCGAAGGTGCACAGCTCGTCCTACGAAAACAACCAGAGCTCGATTTACGCCAGCCTGGGGCGGATGTTGAAGGACACGCTGATGCGGCTGGATGAAGTGCTGGACCGTCCGGCGTATAACTTCATGATCCACACGTCGCCGATTGGAGAAGAGATTAACGATCACTATCACTGGCACATCGAGATTATTCCGAAGCTGACGAAAGTAGCGGGATTCGAATGGGGAACAGGGTTTTATATCAACCCCACGCCGCCGGAAGAGTCGGCGAGATTTCTGCGGGAAGCAAAGATTCCGTCGCTTACCGAGAAAAAATAGGTTGCTTCTGACTTGCGCTGACTTGAACCCCTGCAACAGCTAGTACGGCCCAAAGTCTCTATTCGATGTGATTTTTTTTGCCTTTTTTATTGGAGACACGGAAACCTATCCCTTGAATTGTCACCGACTTACGTTGGATCTGTCATTGGGAAACCTTCCTGCGCCTCATTTCTCCGCGATCGTATTTGGCAACAACAAAAAGAGCGCAAATGTGTTTATGACAATATGGAATTCAGGGGACCAGGAGCTGGCGCCGTAGCTCGCAAATTTGCGAATGGAGGCGACTTGCTGCAACGGGCACTCGCTAAGGGCCTGTTCTCGCTTGCACTTACGTTGGTGCTTGCCTGCCTGACGTGTCCGCGCGCCTGGGGCGATGTGGGCATTGTGCTCAACGAGTCGATGGATACGAGTTTGGACAGGATTTCGGGCACGGGACATAGCGCTGTGTATTTTTCAGGGATCTGCCCGGAGTCGCCGGTACGGCTGCGGCTGTGCCGTGAGGACGAAAATGGCTCAGTGATGAGCAATTACATCAACATCGGAGAGGAGCTGCGCTTCGAGTGGAACA
>QHYM01000137.1 GCA_003223295.1 Acidobacteriota bacterium | reverse complement strand
CGTTCCGTCCCCGGAGAGGGGCTGATAGACGAAATGGAAGCCATCGGAGCCGGTGGAGAGAGTCCCTAGCCCCGCCCCTGAAACCGTGAACGTCCCATTGGCAAAACTGGCGCTCCCGGCCACTCCAACAGCACCGATGTCCCCGTCCGACCAGACCGAAGGAAGTGGGAAGGATACGGCGGTTATAGTCAGGTTGAACGTAGTGGAACTGACCAAGCCGCCCGATGCGCCTGTGATGGTCACCGTGACCGTTCCGGTTACGGCGGTGCTGCTGGCGGTCAGCGTCAGCGTGCTGGTGCTGGCCGTGCTGCTGGGGTTGAATGATGCGGTCACGCCATTGGGCAAACCGGATGCGGACAAGTTGACGCTGCCATTGAACCCGCCCTGTGGAGTGACGGTGATGGTGCTTGCGCCACTAGTTCCCTGCGGGATGGACAAGCTGGTTGGCGATGCGGAGAGCGTGTAACTCCCTTGAGGGATCACATTGAGAGAAATTGTCGCGGTGTTCGTCAGGCTGCCAGACGCACCGGTCACGGTTAGGGTGACCGCTCCTGTTGGCGCGGCGCCACTGACCGTCAGCGTTAAAGTGCTTGTGGTCGTGGTGCTGGTGGGGCTGAACGATGCTGTCATGCCACTGGGCAGACCGGATACCGACAAATTGACGCTGCTATTGAAGCCGTTCAATGGAGTCACCGTGATGGTGCTCGCGCCACCGGCTCCCTGAGTGATCGTCAAGCCGCTTGGCGATGCGGAGAGGGAGAAATTTGGCGCTGGAGGACCGGCCATGGTGAGCGAGAGGTTGTCGAAGGTGGCGGTGGCCAAAGAGGAGGTGGTGCGATTGCTCACCGCCAGTCCGATGTACACGCTCGACGCCATGTTCACCGTCTGACTGGTTCCCTGTTGCACCCAGTTCACTCCATTTGTTGAACCGTACATGGTGAACACGTTGCCGCTGCGTATCAGCTTCATCCAGGTCGGCAGCGTTACACCGGCCAAAGGCTGATACGAACTGCTCGCTCCGGTGCTGGTGCGCTCGGTGGACCACAGCTCCGAGGCATAGTCGAACAGAAAGACATGGCTTGCGCCGGGGCTGAGCGTTTCGCGGATCATGATCCCGGCTTGCGGCGCGTTGTTCCCCTGCACACTGACCAGCCGGGCAACGATGGTTCCGTCACCGAACATCGGCTGGTAAACAAAATGGAAGCCGTCCGTGGTGGTAGAAAAAGTCCCCTGCCCCGCTCCCGCCACCGTGAACGTTCCGTTGGTGAAGCCAGCACTACCCGCGACTCCGACTGCGCCCACGTCCTGATCCAACCAGGAGGCTGGCAGCGGCTGCGCGGTCACCGTGAAACGAACGGCATTGCTGTCGTTCATGCTCGGCGCCACGGAAACCAGCAATGGCCCTGACGTCGCCCCCGGCGGAATGGTTATCGTGATGGACGTGGCACTCCAACTGTTGATGGTCACTGGTGCACCGTTCAGCAGCACCGCGCTGCCCCCTTGCGTGGCGCCAAAACCAGAACCCGTAAGCACAACCTGGCTGCCGATCGAGCCGGTAGTCGCGGATACGGCGGTAATCACCGGTGCCGGCGCGGCCCCCGAACTGAGCGACACGCTATCGAACGTGGCGGTAGCCACAGAAGACGTCGTGCGATTGCTCACCGCCATCCCTATGTACACACTCGACGCCATGCTCACGGTCTGGCTGGTCCCCTGCTGCACCCAGTTCACTCCGTTTGAAGAACCGTACATGGTGAACACGTTGCCGCTGCGCACCAGTTTCATCCACGTCGGCAGCGTCACACCGGCCAAAGGCTGGTATGAGCTGCTGGCTCCCGTGCTCGTGCGCTGGGTGGACCACAGCGCCGAGGAGTAGTCGAACAGAAAGACATGGCTTGCGCCGGGGCTGAGCGTTTCGCGGATCATGATGCCGGCTTGCGGCGCGCTATTCCCCTGCACACTAACCAGCCGGGCGACGAGCGTTCCGTCCCCGGAGAGGGGCTGATAGACGAAATGGAAGCCATCGGAGCCGGTGGAGAGAGTCCCTAGCCCCGCCCCTGAAACCGTGAACGTCCCATTGGCAAAACTGGCGCTCCCGGCCACTCCAACAGCACCGATGCCCCCGTCCGACCAGACCGAAGGAAGTGTGGAAACAAACTGGACGTTGAGGGAGAGCGTGGTCGTCTTCGTCAAGCTGCCTGACGTGCCCGTGATGGTTACCGTGGCCGGGCCTGTTGCGGCGGTGCTGCTGGCGGTCAGCGTCAGCGTGCTGGTGCTGGATGTGCTCGTGGGATTGAACGATGCGGTCACGCCATTGGGCAAACCGGATGTGGACAAGTTGACATTGCTATTGAACCCGCCCTGTGGAGTAACCGTGATGGTGCTCGCACCGCTGGCCCCTTGCGCGATGGTCAAGCTAGTTGGCGATGCGGAAAGCGTGTAGCTTGGCGGAGCGTTTACGGTTAGCGAGATTGTCGTCGTGCTGGACAAGTTGCTGGAAGAGCCCGTGACGGTGACCGTGGCTGTTCCAGTGGCCGCAGTGGGACTGGCGGTCAAGGTCAACGTGCTTGTGCCCGTCGTGTTGCTGGGATTGAACGACGCGGCCACACCACCAAGCAGACCGGAAGCAGACAAGCTGACGCTGCCATTGAAACCGTTCTGCGGAGTGATCGTGATGGCGCTTGTGCCGCTGGCTCCCTGCAGGATGGTCAAGTTGGTTGGCGAGGCGGACACGGTGTAGCTCCCTCGAGGATTCACGGCGAGAGAAACCGTCGTGGTGCTCGTCAAGGTGCCTGACGTACCCGTCACTGTCATCGTGGCGGTGCCAATCGTTGCAGTGGCGGTCGCGGACAGAGTCAAGAGGCTTGTGCTTGTTGCGGGATTCGTGCCGAAGACGGCGCTGACGCCGTTCGGCAGGCCGGAGGCAGTCAAGTTCACACTTCCGCTGAATCCATTGAGAGGATTAATGGTGATGGTGGCCGAGGCGGTGGCGCCCTGAAGGATGGTCAGGCTAGCGGGTGCTGCTGAGAGCGTGAAGCTCGGCTGATTTGGAGACGCGGGCCAGTTGTTGACCAAGTTGGCGGCGTTGACGGTCCCGATGCCGGTGGCGAAGTCCCAACCTGTGGTTGTGCCATAGGCAGGGGCGAAGGACGTATTGGAAGTGGAGAGGACGCCTACGGAACCATCGGCGAGGAAGCAATTGGGGCCGACGCAATCCACATCGATGTCCCCGGAAGTGACATCGTAGAAAACGCAGTTGCTGGCGACGGCGTTGCCATTGTCAGAATTGCAGGAATTGTTTCCGGCGGAACCATATTCTGCCGCAGCCAGCTGATAGTAAGCGGGCGCAGGATTGCCCTGAGGGCCGCCGGCTTTCTGGTTGATGAGCGCCTGGATGCCCGCCATGATGGGAGAGGCAAAAGACGTGCCGCCCGCACCGCTCCAGGCGCTTGGATCTGCGCCGCAGGCCGCGCCGCCGTTCTTTGTATCCGACCAGCAGAAAACGTAGTAATGGCTCCAGAGTCCGTCAGCAGCGAAAAGAGAAACATCGGGAGTGTCCCGCACGCCGTCGTTCGGATTGCCGAGAACCCTTTGCCAGGAAGGTTTTGCCCATCCCTGGCAAGTGCCGCTTACGACGTCGGTTGTGAACGGCGTTCCGGTGGCGCATCCACTGGGGCCACCGCCACCGGCCACGGTGGTCTGAAAGAAGGACCCGAAGAGCGGGTCGTTGCAAAGACTTGTGGAGCCGTAGGTTGGGTTGTAGCCAACGTAAGACGTGAGGAGTGCGCCGGCGCAGGAGTCATTCCAGGGAATTTCCGGAACGTAGGAAAGGACCGAACCGAATGCGGAAGTGTTGCTGGAATTCCAGTAGGTGGCATTGGTGCCGGAGTAGGTGTCGCTGAAATCCGTACCACCGACAGCAACGTTGTAAGGCGTGGAAGCGAAAGCGTTGACCGCGATGCCGTGAGTTGCTTCGGCAACACTATTGTCGCAACCGGCCGCGCCGCTGTCACCGGCAGCGACAAAAACCGATACGCCTTCGGCAACGGCCTGTTGATAGGCCGAATTGTAAGCGGCGTTGGCGGCTGCTCCGTTCACGGTTTCGCACTGGCCATAGCTGATGCTCATGATGGAAGGAGGAGGAGTGGCGGCGTTGATGAGGTTCTGGATGGCGATTAAGCCGCCGAACGTGGTGCTGGTGTCGGCACATGCGGCCATTTGGATGGCGGCGCTAGGGGCGGAGGCGCTGGCCCATTCGGCGTCGAGAATGGCTTCGGCATTGTTCGGAGCAAAAGTGCCAGGAGCACCACAATTATTGGGACCCGTAGGGGACGCGGGATGAACCTGAGAGAAAGTGGCAGAGGTGTAGCTGGAAAGGCCGAACGTCGAACGGAAGGCGGTCCAATCCGAAGCGCTGAAGACGTCGGTGTCTTCAATGAGCACGATGGTCTGGCCTTGGCCCGAAATGCCAGCGGCAAAGAGGGGATTCAAATTGTAAATTGTGGCCAAGTCTGCGGGTACAACAGCGTAACTGGGGTTGCCGAAGGCGTCCGTAAAGGTGAATTCCGTGGTGGGCTTACGCAGATGGTGCATCGTATGCGGGCGAAAATCGTGGAGAGAGATAACTCCAGCGACGACGGGAGCGAGCGCGACCGGGATTCGCGGATCGCTGACATTGCCAACATGCTTCTCACCGTGGACGTTGAGGTGGTGAATTTCGGCCTGGAAGGCCTTGCGCACGTGGCCTGCGGTGCCGGAGAAATCAATCAGCATGCCGCTGGGATAGACCACGTTCACGCGAAAACCCTGAGACGCAAGCCAGGACGTGACGATGTCGAGATCGGGCTTCGCCAGACCGAACTTTTCTCCGAATTCCTGCGCAGTCATCCAGTGATGGAAATTGGGTGAACCCTTGGTGTGAAGTTCATCGATGAATTGCTGGAGGGCTTGTTCCTGTTCTGGAGAGCGCTTGAGTTGAAGGAGCATGTGCTCCATTGCGAAATCGTTCGGCACCGGGCCGCGATCGTTCGCGAGAATTGCTTCGGGACGCGTATTGCCCTTGAGCGCGACGCGATTCGCTTCATCGATGCTCTGGACGATTCGCGGACGAGCATGCGCGCCGGACTCCATTTGCGCAAAGACGGAGGACGCGGCGGCGAGAGCAGCGAGGACAACGACGACGAAGAACCCTAGCCTGCGAAACATGAGTCTCCCTCTTTCTCTTTAGCTAAGACTCAGCCCTGACACACCCGGGCGTAAGAGACTGCAACCGGCCAAGCTCGGTGAACCGAGTCTGCGGAGGGAATCCTCTATGGCCGGGTCCTCATAGGCCGAAAACTCTTGCCAGGATTGGACTTATCCCAGCGAAAGACGAGAGAGAAATGGGCCTACGAAGTACAACTTCGATGGCTAAAGAAATAGCTGAATGGGGAATAAAAATCAACGGTCGAAGGGACAGGTTTCGGCCAGCGGGCCGCGCGGGTAGAAGCCTCAACGGCGCGGACGTTCCGAGGAGCCTACAGCTTGGCAGACCGCCACGCCGGGGGAAGCGGGGCCCCCAGAGCCGGTGATGTCTCTATGGACTTACGTGAAAACAAGATGGCGAGTCCCCGCCGATCCATCGCTCGCCAAATCGGAATAGCCCTTGCGCCTTCAAAAAATGTGCAGCGTCAATTCTGATCTGCGCGGGTCTTCCTGGTGAGGTCGCAGAGCATGTCGGAATGGACGTTGAGGCCGATGTTGGTCATGTTGTAGAGGTGCTCGCTGGCGACGAGCCAGACGATCTCGCAGATTTGGCGCTCGGAGTAGTGCCGGGCCATGCGAGAAAAAGTGTCCGGGTTGACGCTTTTAGTCTTGGTCAGCTCGGTCACATAGTCCAACAGGGCGCGCTCGGCGTCGGTAAAAAGAGGGCTGGTGCGGTATTGCTCGAGGGCATCGAATTTGGCTTGATTCATCGAGGCTTTGATGGTGAACGAGCGGCCGATGTCGATGCAGAAAAGACAGACGTTAATGCGCGCCACTTGTTCGCGAACGAGCATGACGGTCTCCGGCGGGAGCTGCAGCTTTTTGTCCAACTGGCTGACCTTGGCATAGAACTGGCCGAAGGCAATCGGCAGCCGCGCAGAATGCACTTTCAGCGGTGTAAGCACCTTGCCGAATTGCCGGCGCGTAAAGTAGTACGCCAGCTTCATCATCAAGCCCTTCGGCTTCTCGATGGGTGGAAGAAATGTGTCTGTTTGTAGGCTTTGCATGGTGGTTGCCATTTTTGTGCCTTCCTTGCTCTTCTTTCATTTGATTCCTGACGCCAAGACGGCGTCACGCGCAGTTTTCAGGCCTAGGGCCTCCACCTCTACGACGAATCGGAAGGGCGAAATTCGACAGGGCTCTGTTGATTCCCCGCGGATATGCGACTGCAGACAAACGAGCAGCAGATCACTGACCCCATTCGCAAAAAGGCGCGACTGGGCTCGGGATGACGCCCGCAGAGATCTTCTTGTGGGGTGGTGGGTGTCACGGGTCTGAAGACCCACCATTACAAGGTCGGATCAAGACGGACACGACAGGTCGTGCCAGTACGTGGGACAATTCCACACTTGCCATGGAGCGACCGAGAAACTTCCGCAGGTACTTTGTCTCCGCAGTGCTGGCCATCGGAGCGCTGATGGTGCTCCTGCGCGAGCATCGGCCTTCGTTTCTGCGGCCGGACCTGCATTTGTGTGCCTACGTAACCACGGCGGACGGCGCCTTGACCGTGGTGGACCTCGTCAAGCTCAAGGCGGTAACGCACATCCCGGTGGGACCGGGACTCTCGGGCATGCGCGAGCATCCCACGCGGCCAGAGATTTTGGGCCTCAGCTCTCTGGGAGGGTACGTGTGGATTCTCGATGCGCGTGCTTACCAGGTGAGCGCGCGCATTCCGGTAGGGCCGCTTCCCTACGCGCTGGACTTTTCGCCGGACGGCAGCCGCGTTTACACCACGACGTCGGGGAATGACACGGTGCTGGCGATCGACATTCATTCGCGAGCGATCGTGGCGCGCGCGCATACGGGGCGCGGACCGGTGCTGTCGCACGTTTCGCCGGATGGAAGAACCGTCTTGGTGCTGAACCACGCTGAGGGATCGCTGGGGATTTATGATGCGGCGACGCTGACGTTGCGCAACACGGTTTCCGTGGTGCCGCAGCCGGATGATGTGGCCGTGCTGTCCGATGATTCGGTGGCGTTTGTGATGAGCCGCTCGGAACAGCGTCTTTCTGTTGTGGATCTGCAACGCAGCGTGCTGGTAGCGAATCTCGAATTGGCGGGGAAGCCGACCGACATGCTGCTCAAGCCCGATGGCGGAGAGCTGTACGTGATTTCGCCGGAAGCGCACGGCTTGCAGGCCATCAACACCTGGACGCACGAAGTGGGGGACACGATGGTGCTGGGCTCCGCGCCGACGCGCGGCGTGCTCAGCGCAGATGCGAGTGTGCTCTACGTTTCCGATACGGAGGCGGATCGAGTGACCCCCGTGGATGTTATTAATCGGCGGATTATTCGAGGAGCACTCTCCGAGAGAAACCCGGAAAAAGGCTTTCCGATTCCCGCCGGGGATGCGCCAGGCGCGCTGCGATTTGACAGGAGTCCGAATGAGACTTTGCTCTTGGTGGTGAGTCAAGGCTCCGGCGACTTGGCGGTGATTCGCGTGCGGACAAACTTTCTGGTGACGATGATTCCGGTGGGAGACCGGCCACAGGATTTGGCGGTGAAGCTGTATGGAGAGAAAGAGGGAACGAAATAAGGAAGTAAGGTGGTAAGGAAGGCAAGGATCGGAGGTTGAAGAGTTCAAAGTTCAAAAGTTTCAAGGGGAGAAAGAGAGAGAATAACGCAGAGACGTAAAGCACGCGGAGATTCGCGGACACTTACAAGAGCAACAGCAGCGCAGCAAACCCCAGCGGATCCTCCAAGAAAGATTGGAGAAAGGAATTATTCGGGGAGCCAGGCGAAGTTGTCTTCACCGAGCGGCACATCGAGAAACCCTTCGGCGGGGAGCATGTCCACGGGCAGTCCGCCGTGCCACAGGGCGACGCCCAGTCTTAGTTTGCTTTGGCCCTTGAGGTCGAGTTGACCGCGGTGAATGGCGACTTCGAGGATGCGATCAAACGCGGCGACGGCGACTGATTCAAGATTTAACAGGCAGACGCGGGCTTTCTCCACCGCAAATTCCTGAAGGCGGCCGCGCTGGAGCTTCACCACGATGACGAGTTCTTCCGCGGCACTGACGGTGATGCGAAACTCGGGATCTTCGAGCTCGCTTATGGCTTCGGCGAACGTATCGATTCGGATGCACAAACGGTCTTCCTCAAAGCCGTAACGCATCTCGTGAAGATAAAAGACGCGGCCGTGCATGGAGCCGCCGCGACGCTCTGGTGAATAAAGACCGGCGCCGAGCCACTCAAAGTAGGAGCTTGCGCGGCCATCCACTTTGATACGCAAGAAACCGGAGGGGGCAAGCTGCAAAGCATGCTCCGGGCGGCGCTTGATGGGCTTGGCAAGCTCCTCGGGCGCAACCTGGCCTAGAGCGAGATAGATCCCCGTGAGATGTTTGCGGTAAAGCGCATCGAACTCCGCGTCGTTCGCGGTGCTGTGCTCCGGGCCGAACCACCAACACCAATCGCTGCCCTCCGCCGCCAGAAGAGATTCGTGGGCCTCTTGAATGCCAGTTTCTGTGGGTGCGCCGGGCCTTCCCTTCTGGTGGGCATCAACGGCGCGCGCGTAAGCGTCGCGGGCGTCCCAGAGGAGTTCCCAGGCCGCAATGTCTTCCTGGTGGCCAATCCAAACGTCAAAGTTGGCATTAATCCAGGAAGCGGGAAAAATCCCCGTAGTCGTAGAAACTTCTCCAGCGCTGGCGATGGCTTCACTTGCCGTGAGCGCACGGAAGTCAGGGTCGCATTCGACGCAGCGGTAAAATTCGCGCAGGAATTCGCGGCCGTTGCCTGGGTAATATTCCCAGGCGTTTTCGCCATCGAGAAAAAGGCAAACGGTGAGCGGCTGGCTGCTTGATACTCTCTCGCCGAACGCGCGCAAGCGCGAGTGGAGATCCGCGGCAGCGGCTTTAGCTTCCATGCGGCTGTAAACGAAACCGATGAGGTCCGAGAGATGGTGATCGCGGAACAGCCCGGTGATGGACTTTTCGCCGAACTGAACACGCCAGGGCTTGAAAAGGCGGTCGGCGTTGGCCGGGATGCCGTTCGAATCGCGGAAAAAACCGACGTTCAGAGTGCGGCCCAGAACCCCTTCATCGGTGCCGAACCACTGGAAGCCCTCTTCCGCGGCGATGGAGAGCGCTTGATCGGAGACGGAGCCTTCGGATGGCCATAGACCGGCTGGTTTCGTGCCGAATGTTTTTTCATGATAGCGGCGAGCGAGCTGCAATTGCTCGCGGGCGTCTTCCGCGTGGCGGAACGCGCGGCGCGGGAGCGGAGTCGAAGGATTCGCGATGCGCGCGACGTCGGAATCGCAGATGAGCGGCAAAATGGGGTGATAGAACGGCGTGGTGCTGATCTCGATCTGGCCGCGCGTCGCCGCGTCGCGATAGGCAGGAAGAATCAGGCGCAGGAGTTCCTGCTGCTTTTCTTTCAGGGCGGACTTGTCGCTTTCGGTGTAATCCTTGCCTTTGGAAGCGAGCCGGCTGGTGAGTTCGTCTTTCTGTAACCAGGATTCTTCCATCCAGGCGAGTTGCGAGAGTAGTTGGAGGTCGCGCCAATCACGCTGCGTGAAAGTGACGAGAGCTTGCGCGCCTCCGGCCGGGCGCGACCATTCGTAGAGCTCGACGAAGCGCGGCCAGCGCGACATCAGGTGCTCGTGATTAAGCTGGAACGCGCGGGAGAGAATCTCGGCTTTGTCCTCACGCGTGAGCTCGTCGGCATTCTTGAAAGCCAGGGAGAACCAAGGCTCGTTGAATTTGCCGCTGGCATATTCCTCGAGCTGGATGCCGAGGGCGGGAACCACGTTGAACGTGGCATGAAACTTGGGAAACTCGCGAAGCGTCTCGACCATGCCGTAATAGTCCTTGAGGGCATGGAGACGCGTCCAAGGGAGAACGTAGCGGCCGGTTTCGGGGTCGCGGTATTGCGGCTGATGCATGTGCCAAAGCACAACGAGATGGATGCGATTCATTCGGCGGGCGTCCCGAAGCGAGGCTCACGCAGATGGTCCCTAGCAATGGGCATAGATAGATTCAAAGTATACAAGCAAGAATAGCCGATAAAAGAGCAGATGACAGAAATTCGCAACAACACCGTAAATGGCTCTCCGATTGCGCGGCGAGAAACGAAGCCGGGCTGACAGCGTGGTACACTGAGCGTTCGCATCATGCGTATTCTGGATCGCTATATCGTCCGCGAGGTATCCCGCCACGCATTCCTCGGACTGATCGTCTTCACATTCGTGTTTCTCGTGCCCAGGCTCGTACGGTTGATGGAGATTTACGTGCGCCATGTGGGTTCAGGCGCGCAGATCTTGAAGCTGTTCCTTTGTATTTTTCCTGGCGTATTCGTCTTCACGCTGCCGATGGCCACGCTGATTGGGGTGCTGCTGGGGCTGGGGCGGATGTCGGCAGACAGCGAAATCATTGCGCTGACGTCGCTGGGGATCGGGCGTCGGCGAATCCTTTTTCCGGTCGGCATGCTAGCGCTCGTGGGGGGACTGCTTACGCTGATCATGACTGCGTGGGTGGGACCCGCAGCGCTGCGCACGCTCCATGCGGCGGAAGCGCAACTCATCAGCTCGCAAATCTCCTTTCAAGTACAGCCGCGCGTGTTCGACGAACGGTTCCCGAAGATGGTGTTGTACGTGAACGATGTGTCGGCCAGCGGGACGCAGTGGCATGGCGTATTTGTCGCGGAGACGGGTGGAGAAGGCGGTTCGCGCGTGACGCTGGCTGATAACGCAGTGGTCATTGCCGAACCGAAGCAGGGCAAGCTGGAGCTGCATCTGCAAGGCGGAACCAGGCATGAGTTTTCGCGCGAGGACGCGAATCATTATTCGGTCACATCGTTTGGGCAAAGCGACTGGCCGATTGAGGTGAGTGGACTGGGCTCCGCGCAGCCCCGACAGCGGAGCATCCCTGAACAATCAATGAAGGAGTTGGCTGCCGAAAGGAACGCGGGATCGCGCGAGGCGGCTGTGGAATTGCACACGCGCCTGGCATTTCCCGTGGCGTGTCTGGTGTTTGCGCTGGTGGCCGTTCCACTGGGAGCGCAGCCGCGGCGAGGCGGACGCGCAGCCGGGTCCCTGCTGGCGGTTGTGCTGATTGCGGCGTACTACCTGCTACTCATTATGGGCGCAGGGCTGGCACGGCAGGGGAAGCTTTCGCCAGCGGCAGGAATCTGGATAGCCAACGGAATCCTGGCGGTATTAGCGTTGACACTGCTGCCGAGGATGGAACAGTTTCGCGGGGAGAGCCGCTGGTTGCGTCCGTTCGGATACCTCAGCAGGCGGATGCACCTGGCGCGCAGGCGAAAAGCGCAGTCCCGCGCGCGTGCGGCTGCGGCGTTAGTAGCAAATGGCGAACGCAGCACGCAAGAAATTCCCGCGCCTTCGAGCGGAAGCTTTCCCCGGTTGATGGACCTTTACATCTTGCGAAAATTCTTTTTTTACTTTGGCGTATTGCTGGCGGTGTTCGTTTTTCTGTTCGAGGCGTTCACGTTCTTCGAGCTGTTGGATGATATTGGGCGGCACCGTGTACCCTTCTTGACCGTAGTTGAGTACTTCCAATACCTCACGCCGTATCTGGTGTACAACCTGGCGCCGCTGGCGGGCCTGGTGGCTGTCCTGGTGACTCTGGGAATCATGAGCAAGAACAACGAAATCGTGGCGATCAAGGCGAGCGGCATGAGTTTGTTCCGCGTGGCATTACCGCTGCTGCTCGCAGGGCTGGCGCTGGCGGCAACTTTGGTCTTGCTGGATGACACCTATTTGCCGTATGCCAACCAGCGGCAGGACGCGCTGCACAACCAGATCAAGGGGCGGCCGCCCCAAACGTATGCACACCCGCAACGCTGGATTTTTGGAGAAAATTCGAAGATCTACAACTACGATGTGTTCGACCCAGAGCAGAATCTGTTCGGCGGGCTCAGCGTGTTGGAGCTCGATCCCTCTGACTTTCATTTGCGGCGGCGAATCTTTGCGGCGCGGGCGCGCTGGTCGGAGCCGCAACACGGCTGGGTACTCGAAAGCGGCTGGATGCGGGAGTTTTCCGATGGCTCGGTGACACAATTCGAGACTTTTACGGCGGCCGCGCCACCGGAATTGTCCGAGCCTCCCAATTACTTCAACCGGGAAGTGCGGCAGGCGTTTCAGATGAGCGTGGGGGAGCTAGGCAGCTACATTGATGGACTGCACCGCGCCGGCTTCGACGTGGCAACGCTAAGGGTGCAATGGCAAAAGAAATTCGCCTATCCATTGATGGCCCCCGTGAGTATGTTGCTGGCAATTCCGTTTGCGTTTCTGGTGGGGACACGAGGAGCAATTGGAGGAATGGCGCTCGGCGTGGGGATCGCCTTGGCTTATTGGGCAATCGCAGCACTGCTGGAGGCTATGGGGAGTGTTGGCCAATTGCCGCCGCCTTTGGCAGGTTGGTCGCCGGACGCTATTTTCTTCTTTCTCGGGATGTACTTTTTCTTCAAAATGCCGACGTGAAAGGCTAGTAGCCCTCGGTTTTCATCACTCATGCAGATTGCGCGGAAACGCCGAGTTTGCTCACCCGTCAAAAATAGCGAGCTAAAGTATTACTTGAAGTGGCTCTTTGTGGTCACTTTGCGCATTTTTGCTCGACCTACCTCACTTCAACCATTACTTTAAGTGGCCTCAATTCGTACTTGCGTTACTTCCCCTTCTTTTTCTTGGATTGTTCTTCTTCAATCGCCGCTTGAGCAGCGGCCAGCCGAGCAACCGGCACTCGATACGGCGAGCAACTGACATACGACAAGCCGGCACGGTGACAGAACTTTACGCTGTCCGGGTCTCCACCGTGCTCACCGCAAATGCCCAACTTGATTCCGGGACGAGCCTTGTTGCCCTTCTCCACCGCAATCTCGATCAGTTGCCCGACTCCATGCTGATCGATGGTTGCGAATGGATTCTTTTTGACGATCTCAAGTTCCTGGTACGGCCCGAGGAACGAACCCGAATCGTCGCGGCTCATTCCAAGGCAGGTCTGGGTCAAGTCATTGGTGCCAAAACTGAAGAACTCGGCCGCCTGCGCGATCTCATCGGCCGTTAGGGCGCCCCGCGGTACTTCGATCATCGTACCCACCAGGTAATTCAGCTTCACGCCCTTCTCCTTCATGACCTCACCGGCGACTCGATGGACGACCTCGACTTGCAGGTCCAGCTCCTTCTTGAAGCCTACGAGGGGAATCATGATTTCGGGATTGACCTTGACACCCGCTTTCTGGACCTCCGCTGCGGCTTCGAATACCGCACGGGATTGCATCTCGGAGATTTCGGGATAGACGATGCCCAGGCGGCAGCCGCGGAATCCAAGCATCGGATTGAATTCATGTAGTTCTTTAACTCGCTGCTTGATCTTTTCAACTGGCACGCCCATTTTATTTGCCAGATCACTCTGAGCGGAGCCTTCGTGCGGCAGGAACTCATGCAACGGTGGATCGAGGAACCGGATCGTCGCCGGGTACCCCTTCAATTCCCTGAACATCCCAATAAAATCCTCCCTCTGGTAGGGCAGGATTTTGGCAAGCGCTTCTTTCCTGTGTTCCTTGGTGTCGGCCAAAATCATTTCGCGCATGGCGTCAATGCGATTGCCTTCAAAGAACATGTGCTCGGTGCGGCACAGGCCGATACCCACGGCTCCGAAAGCGATGGCGTGCGCCGTCTGTTCGGGCGTGTCCGCATTGGTGCGCACCGCAAGGCGAGTAACCTTGGCACACCAGTCCATGAGCTTCTTGAAGTTTTGATAAGTCTGGCTCTTGTTGCCGTCCAGGGACCTCTCAATCAGCACCTGCACGATTTCGGACGCGGCAGTAGGGATTTGGCCAGGATAAACTTCGCCAGCGGTACCGTTGATGGAGAGGAAGTCTCCCTCCTTGTAGGTTGTGCCATCGACAGTCATGGTTTTGGCGGCGTAATCGATCTGCAGCGCCGCTGCGCCACAAACACATACCTTTCCCATTTGGCGGGCAACGAGCGCCGCGTGTGAACTGACGCCGCCCTTTGCTGTGAGAATGCCCTCGGCAGCGATCATGCCGCGCAAGTCTTCGGGTGAGGTCTCGTTGCGAACAAGCAAGACTTTCTCTCCCCTCGCGGCGGCTGCAGCGGCACGGTCCGCGTTCAAGTACATCTTGCCGGCAGCGGCGCCTGGACCCGCTGGCAGCCCCTTCGCAATGCACTTGGCGGCCTGGACCGCCTTGCGATCAAATACCGGCGCCAGCACCTGGTCGAGTTGGTCGGCGGGGACCCGTCGGATGGCGGTCTTCCAGTCGATTAGCTTCTCTTTCTCCATTTCGATGGCGAACCGAACCGCCGCTAGCCCGGTGCGCTTGCCGTTGCGCGTCTGCAGCATGAAGACCTTGCCGTCCTGAATGGTGAACTCAAAGTCCTGCACGTCCTTAAAGTGTTTTTCTAAAGTCTGTCTGATTTTCTCCAGCTCGCGATAGGCTTCTGGAAGGTAATTCGTGAGCTGGGAGACGGGCTCGGGCGTGCGCACGCCAGCCACCACGTCCTCTCCTTGAGCATTGATGAGGAACTCACCGTAGAAAACTTTCTGGCCGGTCGCCGGATCGCGCGTGAACGCCACTCCCGAACCTGATCTGTCACCGGTATTGCCGTAAACCATTGCCTGCACGTTCACCGCGGTGCCCCATTCCGATGGGATGTTATATTTGCGGCGATACACGACCGCGCGATCATTCATCCACGAACCAAACACCGCGCCCACCGCCCCCCACAGCTGTTTCCCCACGTCCTGCGGAAACTCCGTCCCGGTGCGTTCCTTGATCAGCTTCTTGAAGCGAACAACCAGTTCCTGCAGATCTTTCACTGTCAATTTCGGGTCGTCGATGTCGGCGTGATAGCGCTCATGCTTGAGGGTGTGAATGACCACTTCAAATGGCTCGTGGTCCTCGCTCGGGCGTTTCTGCACGTTCATGACAACGTCGCCATACATTTGAATGAACCGGCGGTAACAGTCCCAGGCAAACCGCTCATTCTTGGTCGCTTTGGCCAGCGTCAGCACGGTTTCATCGTTCAGGCCAAGGTTCAAAATCGTGTCCATCATGCCGGGCATGGAATCGCGAGCCCCGGAGCGAACAGACACCAGCAAGGGCATGGCGGTTTTGTCACCAAACTTGGTGCGCATGACTTTTTCTATACGAACCATGGCACTCTTCACTTCCGCTTCGAGCGACTTGGGGTAGGACTTCTTGTTTCCGTAGTAGTAGGTGCAAACCTCGGTGGTAATCGTGAATCCAGGAGGCACGGGGAGGCCAATGCGACTCATCTCCGCCAAGCCAGCGCCCTTGCCGCCGAGTAGTGCGCGCTGACTCCCATCTCCTTCCGCTTTACCTGCGCCAAAAAAATACACCCACTTTTTCACGGTCATCCTCACTTCCCATGATTTTGTTGCGGCATTGGATTGCAATTGCCGGGAGCTTCTTTGCATGGCCTGAAAACAGAATGTCGGCACGCCGACTTGCCCGAGTTAAAGTAACACTTTAACTCATGACAAACGCTCTTCGCCGCCGATCTCGGAAAAATCCGCAATCGTCGTGAACTCTCCAAGCAGTTGTGCGAGCAATGCAAGGCGATTTTTTCTCACGTCTTCTTTCTCTGCCATCACCATCACGCCATCAAAAAATCTGTCCACCACCGGCCGAAGCCCCGCGACGACCTCCAAAGCTTCCTGGTACTTCCCTCCGCGCTTCAACGAGTGCACTTTGGATGCTGCCGTCTGGGCGGCGGAGTGCAATTCGCGCTCGACGCTAGTCTCAAACATCTCCGGATTCACCCGGCCATCCGCTCCGGGGCTGATGCCGGCCTTCTCCAAAATCTTGCGAATGCGTTTGAAAGAAACTGCGAGCGGTTCGAAGTTCCGGGACTTGCGAATGGCCCGGAGCGCCACGAGGCGTTTTTGCGCATCCACCAAATCATCTGCCCCGGAACGAAACACGGCAGAGACTTCATCATAGGCAAACTGTTCTTTCTCCCGGAATACAAACCTGGCGCGGTCCAGGATAAAATCCACAATCTTCGATTCCTGGTCGCTCGTGATCGCACGCTTCGGCTTGTGCGCGAAAAGCGCTTTCCCCGCGGCGCCAATGGCCTGGGAAAGCGAAACAGGAAGCTTCTTCTCCAAAATGATTTTAACGATACCCAGCGAAGCGCGGCGCAGCGCGTAGGGATCACTCGATCCGGTTGGAACAATGCCAACGGCGAGGCAGCCGACGACGGAATCCAGTTTGTCCGCAAAAGCCACGGCACAACCGGTAAGGTTTCGCGGTATAGGATCATCCAGGCCTACGGGGCGATAGTGGTCATAGACGGCATCGGCCACTTCATTCGGTTCGCCTTGGGCGCGCGCGTAAAGACCGCCGACGATGCCCTGAAGTTCAGGGAATTCGCGCACCATTTCGGTGGCGAGGTCGCACTTGGCCAGCTCGGCCGCACGGTCGGCCTCCGCAACGTGAGCCTGATGAATGCCGAGATTGAACCACTGCTCGGTGAGCCAGCGGGCAATGTCCCGGATGCGCTCGACCTTGTCACGATAGCTGCCCAAGCGGGACTCGTAGGTAACGCGCTCGAGCTTGGGCAGATAGTCGGCGAGCCGACATTTCTGGTCGGACTCCCAAAAGAAGCGGGCATCGGCGAAGCGCGCGCGAAGCACCCGTTCGTGGCCTGCCCGAATAATCCCCTTGCCGTCCTTGTCTGCGTTGATGACCGCCAGGAACTGCGCTGCAAGCTCCCCATTCTTCTTCTCGACGGCAAAGTACTTTTGATGATCCCGCATGACGGTGACGAGAATCTCATCGGGCAGGTTGAGGAACGCAGGGTCGAAGTCTCCCTGAATGACCGTCGGATACTCGTTCAGGTACGCCACGAGTCTGCGCAGGTCCGCATCCTCGTGGACGCGGTAGCTCCCCTTCTTCGCGAAAGCTTCCAGCTCTTTCCCGATTTTTTCCTGGCGCCGCACCGGACGGATGATGACGCCATTAGAATGGAGCTTTTTTTCGTAATCGAGAAAGTTGCGGACGCGAATGGCCGATGATCCGAGAAAGCGGTGGCCGCGTGTGGAGTCGCCCGCAGAAATGCCCGCCACGGCAACCTTCAAAAGCTTCCCATCCAGCACGGCCACGATCCACCGAATTGGTCGAATGAAGCGTGGGCCATCGAGGCCCGTCCAAGTCATGGAGCGCGGCCAGGTCAGATCGTGAACCGCGCGCGGAAGTACGGCGGTGAGAATCTGCTCGGTGGTGCGGCCGACCTTGACTTGCCTGGCAGCGAGGTACTCGCCCTTCGCGGTTTGGACCAGGTAGAGCGAGTTGACGTGGACGTGCTGCTTTTCGGCGAAGCTCAATGCCGCCCGTGTCGGCGCGCCGACCGAATCGTAGGCCACCGATTTGGGAGGGCCGGTGACTTCGAGTTCGACGTCGGCTTGCTTCACCGGCAGCCCGTGCACCCAAGCGGTCAGGCGGCGCGGGGCGCTGAACGTCTCGACCGCTACATCTTTGGAGAGATCCTCGGCCGCCAGCAGCTTTTCGAGGTTGACGCGGAGTTCCTCCTCGGCCTTGGGCAACATGCCGGCCGGAATCTCTTCGCACCCGATTTCAAATAGCAGTTCGACGGGATGGGGCTTCGCGGGCGGCTTCATGCGCGCACCCCGGCTGCCGCCTCGGCGCCAAGCTGTTGCAGATAGGACGCCGCTGTGCGACAAGCGAGCGTGCGCACGCGGGCCATCAGCGCCGCTCGTTCTGTCGTGGAGATTACCCCGCGCGCATCCATCAGGTTAAACAGGTGCGAGCACTTGAGGCAGTGATCGTAGGCCGCCAGGAGCGGGTATCGCATGCGGCTCTTCCCTTCCGCCGTCTTGAAACCGTCGAGGAGTTCCTTGGCCTGCTTTTCATGCAGCTCGAATTCCGCGCGAATGGCTGCGGCATCACTGCGGTCAAAGCTATACTCCGAAAGTTGCTGCTCTTCCATGAGGCGAATGTAGCCGTACGTCTTATCCGCGGACCAGCGCAGCGCGTAAACACTCTCGACGTTTTGCAGGAAGGCGCAAATGCGCTCAAGGCCGTAAGTAAGCTCGACCGCGATGGGGTCGAGGTCAATGCCGCCGCTTTGCTGAAAATAAGTGAACTGGGTGATCTCCAGGCCATCGAGAAGCACCTGCCACCCAATGCCCCAGGCACCGAGCGTGGGAGATTCCCAATTGTCTTCCTCGAAACGAATGTCGTGCTTCTTGAGGTCAATGCCGATGGCTCCGAGGCTCTTCAAGTAGATGTCCTGGACATCCACAGGCGACGGCTTCAGGATGACTTGAAATTGCGTGTGCTTGTAGAGGCGGTTGGGGTTCTCCCCGTAGCGACCGTCGGCGGGCCGACGACTCGGTTGCACGAATCCGACACGGTACGGCTGGGGGCCAAGGACGCGAAGAAACGTTTCCGGGTGCATCGTGCCGGCTCCGACTTCCACGTCATACGGCTGCTGCAGAACGCAGCCTTGTTTCACCCAGAATTGCGAGAGCTGCAGGATCAAGTCCTGAAAGGTAAGCCCCGGCGTTCTCGCTTCAAGTTTTACTTTAACTCTCAAGCAGTCTCCAATAATTCCGGTGTCTTCAAACGCCGCTCTGCATTCAACTCAATCCACGCGAATGCCGCGCTCCGCAATTCCCCGGTGATCTCCATGGCCTTCTCGAACGCAATGCGATCGAGCCGCTCTCCAGTGAACCGCTCCGCCAAATGCCTTGCTTCCTGGTGGAGGGGCTTCATCCCGGACCGCCGGCATTTCCCACAGAACAACCCCGCCTGATGAGCACCGTAGAAAGCCGACCCCGTATCAAAAGCAGCTCCGCAAGAGGCGCAACGGTCAAACCGAGGCAGCCAGCCGCCCAGCCGCACCGTCCAGAACGCGAAATAGGTCAGGGGCAATTGCCAACTCCCTGTTCGCTCGATCTCCCGTGCAGCCAGAAGAATCAGCCTGAACATGGCCTCTGCTACTTCGTGCTCGGGCAGAACCAGCTCCGCGATTTCGCTGATCACCGCCAGCCCCGTGCTCAGGCCGTAATCGCTTTGCGCCTTATACAGCGAGTCCAACAATTCTGCTTGCTGGATACGCACCAAATCACGCGTCTCCCGCTCGACGTACCAGATCTGGACGTGAGAGAGAACTTCAAGAGTCGAGCCAAAGCGGTTCTTCAGACGCCGGGCCCCTGCAGCTACACCCCGAAGTCTTCCCGAGGTGCGGCCGAGAAAACTCACCACACGGTCCGCCTCGCCCAGCGGAAATGTTTTCAGGATGATGGCTTCCGTTTCCCGGGCAGGCATGGGCAGTCGGCGCGCCGACGCTGCGCCGGACAAGTACGGCTAAGTCCGAGGCACGTACACGCAGAACTCAATTAATTACCACACGCTCCCTCAAGACGCAATGTTTCCCACATAAAAATTCGCAGAGAGGGCCAGTGGTTGACGTAGAAAATCCGAAGAAAAAGACTCTCAATTCTTCCCTTCTCCGCCAAGAGCAAGGCGCCTGGAGGGCCTCGAGAGTCGCCCCGACTTCCCATGCGAGCGCCTGGCGGTCCTTTTTCGCGCTTGGAGATAAACGGCATCCCCAATTTCCGTAGCATGTCCAGCAGCAAGTCTTGTAAATTGAGCCGCTTCAGGACAGAAAATGTTCTGTTAACCAAGCCACTGCCCGAGTGAACATTATCGGACCCAGTGACCAGTCTTCCCATTTGCCTCCTGGTTCGCTACTCTGCTCCGGGCCGATCTCATGTTTATCCCGCTCAAAGACATCAATCCATCGCGGACCTACCCGTTCGTCAACATCACGCTCATTGTTGCGAACGTGGCCGTGTTCTTCTATCAGTTGAGCCTGCAATTCACGCTGACTCCCCGGGCTTACGCGGCATTCTTGTCCAGCTATTCCACGGTGCCAGCGAGGCTGCCTTCGTTTTTTGCCGGACACGGTACCTTTGTAATGGCCTTCTTGCCGATTCTAACGAGCATGTTCCTTCATTCCGGCTTCCTGCACATTGGCGGGAATATGCTTTTCCTATGGATTTTCGGGGACAACGTGGAAGACTTTTTCGGCCACATCCCGTATTTGTTTTTCTATATCTTTTGCGGGATCGGGGCGGGACTGGCCCATACGTTCTTCAATCTTTACTCCCATGTGCCGGCCCTTGGCGCTAGCGGGGCCATCTCGGGGGTCATGGGAGCTTACATCTTGCTCTTTCCCCGGGCGCGGATCTTGACGCTGGTCTTTATTTTTCTTCTACCGATCCCGGCTATGTTTGTCCTTGGCGAGTGGTTTCTTGTGCAGTTCTTGGCCAGCATCAATGCCCTCGGCGGAGGTTCATCGGGAGGAGTCGCGGTAATGGCGCACGTCGGAGGTTTTCTTCTGGGGATGCTGATAACAGCTATCGTGCGATGGCGCTAGAGGGATTCACAGCAGTGGCATCAAGGAAAGGGGCTTCAAGTCTTACTTTAACTGCTCCGCGAAATCCGCCTTCCCAACGAGCTGTACAAGCCAGTCCGCAACTTCCACTGTACTCCGATTGCCGCCCAAGTCCGGCGTGACGTAATTCTCCCGAAGAGCGGCGCGCACAGCCGCTCGAATTGCGGCAGCCTGAGGCTTCCACCCCAGGAACTCGACCAGCATCGCTGAAGTGAGCACCGAACCGAGCGGGTTGGCTATGCCCTTTCCCGCGATATTCGGCGCGGAGCCGTGGACTGGCTCGAAGAGAGACGTCTTGCCGGGATGAATATTTCCCGAGGGCGCCAAGCCAAGTCCACCAGCAAGCTGCGCTCCTAGATCGCTAATGATGTCGCCAAAAAGGTTGCAAGTCACGATGACGTCGAACTGGCGCGGGTCGCGGATGATTTCCATCGCCAGTGTGTCAATATAGAGATGGCGAGAATCGATGTCCGTGTATTCCTGGCGAACTTCCTTGAAGACGCGCTGCCAGAGGCCGTGGGCGAAGGTCATGGCATTGGACTTGTCGCTCATGCACAGCCGCTTCAGGCGGTTTTGCCGGGCGTATTCGAACGCATAGCGAATGATGCGCTCAACTCCTTTGCGGGAGTTGACGTCTTCTTGAACGGCAATCTCGTCGGGAGTGCCTTGCTTGAAGACGCCACCGACGCCGACATACAGGCCTTCGGTGTTCTCCCGAAAGACGATGAGGCGAATGTCTTTTTCAGTGCGGTCGCGCAAAGGCGTCAGCCGGTCATGGAGCAACTCAACGGGCCGCGCATTCACATAGAGGTCCAGCTTGAAGCGCAGACCCAGCAGGATGTCGGCAGCATGTTGGTTCAACGGAACACGCGGATCGCCCAGCGCGCCGAAAAGGATGGCGTCATATTCATCCCGCAGCAGCTCGACGGCGCCCGGCGGCAGCGTTACGCCCTCACGCAAATACTTATCGGCGCCCCAGTCAAACTCGACAAATTCGAGCGCGCGATTGCCGGAGGCACAAACCGCCTTCAGGACCCTCACTGCCTGTGGAGTGACTTCCGCCCCGATGCCATCGCCAGGGATGACGGCAATACGCGCCTTTGAGCCGCCACTTCGCATGGGTATGCCCGGCAATGTCAAGCCTCCTTGGTCGCTGCCAACCGCTCAAAGAAACTTCTCGGCAATTCGACCGGGCTATTCTTTCATTAAAGGGAAACCTGCGCCAGTATCTGCAACGAAGAACAGTAGAGAAATCCCAAGGGGCATCGAGGAGAGGCTCTATTGCAACTTGGCGAATTCTGCGCGGGCAGTCTTGAGGATGTGGAGATCCGTGTCCGCTGTTTTCCAGAGATCGAAGAAACGCTGGTAGGAGTTACGCGCGGCATTCTTGTTGCCTGACATGGCTTGAGCACGCGCCTGGCCCAGAATGGCGAGTGCCCCGGACCAGCAATTCCCGACAACCCCGCGGCTTTCCGTCAGCTTCTGAAACTCGGCGAGAGCCAGCGCGCCCTGTTTCGTCGACAGATAGGCCTCGCCGCGCAAATACACCGGAACCATGCACGAATAGCTCAAGTTGCCGATGAGCTGCCCGCGGTCGTACGGCTTCACCGTTTCCAGCAAGGCCAGTGCTTGAGCTGGCTTCTCGCTCACCAAGCTAGCCTGGGCACGGATAGTGGGCAGCCATGCGGATTGCACAACCGTATTTGATACATGCGCAGCCGCCAAGTCGTCCATCATCGACTGGGCGCGACGCAAATCGCCGGTGCGGGCCAAAACAAGTATGGCGAGGGTCTGTGCATCGCGACTATTTGGTGAAATATCGAGCACTTTATCCGCCTCTGCTCGGGCTTCTTGCACCTTGCCGTATGCCGCGTCGCGCAACGCCGCGATTCCCTGCCAAATGGCCGCGGGTTCGGAAAGATTTGCGGCTTGTGCCGTTTCGACGGCACGCCGAGAGAGTTCCCGCGCTTTTTGCACATGGCCCGAGTACGCTTCCGTGTCTGCTTGCAAAGCAAGCATGGCGTCTTCACCGCCCGCTTTGCCAACGGACCATTCCATTTCATGTCGCATGACGTTGGTGTCGCCCTGCAGAAAACCCAGCGCGTAAAGGCAGGAGTGCATTGCCGGATCGTCCAGCTTTCGCGAGAAGGCCAGGTTCAAGACATAGCGTGCATCGTCAAGACGCATCAGGGCAATGTCGGCAGTGGCGACGTTTTCATACCATGCCACGCTGCCGGGATCGAGGCGCAGCGCCTGCCGGGCAAGGCTGGCAGCCTGTTCGTAGTCGCCGATGAGGAAGTATTCCGACGAGAGATTGCCCTTAGCGATGTCGTCGCGCGGATAGAGCTCAGCCCATTGCTTGTAGCTTTGAATGGCCTTCTGAACATCTCCCGTGCCCAGGTCGTAGTAAAGCGTGGTGATGTGGAGACGGTCGCGCACGGTTTGCCGGTCGGCCAGCTCAAACGCCTGCCGAATGCTGTCGGCCGCCAGGGCGTTCTGGTTGAGGTTGTAATAACTGACAGCCAGATTGGAGCGGGCAAGAGCAAACTTGGAATCGAGTCCGATGGCTTTCTTCAGTGCGGGAACAGCTTCGAGAGAGCCTTGTTCGCGGCTGAGGCGCCGGCCCTCGGCAAAAGACTTTATGGCCTCCAGCGAGGAACTGGTAGCGCGCTCAAGAGGCAAATTGAGCTTTTTCACCGAGGCAGGGTCTTCTCCCAGTTCAGTTCGCAGTTTGGCAGCCGCCTCGCCGAGTGCGTGCACCACTTCCCCTTTCCCCTTTGCCTCGGTCTTTACACTGGCAATCTCTTTGGAGGGCGCGCACTGGAACGTACTAAGTTTAAGGAGGTAAGTGCTGTCATCCTTCGTGATAGTCCCAGTCAGGAATCCAATGGCACCGAGCTGCAGGCAAAGCTTAGCGGCGAGATCGCCGGTGATGGGCGTGCCCGTGGGAATTGATCGGGAACGCATCGTTTCCGTCACTTTTTCCGACGAGATGAGGTTCAGTAGCGGCGATTGGGCCAGGCTTATGGACAACGCTTCCCGAAGAGATCCGTCGAACACAGGGTCGCCGGTAGAGTTTACAAAACCACCAAGAAGAAGAGTGTCTTTGTCGGTGAGCTTGACGGTACTGCCGGAATACCAAAAGGCTCCCGACACAATCGGGATGAGCAACAACCCGGCCAGCAAGAGCTTGGTCCTCACAGACACCTTTCGGGCGCGAATAATGTGATGGAAACTCGCATCCCCGCCGGATCCTCGAATCAAAAAGTTAGCAGGAGAACCACCGAGAGGACCACGCCGACCTCGCTTGATGGTAGGTGCTCAGAACGATACTCGTCAACGGCATTAGGAGACGGAGTTTACGGAACAGTATTAGCTTTCACGACAGCCGCACGGCCGGATTCAATCCAGTAAACTCCTCCCAACGCCATCAGACCCCCAAGTACCTGGTTCCACGAGCTTTTCTCGCCTAGCCACACAATTCCGAGAATTGTCGCAAGGACCGGGAGCAGGTAGATGAAGGCGCTCAATTGCGATGCCTCCAGATAACGCAACAGCCAGAAATAGAACACATACGCCAGTGCTGAAGTGAAGACCGCCATGTACAGCAGCGCCGCCCACGCGCGCCAGGGAAATTGCCAGTGATGTGCTGAGTGGAGAGCCCAAGCCTCGTGGGTTGCCAGGGGGAGCACGATGAGCGCTCCCGCAAAATGATTGAACGCCGTCATGGTCAGTGTGTCGTACTTCCCGGCCATCCGCTTGCCAAGAACCGCGTACACCGCAAAGCCAATCGAGCCGGCCATGGTGATGGCATCACCCTCAATGGATGCCGAATGGACGGAGATGCCATTCTCGGAGGCGAGCACACCAACTCCGACGAGCGCAATGAGCATGCCGACCACCTTATGACCGGCTGCGCGTTCAAGACCGAAGAGGACGGCCAGAACGAGGATGTAAATGGGCCCCAAGCCAACGATCACGGCCGCGTGGCCCACGTGAGTGAAGTACAGACCGATGGTGAAGCACATCTGATTCACAATCACGCCAAAGAAGCCTAGGTACGAGAACGTCCATAAGTCTCGTGCCGCAAATCCCCGGCGGCGAAGATCGGCCGCTTCGCTGAACGCCCTCAACCTCAGGCAATAGAAATAGACCGGAACCATCACGATTCCTGCGAGAACTACGCGGAAGGACGCCATGGCCAGCGGCGGCAGATAGAGAAGCCCAATTTTTGCCGCGATGAAATTGACTGCCCACACCACGACCAAAAGAGAGATGGCGGCAGCAATGGCGAGGCGGCTGGGAGTGCGTCCCGTGGACGATGCGATCTTCACTGCGTCAAGCCAATCGCTCTTTGCGGACTGTCAGTTTCTCGATGAGGTCGAGCCGCGGTTCGAATCCGATGCCCGGGCCCGACGGGACGCGAATCGTTCCTTGCGGCGAAACGGTGACTTCTGGAGAGATGATGTCTTCCGCCCAATATCGTTTGCTGGCCGTCACGTCACCGGGAAGCGAAAAGTTTGGAAGCGTGGCGAGCGCAATATTGTGTGCGCGTCCAATGCCGGATTCGAGCATGCCGCCGCACCACACCGGAACGCCGTGTTGCTGGCAGAAGTCGTGGATGCGCCGTGCCACCGTGAACCCGCCCACCCGGCCTAGTTTCATATTGATGATCTTGCACGCGCCCAGTTCCACCCCCGCACGCGCCTGCTCTTCGGTATGGACGCATTCGTCGAGGCAAATTGGGGTTTGCAGCCTTTTCTGAAGCTCGATGTGGCTGTATAGATCGTCCCAGCCAAGCGGTTGCTCGATCATCATCAGGTAAAATCCATCGAGTTGTTTCAGGAGTGGAAAATCTTGCATCGTATATGCAGAGTTGGCATCCACCATTAGCTTGATGCGCGGAAACTCCTCCCGCAGGCGGCGCACCGGCTCCAGATCTTTTCCCGGCTTGATTTTTATCTTGATGCGTTGATAGCCGGCCGCGAGCTCCTTATGAACCGTCGCCACCAGTTCATCCAGGGAGTCCTTAATCCCAACGGAAACGCCGGAAGCAATTTCCTCGCGCGTCCCCCCTAGAAGTTTCGCCAGGGGAACTCCCTTCTGCTTGGCCTCAGCATCCCACACCGCCGCTTCCAACCCGGCCTTGGCCATGTTGTGACCGCGTACACGTTTCAGCAGGCCCCCTACCTCGCAGGCGGAGTTGAGTTTCTTTCCCTTGACCATCGGCCACAGAAAATCGCGCAAGACCGGCCAAGCCGTATCCGCGTATTCAGGGCTGTAGAACGGCGCCTCTCCGGCCACGCATTCACCCCAACCGGTCACACCGTCCACTTTCGCTTCCAGCAGTAGAACGCGGCGAACTTCGAGGCGGTCCATGCTGGTCTCAAACGGGGCCACCAGTTTCATGGCTATTTCGCGAAGTGTGATTTCTTGAATGAGCATATTTGTCCTGGGTGAGAACCTTTCCTAAAAGTCGCTCCAGGGAGTGAGTAGGTACGCGCGATTCCCCGGCCCGGCCCGCAACCCAACCGCCGCATAACCTTTGGCAAACCATTTGGTGAACTCTTCCCGCATCCGAGCCTGCTCTTTCTTGACTTCCGGCGCATTCTCCTGTTGCCAGTGCTCCAACTCGGCAGGCACCCCAATAATTGCAGGCGCTTCGGCCGGATCCTTGACGAGGTTCTGGATAGCTGCGACCGCGCGCGCGGAATCAAGATGCCATTCAACGAGCAAGCGGTCCGTTGCCAGGCCGCGGTGCAGCGGGCTCGTCGTCGTGCCGTACAGATTTGGCAGATACTTCCGGCAAATCGCCCCCAAGCGGTTCAAATTGAAGTGCGCGTTGCGCAGCTCGAGCGGATCAAAGGTCCACTGAATGAGCCGTATCCCGCGGCTCATTGCTTCGTCGCGCTGAAAGAGTTTCAGCATGCGGCCAATGCCGCGGTCGCGGTAATCGCTTTGCACGCCCGTCATGTGCGAATGCAGATAGGGCACACCATCGCTCATGCCAACGACCGCGAGCGTATATCCGATCATGCGGGCATCATCAAACGCACCCAGCACCTGGCCTCCGGTATGCGCGGCAACCACGAACATAGTGACAGGCTCGACTTCCAGGTCTGCCTCGCCCCAAATCTGGCGCTGAAGCTCCACGCAGCAGTGAAACTCTTCGAGCGTTTCGCACTTGCGCACCTGGATGTCCCGGCTCATTTCCGTGCCTGGGCCTTCGCGAGTCCGCCTATGTGTGACTCCCCTTCCGCATTCTTGGTTACGTCCCAAAGCGCTTCCATCTCTTCGCGCGGAAGATTCTTGAACTCGCGGCCGGAGTCGCGTGCCAGTGCTTCCATGGCCCGAAAACGGCGCGAGAATTTCGCGTTGGCCTTCTTCAGCGCGATTTCTGGATCGACATGCAGGAATCGCGCCAGGTTTACCGCTGCAAACAGTAAGTCGCCCATTTCTTCTTCGATTTTCTGCCGGTCCTCAGCTTTCAACGCAGCTTCGAGCTCTGCCGTCTCTTCCTGCATCTTTGCAATCACGCCACGCGCATCTTCCCAGTCAAAGCCAATCCGCGAAGCCTTCCGCGTGAGCTGAAATCCTTCGAGCGTTGCCGGCAGCGCGCGGGAAACTCCGTCAAGCAAAGAAGGTGGCTCCGTTTGGGATCCTCCACCCCCGGCCTGTTCCTTGTTCGAACGCCGCTCTTCCGCCTTGATCTGCTCCCAGTTTCTTAGTACTTCCGCCGAGTCCTTGGCGCGCGTCTCGCCGAAAACGTGCGGGTGGCGGCGAATCATCTTGTCGTGAATCTCGCGGATCACGTCAGACACATTGAAGCGGCCTTCTTCCTGCGCAATTTGGGAATGAAAGACAATTTGCAGGAGCAGGTCGCCCATCTCCTCCGCGAACTTCGCGTCGTCTCCATGGTCGAGTGCTTCCAATACTTCATAAGCCTCTTCGAGAAGGTACGTTCGCAACGTTTGGTGCGTTTGTTCGCGGTCCCAGGGACATCCCTTTGGAGCGCGCAGTCGGGCTTGCACGGCCACGAGTTTTTCAAACCACTCGCCGGGAGTCAAATGTTTCAACTTGACGGTGCGCGTCTTCCCCGCGCTCCTCTTGGCTCTTTTCGCCTTTTGTTTCGTGCGTGCTGGCATCGACTTATTGGGCATCGGCAATGTGAATCAAATGTTCCACTTTAAGGTGCAACGGTCAGTTTTACAAGGCGTTCCAGCGACTTATCCCGGCCAGCCATGTTAAACTGAATCCGAAATAAATCACTGGGGAAAAGTACCTTGTCCGACCACAAGCAGGAAGATACATTCCGGGTCATTGATCGCCGCCCGTTCACCTCTGAGGGCGAGCTACGTAAAGATGTCGTTGAAGAACAAGAGCGGGAGGCGAAGGTAGAGGCTGCCAAAACTCCACGCGCTGAAAAAGCAAAGGCGCCTGCGAATCCGCCTTCCGCCGATGCGCCCAAGCGCGTTGCCGCGTTCGAAAACCTTGTGCGCATGCTGGGGCAGAACGCTGCGATGGTTCTGGGCGGGTATGCCGACCCGCAAACCGGACAGCCCATGATCGACCCGGAAGCAGCGCGCGAGCTGATCGACATGCTCGACGCCTTGCACGAAAAGACCAAAGGCAATCTGGCACCCGAAGAAGACAATCTGCTGCTGGACTTGCTCGGCAAGCTCAAGCTCACTTACGTGGAGATCAACCAGGCGGTGGCGGCGCAGGCGGCAACGCAGGCCAAAGCCAAGTCGCGCTGAGCATGCGCGCGAAGCACCCGGGCTCCTCCACGTCCGTGATTTCTCCGGCTCATTCAAGATGCCTCGCACTCCGTTAAAAATCACCGTTCTCGGCTCCGGCACATCGATGGGCGTCCCCACGCTCGGCTGCCCGTGCCGCGTCTGCAGTTCCACCGACCCGCGCGACAAACGTCTTCGCCCCTCCATTCTGCTGTCCCGCGATGGCCAGCACGTGGTTATCGACACAACTCCCGACTTTCGTCAGCAAGCGATGCGCGTAGGTCTGGATCGCCTCGATGCCATCTTGTTGACGCACGGCCATGCCGATCACGTTCTCGGCTTCGACGATATCCGGCCGTTCAACATCCGCCAACGCGCGGCCTTGCCCGTTTACAGCAATGAAGACACGTTTCGAATCGTCAGGCGCATCTTCGCCTATGTTTTCGACTGCAAGCCCACCCTGAGCACCGTGCCGAGCGTGACGCTGAACGTCATTGAGCGCGAATTCGAATTGCTTGGCATCCCTTTTACTCCCGTACCCATGCTGCACGGCGACATGAAAGTGCTGGGCTTCCGCTTTGGGCGCGCGGCTTATCTCACCGACTTCAGCTCTCTGCCGGATTCTTCGCTGGCGCTGCTCGAAGGGCTCGACGAACTTATTCTCGATGCTCTGCGCGACATTCCTCACCCCATGCATCAGACCGTCGATCAAGCCTTGGCTCTCATCGAAAGACTCAAGCCCCGGCGCGCCTGGTTCACTCATATTGCCCACGACCTGCCGCATGCCGAGACCAACGAGCGCCTCGTAAAACTCGGGTTTCCCCATGTGCAGCTTGCTTACGACGGCTTGCAGTTCGAAGTTCGCGTGGACGCAACGGATAAACCCTTGCGCGAACAAAGAGACTCTCCGAAAGGGAGCGCAACTGTTGGAGGAACGATGGCTCCACGCTTCTCGACATTCACTTCTTCACAGGCGTGGCACTCGCGTTTTGGAAAGTTTGATCACAGCAGCGTTCTCGCCATTGGCAGCTTCGACGGCATCCATTTTGGCCATCAGGCCATTTTGCGATCCGTCGTGGCACGCGCCAGGGCGCTCAATGCCGTGCCCACCGCGTTGACCTTTGACCCCTCGCCGCGAAAAGTCCTGCGCCCGGAAACCGCGCCGCCGCAACTCTCAACCATTGCGCAGCGCCTCGCGGGGTTCCAAGCGCTGGGGCTCGAAGCTGCCGTTGTGCTTCCGTTCACCCTGGAATTGTCGCGCCTCAGGCCGGAAGAGTTTGTCCAGCACATCCTCCTTCGCAACTTGCGCATCAAGGCCGTCTTCGTGGGAGAGAATTTCCGCTTCGGACACAAGCAAACGGGCGATGTAAATCTAATGAGGGAACTAGGGGCCGAACACGGATTCGAGGTGGTTGTCCTTCCTCCTGTAATTTACCGGGGAGAGGTGGTCTCCAGCACTCTCATTCGCAAAGAAATCGCCGATGGCGATGTCTCCCGTGCCGCGCGCCTCCTCGGTCGCCCATTCGTCCTCACAGGAGAGGTTATTCCCGGCACGGGAACCGGCCATCGTTTCACCTTTCCCACGCTCAATCTTGCCGCGGAGCAGGGATTGCTCCCCCGCCGCGGTGTCTACATCACCCGCACG
>QHYM01000450.1 GCA_003223295.1 Acidobacteriota bacterium | reverse complement strand
TGGCTTCCCCCTCGAAATTGACCCGTAAAACACTGAGTTTTGGACGCAGTTGGACGCGAAATGTCGCGGGGGAAAGCAAATTGGACGCGAGGTTTCGGGTCCCGCCAAAGCCAAAAGGCTCGACTCAGGGCCAGTGTCATCCTTGGCCGGCCGAGGTTCGACCTTTCCATTTTGCAGAGCACCTGTTCGCGTTCCGCCTGCTTATAATTTGAAACATGCCCCTGCCTTCACCTCGGCGGCCTACGTGCCCTCACCTCTACAAATACTCCAGGCCAGACCGTCTCGAATGGTTGAAGCCAATCATTCTGGAACACACGCTGTACTTGCCGGACCGAACAGAATTGAACGACCCTATCGATAGCCTCCCCAAACTCTCGTTGCAGTCGGAGGACGAGATGATTTTGTTTATTCTCCAGCGTTTTGTCCGAGCCGACCCGACGATACCGCTGACCAAGCTGGACGAGCATGAGCGCATACTCCGATTCAATATCGGGCGCAACGGTACAGCCGCGTACCATCCTGGTCTTGTGAAATCATTCGACGACCAACTAGCGACCTTCAAGGTGTACGCGATGACGAAGCATTACGACAAAATGAACTTGTGGGCGCATTACGGCGCCTACCACCGCGGATACTGTCTCGAGTTTCTAAATGAAGGTCCTCTCTTCGAGAACGCAAAGGAGGTGAACTATCTTCCTCCCGACCAAATGTCGATTCTCATCACCGACCCATCGATCTTTAACGGAGACTTCTTTTTCTGTAAGACGCTCGACTGGAGCAACGAAGAGGAGGTCAGACTCGTGGCGCATCGCGGGCAAGGCCCGAGGGTCAAAATGAACGATCCTCGCTGGCTTAACCGAATTATCTTGGGAAAGGAAATGCAGGATTCTCACCGCCAAAAAATTAGAGAATGGGCCGGGCAGCGCGAGCCACAACTCACCGTGGCGGAGGCGCACTTGGACCCAGTGTCACGGACCATCAAGTTGAAGTGTTGAACCACTGAGTACGGTATGAAAGAATACAGCATATCCCCGGAACCCAGCATCGTGGAGGATTTGATGGCCGCAAAGCCAGATGGTGAAGTCAAGGCGATGGACGCCGCGTTCAACGCTCTGTCGAGCCTGAAACCAGAAGAGAAGCGGCGGGTATTGACGTGGCTTTGGGAGAAATTAGAAGTCGGAGGAGCCCAACCAGTAGGTCTGCAATTACCGGCTGCGCCTCCAGTCCCCGGGGTTAATCTGTCGCCCGCCGCACCGTCTGGGAATCTTACCGCCAAGAGCTTCTTGGCACAGAAAGACCCCAAGACTGACGCGGAGCGCATCACGTGCTTGGCGTACTACCTCACCCATTACAAAGCAACCCTGCGATTCAAGACCAAGGCGCTCGCGGCAGCTAACATCGAGGCCGCACAACCAAAATTCTCCAACCCCGCAGTGGCCGTAATGAATGCAGCGGGAAGTAAGTATCTCTCCGCGGCTGGTGGCGGCGACAAACAAATAACCGTTTTGGGCGAGAAGCTAGTAGATGCCCTTCCAGACCGAGAGAAAGTAAACACTCTGCGGAAACCCCGTCGGCGTAAGCCCGCCAAGAAAAAATAACTCCCTCGACAACTATGTAGCTTCGGAGCGTGAGTGTGCTCGACACCATACGGCAGGGTCTCGCAAAAAGCCACGATAAGAAACTCGTAGACGAACTGCTAGAGGCTTATGTCGAGGCGAAGAAAAACTTCTATCTGGGAGGTCTGAGGTTGAGCGCAGTGGAGGGCGGTCGATTCTGTGAAGCTGCATTCCGTATCCTCGAAGCAATTAGGCTGCACATTCCGAGGGCACTTAGGGTGGTCTACGATATTCGCAACAAGCGGGACGCGGCGCATCTAGCCGACAACATCGACCCGAATCTTCAAGATTCCAGTCTTGTCGTTTACTCGCTGGATTGGGTGCTCGCTGAATTCGTGCGTCTGTATCACACTGTTCCCGCAAACGAGGCGCAGAGTATTGTCGAGTCCTTGGTGATGCGCAGAGCGCCTGTCGTACAGGATTTTGCTGGCTTTCTTAAAGTATTGAATCCCGGACTCGTGGCCGGCGACTATGCACTCGTTCTGCTGTATCAGTGCGGGAAAGTTGGAGCGACCTTCAATGAGTTGACCTCTTGGTCGAAACCAAAAATGCGAGCTAATCTCAAAACGACTCTTACGAGGCTTGTGGATGAGCGTGCGTTTGCGCATTTTGACGGGAACCGATACTTCATTACCGAAAGCGGAATGCGGGATGTGGAGAAACGCAAGCTTTATCAAATGCCCGACTGATTGTTAGCTCGTTGGGATTGTCCTGCCTGTAGCGTTTGCTGGCTGGCTCTATTGACCTAATAGGCTTTTGGAGGTATATTCCTTTGGAGGAATGGGAAGTAGAGTTTACAGATGAATTTGGGGCGTGGTGGGAAGGTTTGGGCGAAGCGGAACAGGTGGACGTAAGGGCTGAGGTAAACCTGCTTCGCCGCTTCGGGCCGACGCTCGGCAGGCCCCACGTGGACTCCGTAGCATCCTCGAAGCACGCCAATATGAAGGAATTGCGTGTTCAGCATCGAGGAAAGCCCTACCGCGTGCTGTTTGCTTTCGACCCGCGGCGCACTGCAATTCTGCTGATTGGCGGGAACAAAACCGGCAAGGGCCGCTGGTACAAGGAGTTTGTGCCGATTGCCGATAGGCTGTACGACAAGCATCTGGAAACGCTCCGAAGGGAGGGATTGCTCAATGGCTAAGAATTTTCGAGAACTGGAAGCGAAGATGTCACCGAGGGCCCGTGCGCGCTCAGATGCCAAAACACAGAAGATGATCGCAGTAATGGCGCTCAACGAGCTTCGTCAGGCAATGGGAATAACCCAGGAGCGCTTGGCAAAGGCGTTGCGCATTAATCAAGCCGGCGTGTCCAAGATCGAAAGCCGCTCCGACATCTTCGTGAGCACGTTGCGCAAAGCTATCGAGGCGATGGGCGGCAAGCTGGACATTCGCGCGACGTTTCCGGCTGGCGAAGTGCGGATTAGGCAGTTTGGCGGGCTTGCCAGACGGCCGCGCTCGCGATCCCGACGCAGCGTCACAACGCGTCGCGCAAAGGCTGGTGCATAGCGAGAAACCATGGATGGTCACACCTATCTCTTCATAGATGACGAATACAGCGTTTCTCGAGCGTTCACAAGGTCGATTACGTTGTCTTTTGGGAACTTCGAGCTTGCCGAAGGAACTTCGCACAGATGTAGAATGCACCGAGCGGAAGTGGAGAGAAGACGAGGAGGAAAACCAGAGGTTCCCAAAGTGGTGTTCCGTCGGGAGGCGGAAGGGGCATCACAGCACCTATCAACCACGCGAGCATGCACAGCCCCGCGAACCCTGAAACCGCGGCGGTCATTAGCGAACCCGCTCTGCGAAAGGCCGTCCTTTTGGATCGCCATGCGAGAAGATACCCAACGATGACTGCAACAAGACTTCCCGCGAAGATTGTTAGCACGAGTGTGTTTTGATCCATAGCAGATCGCCTGTCGTATTGGCAGCCGCAGTTTGTCTTAATACTTCACTCTCCCGCAGGCTTTCCTTACGAGGGTTGAATGCGTTAGGCGCAACTCCTCATCATTCAACACAAAATAAAAAGCTCCCTCTTTTGAATCGTTCCCACTCAACAGAGCGCCAGCCACGACAAGTAATTTCAGATCTCCTGACATACCCCTAAAAAGCGGCCAGAATTGAGGTTTTTCGAGAGTAGGGTGCGGACCTTAAACTGTCCGCTTTTTGAGTCTGCAATGGTCGGTTCCAGAGT
>QHYM01000136.1 GCA_003223295.1 Acidobacteriota bacterium | reverse complement strand
GTTTCCGAGGCGAAGCTGACAGAGTTGATGCGGCTGCGAGGAATCGTGCAGGACGTGCGCGCAGAACGCTTGAAGGAAATCGCCCGCAAGGTGAAAGATGAATTTGGCGGAGCTCTTGCCGCTGTCCGCAGCAACGGATGGGCAAAGCACAACCGGAAAAGGGCCTTAAGGCAGCGAAGAAGATGCTTCAGGAATTCCCCGTGATCGGGGAGCCCCGCGCGGAAAAGATCCTGTTGTGTGCCAAACTTGCGCCGATTGCTGCTGTGCTGTCAGCGTTTGTGCATGTACCCGCATGGCTGTTCGCAGCCGAACCAGGGAAGAATTACGCTGCCGATTACCGGGCCGCTAGGGAGATCCTGGACGCGGGGTTGCCAAGAACATTTGAAGCGCGGCAGAAGGCTTACCAGCTGCTGAACGGCACAGTGCGCCTACTTTCAGGCTAAAGCGGGGGACAACAACACGGAGTGAGTACTGGAGCTGAAAGGTGACGAGAAGGGCGCAAAATCAAGAAGTGTTTGGCGGCCGTTCCTTGACTTGGCGCTGAGCCCCCTGAATAATGGTAAAGCATGAGCGCGTGCGCCGGAGGCGCTGAACAGATGTTCCTGGACGTTAGGGAATTGGCTGTCCGCAAGCTCCGCATCCACAAGACCTATGCACCGGGCAGCATCGACTTCCATTCGGCGGAAATCAAGCAGATTGAGCCACTGGAAGTGACTGCCACCGCGGAATTGCTGGAAGGACAGATTCGCGTCGAGGGTAACCTCGAGTCCAAGGTCGAGCTGGTCTGCGCGCGCTGCCTCGAGCCAGTCAACGAGGAAGTGAGCCGTTCCTTTGACCTATTTTACGCTCCGCTTCCCAAGGATGCCCGGCTCACCAAGCACCCGGAAGATCGGCTGAGGGATGACGATACGGAGATCGGCTTCTACGAAGGAGAAGGACTTTTCTTGGCGGACGTGTTGAAAGAGCAGGTGCTTCTGGCGCTTCCGGTGAAAGCCATTTGCCAGAGCGATTGCCGGGGGCTGTGTCCGAATTGTGGCGCCAACCTGAACCACGAAGAGTGCCGCTGCGAGACCCATGCCACGGATCCCCGCTTGGCCTCTCTCGCGCGCATCAAGCAGGACTGGCTGAAAAAACAATAGCTTTCCAGGGCCGAAAGCCCTATATAATCCGCCCAACGCGGCGGGAACGAGGTGTAGTGTTATGCCTAACCCAAAACGGAGACATTCAAAGAGACGGACCAGCACGCGGCGGGCGCATGATTTTCTAGCCAAGCCGGCACTGGGCAAGTGTCCGAATTGCCACGAAATGAAGCAGCCGCACCAGGCGTGTCCGCATTGCGGCTATTACAAGGGCAAGGCGGTCCAAACGTCGTCGTAAGGTTTTTCGTTGCGCTGATTCTGCGGGCAAAATCCCATGATCACCATCGCCGTTGACGCCATGGGCGGGGACCATGCACCACGTCCTGAGGTTGAAGGCAGTGTGCTGGCCGCACGCGAGTTCAACGTGCGCATTTTGCTGGTGGGCCAGCCGAATGCGGTACGTGCGGAGTTGGCGAAGCATGCCACGCCCAACCTGCCCATCGAGATTGTTCCCGCGAGCGAAGCGATCACCATGAATGATCATCCGGCCCAGGCTTTCCGCCGGAAAAAGGATAGCTCCGTTCATGTGGCCGCTCGTTTGGTGCGCGAGGCCAAAGCGGATGGCATGTTCAGCGCCGGGAATACTGGCGCGGTCATGACCGTGGCGAGGTTTCTGCTGGGGACTCTCGAATCTGTGGATCGCGTGGCTTTGGCCGCCCCGTTTCCTAACGCCAAGGGCGGCGTTTCCGTGCTCCTGGATGTGGGGGCCAACGTGGATTCGCGGCCCGAACATTTGCTGCAGTTCGCGGTGATGGGCGAAGTGTATTACCGCGCGACCTTTGGCAGCAGGCGCCCGCGCGTCGGATTGCTTTCGGTCGGCGAGGAAGAAATCAAAGGCAATGTGCTCACCCGCGAAGTCTACACCCTGCTGAAGAAGAGTCGGGTCCATTTCGTGGGCAACGTCGAAGGCGGCGACCTTTTTTCCGGCAGTGTTGACGTGATTGTGTGCGACGGTTTCGTTGGTAACATTGCCTTGAAGATTTGCGAGGGCCTGGCGGTATCGATTTTTGATTTACTGAGGAAGTCGTTGAAGAGCTCCATTCTTTCTCAAGTCGGGGCCAAGCTCTCACAAGGGGCGTTCAAGGGATTGAAGAAGACGATTGATTATACAGAGTACGGTGGCGCGCCGCTTTTGGGCGTGCGCGGCGTTTGCGTGATTGGCCATGGACGTTCGAACGCCAACGCCGTGAAAAATGCCATCCGCGTGGCCGCGGGGCTCGCGCGCGCGCGCATCAACGAGAGAATCGAACAGGAGCTCTCCGCCAGCGCGGTTCCCGCGTGACGGCGGCAGAGAGGAATCGGCAATGGGCAAAGTCGCATTTGTGTTTCCCGGACAAGCTTCGCAATACCCGGGCATGGGCAAGGAGCTCGCGGAGAAATATTCCGCGGCAAAATCCGTTTTCGACGAGGCGGACCAGGCGCTTGGCTTCTCGATTTCCAAGCTGTGCTTCGAAGGTACCGAAGACGAGCTTAAGCTTACAGCTAATACGCAGCCGGCCATTCTGACCTGCTCGGTGGCGGTGTCTCGCGTCCTTGCGGAAAAAGGTTTGGAGCCGGACTTCGTCGCTGGCCACAGCCTCGGAGAATACTCCGCGCTGGTCGCAGCAGGTTCCTTGAAGGTTGCGGACGCCGTGCGGCTCGTGCGCAAGCGTGGAACGTACATGCAGGATGCCGTTCCCCAAGGCGTGGGCGCCATGGCCGCGATCATGGGCTTGTCTCATGCGGTCGTTGCCGATGTCTGTAAGCGCGCCGCGCAGGGCGAAGCGTGCGCTGCTGCCAATCTGAATTCGCCGGAGCAGACAGTCATCTCTGGCCACGCAGGTGCGATTAAGCGCGCTGTTGAGCTGGCTTCGCAGGCGGGCGCTAAGCGCGCGGTGATCTTGCCGGTGTCCGCGCCGTTTCATTCCGCTCTGATGACGCCCATGCAAGAAAAGCTCGAACAGGATTTGCGCGGTGCGGAGTTTTCTGACTTACGCGTGCCGTTGGTCACAAATGTCGACGCGGACACCGTCACCACCGGTGCGGAAGCGCGCGCGGCTCTCATTCGCCAGGTTTCCATGTCGGTGCGCTGGGAAGAGTCCGTGCGATTGCTGATTGACGAAGGCGTGAACACTTTCGTAGAAGTGGGGCCGAGCCGCGTGCTGACCGGATTGTTGCGCCAGATTGAGCGCTCCGTCGCAGCTCTCAACGTCGAGGACGAAAAGAGTCTGGCCGCCACGGTTGAGAAGATTGCCGCGGCGCGCTCCGACGCGGCCTAGGTAGCGCAGACTTTAGTCTGTGCTCTCAGCTTTTCTTGTGAGAGGAAAACCGGACAGGCCGAAGCCCATGCCACTGCCCATATTCAGCCTGAAAGACAAAGTAGCTCTCGTCACCGGCGCGTCGCAGGGCATCGGGCGCGACACCGCTTTGGCGCTCGCCGAAGCCGGTGCTAGAGTCGCTGTCGCCGCGCGCAATGAAGAAAAGCTTGCTGCGCTCGTGAAAGACATTCTCGCAGCGGGTGGGGAAGCCTTCGCGGTGAAAATGGACGTGGCCGACGTGGAGCAGGTGAAGGCGGGATTCAAAGCAGTCGTCGAGAAATTTGGCCGACTCGATATTCTGGTGAACAACGCCGCGATTACCCGTGACGGTTTGGCCCTGCGCATGAAGCCTGACGACTGGGACGCGGTGATTCGAACGAACTTGACGGGCGCGCACTTCTGCATCCAGCAGGCTTTGGGAACCATGATGCGCTCGCGCGCAGGCCGCATCATCAACATTGCCTCCATCGTCGCGCAAATGGGCAACGCCGGCCAGGCCAATTACGTTTCCGCCAAAGCCGGCCTGATCGGCTTGACCAAAGCCATCGCCATGGAAATTGCTTCGCGCAACATTACTGTGAACGCCGTCGCGCCTGGCTTCATCGAGACGCCTATGACCGATGTCCTATCCGACAAAGTGAAGGAAGATTTGAAGACGCGTATTCCGCTCGGTCGCATGGGCTGCCCGCGCGACGTCGCCGCCGCCATCGTTTTTCTGGCCAGCGATGAAGCCGGCTATATCACCGGCCACGTCCTCGACGTCAACGGCGGCATGTATCTGGCCTGATACCATGGCCGCAGAAGAATAGCGGCAGGAAAGTTGACCTTGTGGGGGGCCATGACTAAAATGGGCAGGTTATCCGGGGGCGTAATCTCAAGGCAAATCGGCTCGTAACCGCGGCAACGTGCCGCGAATCCGAGAATGCGGGCCCGAACACACGATTTTCGCGCGGCTGTACTCCGCGCAAGCAGGGCAGGCTCTTTAGCCTGAGGCAAGCGGACCAAGACAGCACTTGCACCGACTTAGCATCGCGGAGGAAACCGAATGGCTAGCGTAGAAGAACGCGTGAAGCAGATTATCGTCGAGCAGCTCGGCGTGGATGAAGCGGAAGTGACGCCCACCGCGTCGTTTGTGGACGACCTGGGAGCGGATTCGCTCGATCAGGTAGAATTGGTGATGGCGTTTGAGGAAGCCTTCGGCATCGAAGTGCCCGATGAGGATGCCGAAAAGATGACCACCGTGAAAGACGCGGTCGAATACATCGATAAACACGCCAAAGGTAAGTAAGCCACGAAATATTCACCACAACAGGGAGCTTGGGAACTTTGACGCGCCGCGTAGTTGTCACGGGTGTTGGATTAGTCTGCGCGCTGGGCATCGGCACGGAGGAAAGCTGGAGAAACCTCGTCGCCGGATGCAGCGGCATTGCGCCGATTACGCATTTCGACACCGCCGGCTTCGACTGCAAGATCGCCGGCGAAGTGAAAAACTTCGACCCCTTTCAGTGGATCGAGAAAAAAGAACTCAAAAAAATGGCGCGGTTCATCCAGATCGCACTGGCGGGCGCGGACTTTGCGGTGAAGTCCGCGAACTGGAAACCGGAAGATTCGAATCTCGACGAAGTAGGCGTTTACGTTTCCTCCGGCATCGGTGGATTTGACATCATTGAGCGCGAGCACTGGAAGCTCGTTCAGGGTGGCCCGGGGAAAATTTCCCCCTTCTTTATTCCTTCCGCCATCGTCAATCTTGCGTCGGGGCAGATTTCCATTCGTTATGGCGCGCGCGGGCCGAATTCCGCCACTGCCACGGCTTGCTCCGCTTCCGCGCATGCGATTGGCGACTCGTTCAAAATTATCGAGCGCGGCGCCGCGGAAATGATGATTTGCGGCGGAGCTGAAGCTACCATCACGCCTATGGGCGTCGGCGGATTTGCCGCCATGAAGGCGCTCTCCACGCGCAATGACGATCCCGCGCACGCCAGCCGCCCTTGGGACTCCGGCCGCGACGGGTTTGTCGTCGGGGAAGGCGCGGGAATTCTAGTCCTCGAATCCTTTGAGCACGCGCAGAAGCGGAATGCGCCGATCCTGGCGGAAGTCGTCGGCTATGGAATGTCCGGCGATGCTTACCACATCACGCAGCCGGAGGAAAACGGCGACGGCGCTTATCGCGTAATGATGGCCGCGTTGAAGGACGCGAAACTTTCTCCCAACGATATCGGTTACGTGAATGCCCACGGCACTTCCACGCCCATCGGTGATGTCATCGAGACACGCGCGCTAAAGCGTGTTTTCGGTGAGCGCGCCAAGAGCGTTCCCGTCAGCTCTACAAAATCCATGACCGGTCATTTGCTGGGCGGCGCGGGTGGCCTCGAAGCCGGCATTAGTGTCTTGGCGCTGCGCGATCAGACACTCCCGCCTACTATTAATCTCGAGAATCCCGATCCGGAATGCGATCTGGATTATGTGCCGAATCACGCGCGCAAAACACAGGTTGAGTACGCTCTTTCGAACTCCTTTGGATTTGGCGGCACCAACGCCGCGCTCATTTTCCGTCGCTGGTCTGGAAAATAACGCAGGATTTCATTGCAGCCGCGCGCTCCCGCGGTTTTTCTCGCGCCCACGGAATTGGGGAATTCCGAAAGGAAGCATCCTTGTGAACATCATCGTGTGCATCAAGCAGGTTCCCGCGAAGGACGCGCCACTAACCATCGCCGGGAATTGGATCAAGGAATCCGACATCGGCTTTGAAATGAACGAGCCGGACAGCTACGCGCTCGAAGAAGCGCTACGCCTCAAGGAAAAACACGGTGGCGAAGTCGTCGTCCTTTCGATGGGACCGGAGCGCGTGAAGCAAACCATCAAGGAAGCGCTGGCGAAGGGCGCAGACCGGGCGATCCACATCGCGGATGACCATTTCGCGCAGCTTGATCCGCTCGGTTCGGCGAAAGCTCTCGCGGCCGCCATCCAAAAAGAGAAGGCCGATCTGGTGCTCACGGGATTGCAGAGCGACGACCACGGGTTTGGCCAGACAGGCGTGCTCCTGGCGGCCTTGCTCGACCGTCCGCACGCCACCATCATCATGCAAATCGAGGTGCAGGACGGCAAAATGAAACTGAAGCGCGAGCTCGAAGCCGGCTGGTTTCAGTGGATCGAGTGCCCGCTGCCCGCTGTGCTTTCGATTCAGTCCGGCATCAACAAAGTGCGCTACGCCACGCTCAAAGGCATCATGGCCGCGAAGAAAAAAGAAATCGCCACGACCACGCGCGAATCGCTGGGTGTTGCTCACGAATCCACGCAGAAAATCGAAAGAATCTATGTGCCCACGAAAACGAAAAAGACGGAGTTCCTCACCGGCACGCCGAAGGAAGTGGCAACTAAACTGGTTGAAAAGCTTAAGTTTGAAGTGCGGGTGATCTGACCATGAAGATTCTAGTCATCACCGAACAGCGCCAGGGCAAGTGGAACAACGCAAGTTTCGAAACGCTGGCTGCGGCGCAGCAAATTGCCAAAGATACATCGAGCATGGTCAGCGCCCTCCTCATCGGCAAAGGAGTTTCCGCGTTGGCCTCCGAACTCGGTGCGAAAAACGTCGCCGAAGTTTTGAGCGTCGACCATGATCTGCTCGATGCCTACACGCCCGACGGCTACTGCATCGCCCTCAAGCAAGTGATCGAATCCGCTAAGCCCGAACTCGTTTTGTTCCCGCACACGTATCAAGTCCGCGACTTCGCTCCGAAGCTCGCAGCCATGCTCGGCAAAGGCATGATCGGCGACTGCATCGGCTACCGTAACGAAGGCGGCAAACTTGTCTTCGTGCGCCAGATGTTTCAGGGGAAGACCGCCGCTGACGTCACGTTCACCGGTGTGGCGCCGTGGTTCGCCTCGTTTCAATCCGGCGCCTTCCGTGCCGACCTGCTGGGTGCCCATCCTTCCGGCAAAGCTCCAGTGAATGCCCTCAGCGTCACACTGAGCGCCGAGCAAATTCGCACCAAACCGCTCGAACTTTTCAAGGAAGCGAAATGCGCAGTGGACCTCACGCAAGCGCCGCTGATTGTCTCCATCGGCCGCGGCATCAAGGCTCCCGAAAATATTCCTCAAGCGGAAGCGCTGGCGAAAGCGCTCGGCGCGGAAATCGCTGCCTCGCGTCCCATCTGCGACGAAGGCTGGCTCCCCATGGAGCGCCAGATTGGCAGCTCTGGGCAGACCGTCGCGCCCAAGCTCTACCTCGCGCTTGGTATCAGCGGCGCCATTCAACATGTGGTCGGCATGAAGGGCGCGCGCACCATCGTCGCCATCAACAAGGATTCCAACGCGCCCATCTTCGAAATCGCCGATTACGGCGTCGTCGGCGACATCTTCGAAATCATGCCCGCCCTGACCGAAGCTCTGGAAAAAGCCAAGTAAAGGTGCCACAGCCAACGCCGAACAGCTTTTTTCCAATGCCGTAGCGCGTGATATGACAAATTGGCCCTTGGTTCCGCGCATCGCAACATATTAATAAAGAACAATCACACGGAGGATCCGATGGCCAATGTGGAAAGCTTCCCTTATGAAACCAGACTCAACATACTTTGTCAGCCCCTGGAAGTTGTCGACGAAAAAGCGCTCGCCGATGCCTGTACCTACAAGTGGTACAACCAGACTCTCTGCCGGGTGAATGGCTCGGCGATCCGTCTCGGCGTTGTGCAGGGCGAATATCACTGGCACAAGCATGATGACGAAGACGAATTCTTCTACGTGGTCGAAGGCAAGCTGCTGATCGACCTACAAGGCCGCACCATGGAACTCGGTCCGAGGCAGGGCACAGTCGTTCCCAAGGGCGTCTTGCATCGCACGCGCGCTCCGCAAAGAACGGTGATGCTCATGGTGGAGAACGCCGGAATCATTCCCACCGGGAACTAATCAGAAAAGAACAATAGTGTGAGGCATCTCTTAAGTCCCATCGTTTTGCTCTGATAGAATGACGGCGTGACCGTTCAACGCGAACAACTGGAAGGGGATGTCCTCATCGTCGGTGCGGGTCCCGCGGGCCTTTCCTGCGCGTTGCATCTCGCCAATCTGATCAAGAAGCACAACGCCGCAGGCGCCAAGCCCGAGCTTTCCACGGAAAACATTTACGTGCTCGAAAAAGGCCGCGAAATCGGTGCGCACCAGCTTTCCGGCGCAATCATGAACCCCAGAGCCCTGGCCGAACTCATTCCTGATTTCATAAAATCCGCGCCTGTTGACACGCCCGTCAACGATTCCGCGGCGCTGCTTTTCACTAAAAACTCTTCTTTCCGTTTCCCGATCACTCCCCCGCCGTTTCAAAACAAGGGCAACTACGTCGTCTCACTCAGTAAAATCACCAAATGGCTCGGTGGCCTCGTCGAAGCCGCTGGCGTCAACGTTTTCAAGGAATTTGGCGGCGCCGAGTTGATCTACGAAGGCGACGGAATCGCCGGCGTCATTACCGAAGACAAGGGCCTCGACAAGAACGGCAAGCCCAAGGACAACTTCACGCCCGGCTACGAACTCCGCGCCAAAGTTACTGTCCTCGCCGAGGGCACGCGCGGCTCGCTCACCAAAAAACTCGTCGCCGCCAAGAAGCTCGACAATATCAATCCGCAGAGTTACGGCATCGGCGTCAAGGAACTCTGGGATGTTCAACCCGGCCGCATTCAGCCCGGCTACGTCGCGCACACTCTGGGCTGGCCCGTCTCCACGGACATGTACGGCGGCGGCTGGATTTACGGCCTTTCGAACAATCGCGTCTCCATCGGTCTTGTCCTCGCTCTCGAATACGCCGATCCGCAATTCGATCCGCACGCTGCGTTTCAAATCTGGAAGACGCATCCCTTTCTCAAGAAACTTCTCGACGGCGGCAAGCTCGTACGCTACGGCGCGAAGTCTCTGCCCTACGGCGGCTGGTACGCCATGCCCCGCACCTACCTCGACGGTGGCCTCATCATCGGCGATTCCGGCAGCTTCCTCGATTCGCAGCGGCTCAAAGGCATTCACCTGGCGATGAAAAGCGGCATGCTCGCCGCGGAAACAATTTACGAAGCGATGAAATCCGGCGACACTTCATGCAAAGTGTTGAGCGCCTTCCCCAAGAAAATCGAGCAGAGCTACATCAAGAAAGAGCTCTGGCAGGTTCGCAATTTTCACCAGTCGTTTCAGCACGGCATGCTGCGCGGATTCTTTCACACCGCGTTTCAACAAATCACCGGCGGCCGCGGCCTGATCGATCCCATGCGCGCCCATGCGGGCCACGAAGCCTACAGAAAAATCAACGGCCGCCCCGGGTCCGAAGGCTTCAAAGGCGATGGTAAGCTCACTTTCGATCGCCTTACCGACGTCTACCACTCTGGGACGCGCCACGAAGAGGATCAGCCCTGCCATCTGCGCGTCGCCGACACCAGTATTTGTTCCACGAAATGCGTCGTCGAATACGGCAATCCTTGCCAGTATTTCTGTCCCGCCGCGGTCTACGAGATGGTGAAAGAATCCGGCGGCCCGATGAAGCTGAAAATCAACGCTTCGAATTGCGTGCACTGCAAGACCTGCGACATCGCCGATCCCTACCAGATTATTGACTGGGTTGTGCCCGAAGGCGGTGGGGGTCCCAATTACGAAGGCATGTAGGCTCAGTAGGACAGGCAATCCTGCCTGTCCATGTCAAATCCACTTGAAGCTAGGCACAAGCAGACCTCGGCCTCAGGCATTCTCATTCGAAGATGATTAGGACCCGCGCGACCAAAGTTTGCGGACGAAATGAACGACGCGATCCACCATGGAATCATTGGCTTGCGCTGCAGGTTTGGATGGACTTGCAGCCGCAGGACGTGTGGGCGTCGGCGCAGGGGCAGAGGAAGCAGGCAAGTCTCCCTCCACGCGGCCCTGGAAAATGAGTGTGGGCCGCACGCGCACACGCCGCAGCACCACGATCATGCTGGTATCCACTTCCGGCTGAACCTCCGCATTTGCATTGTAAATCAGAGGCGGGACGAAAATTTCGAAGATAGGCCCATCCTTGACTGCCGGTTTATCCACTGGCAGAGGCGAAATGATCTCTCCAGATCCAATTGGCTTCGCACTTGCATCCTCACTATTTGCTGCTGGAGGAACGATTTCCAATCGCGGAGGAGGCGTGTATTTTGTGAGTTGCGGATCGCAGGAGCACCGGTCACCGCCCCCGCGAAGGCCGTCCAGTTGCCCATTGAGGAGCAGCACGTCGCTCGACTGCGGTACGACGATGTTCTGTCCGGTAAGCTGCTGTTCCAACCGCACCGCGCCACGGTATGCGCGGACGCACATCGCTCCCGTAGCGTCAAAACCAACGAGGGCATCCTGCGGACCGTCGCCAATCGCGATGGGTTGTATCTGAAGAAGTGGCGTGTAAATCGTTATGGCAGGCGCGCGTTCGACGGAAAAGTGAATTGTGCCGGAATCCAGAGCCACGGTGAGCAAATTGCCGACCTTGAGAACCGAGAAATGCGCTGGCCCGCAGATGCTGATGGTGCCGCCTTCGGTAAGATCCAATCGCGCAGTCCCGGATTTGACGCTTACGTCGCTGCCGCTCCGCAGGACTGTTCTTCCAAATCCGCGTACGGTTTCGACGCGCATGGGGCCGGTGACAGCGATGGCCGCGCCGTCGATGATTCCAACCGAATCGGAGGCTCCCTCATCGGGGCGAGCCGCCAAAGTGGTCAGAAAGGCTGTTCCCAGCACAGTGAGGCTTGCCAGCAGCCAAATAGCGCGTCGCGTCAGGCGCGGTCGGATGAAGGGAAACGACACTCGCTCGTACTCCCGGCACAAAGGCGGAGACTCTCGCCTATACTATACGTCGGCGCGGACTGCCGACGCACCTTGCATATGATGGCTGGGCCGCCAGGCAAACGTACATGCCACAGCCCGACACAATCCTGGAGACCGTGAAGCAGCCGGAGCACGAGCCGGTCAATTTGCATTATGACACGCGGTTGCCCCAACTGCCATGGATGCGGCGCATCCAGATTCCCTTCATCGCGGCTGCCGTGTACAGCGTCATTCGAACGCTGGGACCGACGCTGCGCTATGAAGTGCTCGGGTGGCAGCACGCAGAAAAAGTGCACGCTTCCGGCAAGCGAATTATCTGGGCGTTCTGGCACCGCATCATCCTTCCCATTGTGTGGTGGCACCGCCATCACGGCGTCGTGGTGATGAACACCACTGCATTTGACGGACAGTGGACGCGCAAGGTAATCGAGTGGCTTGGATTTGGCACCGCGCAGGGAAGCTCGTCACGCGGTGGCTTGCGTGGCCTGGCCGTGATGGCCAAGCGGCTCGAAGCAGGAGCCGATTGTGGATTCACCATTGATGGGCCGCGCGGCCCGCGGTATGTGGCAAAGCCGGGTCCTGTAATGCTGGCGCGCAAGACTGGATGTCCCGTGATGGTCTTTCATATCGGTGTCGATCGCGGGAAAACATTCACGAAGACTTGGGACCATTTTCTGCTGCCCATGCCTTTCGCACGCGCCGTGATTTTGTTCGCTCAGCCGATTTATGTTCCCACTGATGCCACTACGGAAGTCATGGAGGCGAAACACGCGGAGATGCAGCGCGAGCTCGAACGCGTGCGCGACATCGCCGAAGGCTGGTTCTTGCTGAGCGCGGACGCTCGCGAGAAATATCGCGCCGAATTCGGCCGCTAACGCCATTCCTCTTCATCGACGTTTCCCCGAACCATTCCCCCGGTTGCTGTTTAGTCATAGTCACAATCAAGGCATTCCCCTATGTTTTGTTGCGGGTTACCACCCCTCAGTATGCGATGTTCTCCGGATTGTGAGCGGTTTCTCGGCTTGGTATGAATACACACGGAAATCGCTGCGTCGAGATTCCCGTGACGCTACTAGGGTTCTACTGGAGAGAACGAGAATGAACATGGTGCTCAAGAAGCAAGCTGATTTCTGGCAAAGCAAAATCCAAAATCAATCAAGCAGAAGGAATTCATCATGGCTGCTTGGATGCGCGGCGTTAATCTTGCTCGGCGCGCTTGGGTCAGCGCAGGTCGCAGCCCAAGGCTGCGACGTTTACGTGCCCACACACAAGTCGAATAGCGTTGCCGTGGTCCGAACGTTTGGCGGACCAACGCCCGGCGGCACGGTCACTGGCGTAATTCCTGTGGGGATTCAGCCGCTAAGCGCGGCCATCTCGCCGGACAAGGCTTTTGTCTATGTAACGAATTCCGGATGGATGTTTGGATCCAACTCTGTATCCGTGATTGACACTACCACTTACAACGTAGTCGCCACGATTCCTGTGGGAAATTTCCCCATCGGCGTGGCCTTCACACCAAACGGGGCTTTTGCGTATGTTGTGAACGACGGTTCGAACAACGTTTCCGTAATCGACACCGCCACCAGGAGCGTTGCGGCGACGATCGGAGTTGGAACAAATCCTTGGGGCGTGGCCATCACCCCGGATGGCGCGCTTGCCTATGTGACGAATCAGGCTTCGAATTCCGTCTCGGTCATCAACACCGCGAGCAACAGTGTGGTTACAACCGTCCCTGCTGGAGTCAACCCTACTGGCGTCTCCATCACTCCAAACGGCGCTTTCGCGTACGTTGCAAATTTCTCCTCCGACACGATCTCGGTGATCAGCACCGCGAGCAACGCCGTGGTAGCCACGATCGCGGACGGGGTACGGCCCCACGCAATCGCATTCACGCCGGAGGGAGCCACCGCGTACGTGGCGAACGACGGTTCGAATGATGTCTCTGTAATCAACACCGCTACGAACACTTTGACGGCCACCATCCCCGTTGGAAACGACCCTCGCGGCGTGGCGGTTACTCCGATGGGCCGCTACGTGTACGTTGGGAACAGATTTTCCGACACTCTCTCGATTATCGACACCGCCACGAACTCCGTAGTGGCCACAGTGCAGGGGGTTTCCGTGTTTCCGGAAGCTGTGGTCATCAATGATCACGTCAGTTCCGGCGGCTGTGGCTAGGGACAAAAACTGCAAACTGAAAAACGGTAACTAAGACCTGAGAACTGAAGACTGTTTTCAATTGCCAGTTCGTTCACCCAGCTTGACGGCAATGTCCATTTTCTTTCCGCCGCGATACACGGTCACATCGACCGTATCGCCCGGACGGTGATGATTAAGGACCAGGTTAACGTCGAACTGATTTGCGACTTTCTGGCCGTCAATGGCCACGATGACATCGCCACCGACATAAAAACGGCGCATGCCGGCCTGAACGACGCGATCCCCGCCACGGACACCAGCCGCAGCTGCCGGACCGCCTTTAGTCGCAACCTCGACCAGTAGGCCCTCCTGAACCGGCAAATCCAGCGCTTCCGCAAGTCCACCTGCGAGAGCCAGCGTTTGCACGCCCAGAAAAGCCTGATGCACACGGCCAGAAGTGATGAGATCGTCGGCGATTCTCTTTGCTGTGTTGATTGGAATCGCGAAACCAATCCCCGCGGTGGTGCCCGTAGGCGTGTAAATTGCAGAATTAATTCCAATCACTTCGCCATGCGAATTGATGAGCGGACCGCCGGAATTGCCTCGATTGATGGCCGCGTCGGTTTGAATCGCTTCTTCGATGAACGTGGTCTGGCTGGTCTGAACGGTGCGGCCGACGGCGCTAACCACCCCCGTCGTGAGCGTAGACTGGAAGCCGAACGGATTTCCGATCGCGAGAACCTTCTGCCCAACCTGGATCGCACCGGAATCTGCGAGTTTCAAAGTGGTGAGTTGCCTTCCTTTGGGTTCGATTTTGATGAGCGCAACGTCATTGCGCTGATCGGCCCCGATGTATTTCGCCGGGTGACGGGACTGATCGCCCAGGACAACTTCAATGGACTGCGCGCCTTCGACAACATGGTAGTTGGTGAGAATGTAGCCGCGCGGATCGATGACAAAACCCGAACCGGCGCCTTCTACCGGGATGGGGTCCATAAAGAAATCGTACTCAGTCGCCTTAGTCAGGATATTGGCCACGGCTGGAGAGACTTGGCGGTAGATGCGTACGTTGATGGATTCGTCCTCGGTCAGCGCGGCGTCCCGGTCCGCAACGGGGGAGAAAGAGCCACCGCGCCGCACGGCTTCGACTTTAGCCGGGTCACGGGGGCCAAAGCGCGCTCCGGCCCAGAAGGCGCCAAGAATCAGCACCAGCGCGGCGATGATGATCCGTGCGCGATTCGATCTGTTTCCTGCGTTCATCGGTAATTTCCCTTCTGTTCCCATTCGATGCTTCTAGTATAGGCAAATTGCGGAAGCGGGTCACCGCGCGGCTTTGCTGCGATGGAGTTTGGCGGCCAGCGCTTCCACCTGCTGGCGCGTCTGCCCGAGAGTGCCGGAGCAGTCGATTTTCTCCGTCGCCAGGCGCAGCTTTTCTTCCACCGGCATTTGCGCGGCGATACGGCGGCGTGCTTCGTCTTCACTGAGTCCGCGCGCGCCGAGTCGCTCGAGTTGTTGCTCAGGCGTGCACCATACAACCACGACGCCGTCGAGATGTTTGTGGATACCCGATTCGATGAGCAGCGCGGCTTCGACAAACGCGGCGTCGCGCGTGCCGTTGCGCTGCCATTCATCGAACTGGCGGAGGACCAATTCCGCGACGCGCGGATGCACGATGGCGTTGAGCCGATCAAGCTTCGCGCGATTTTGGAAAACCAGCGCGGCCAGCTTGGCGCGGTCCACGCGGCCCTGGTCGTCGGTGATTGTACGACCAAATTCGCGGAGGACTTCTTCGTAGGCAGGCTGGCCGGGCTCGATCAGCTTGTGAGCGAGCGAATCAGCGTCAAGAACCGAAAAACCCAGCTCGCGGAGCATTGCCGCTACAGCGCTCTTGCCGCTGGCGATTCCGCCGGTCAATCCGAGTCGCAGCATTCTGCCGGTCACCGGGCCGTAGCCGTTGATTGGGTCGCGGATGATTCCGGAGAAGCGCGCCGCAGGCGCGCAGCCTTGACGGTGTTGCTCATGAGCATGGTGATGGTCATGGGCCCAACGCCACCGGGGACGGGAGTCAGCGCGCCGGCTCTGTTGACCGCGTCGGGATGAACGTCGCCGACCAGGACCGAACCTTTGGCGCGGAATTTTTCAAGCCGCGCCGGAAAATTTCGCAGAAGCCGTTCGGCTTCGGCGGGATCCTTGATGGTGTTGGTGCCCACGTCGATCACGGCGGCGCCGGGCTTGATCCAGTCCGCTTGTACAAAGCCCGCTTTTCCCATGGCGGCGACGACGATGTCCGCGCGGCGGACGATCTCAGGAAGATCGTGCGTTTTGGAATGGCAGATGGTAATCGTGGCGTTGGCGTGCATGAGCAGAAGCGCCATGGGCTTGCCGACAATGTCGCTGCGCCCGAGCACGACCGCGTTTGCGCCTTCGATAGGGATATCGCTGCGGCGGAGAATCTCCATGCAACCCGCGGGAGTGCAGGCCACTAGGCCGGGACGGCCGCTGACGAGACGGCCTAAATTGACGGGATGAAAACCATCCACGTCCTTGGCTGGATGGACGGCTTCGAGGATGCGCTTGGTGTCGACTTGCTGGGGAAGAGGAAGCTGGACCAGGATGCCGTCGACGTTGTTGTCGTGATTCAGGTCCTCCACAACGGCGAGAAGTTCTCGCGTCGTAACAGTCGCGGGAGGCGTGAGGAGGCCACTCGCGAGGCCAAGTTGCTCGCAGGCTGCAATCTTGCTCTTTACGTAGAGCTGGGAAGCGGGGTTTTCGCCGACAAGCACGGCGGCGAGGCCAGGACGGATGCCGGCGGAGGTAAGCACGCGAACTTCATCTTTCAGTTCAGCGAAGATTTGATCCCGGATTTTGAGGCCGTCGAGAATGCGTGCGGTCATCAGGCGCTCGCTTTCGTGAACCGAAAGAAAATCATAGCACAGGGAGAAACCACGTCCGGTCGGATCTGAACCGTAGGTGGCCGGAGAGGGTTTGCGCCTTTTCAGCGGGATGGTGCATCAATGACTGACAGTTGTTGAGGAAGGGACCAAACGAGAAGAGAAACTGCTCAGGCGAGGAGGAATCATGGCAGCACCAAGCGCAGGCACAAAGATCGTTTTGCAGGTCGGCGAGGAATTGCGCATCCGAAGTAATGGAGACTTGATTGTGGACAACCCGGAGCTGGAACTGGCGCGCGAGGAACGCGCCGCAGACGCCGTGCTGCTGTACCGGTTTGACGCGCAAGCGGGCGAGCACATTCTGCGGCTGCTAGATCCGGTGGCGGATCACCAACACGTTAAAGTGCACCGTCGCGACGATTAAGATCGCGGCACGGCAGACCATTCCGGCCTACTTTACGCGGTGGTAGGTGACTTCGATGACCGTGGGCTTGCCGTCGGCGCCGGTGATATCGCCGTGAGAAGTGTAAGTGTCGTCGGCATTGCGCGTGAGAATGGCGTCTTTCAACTGATTCATCACCGGATTGTCGAAACGGAAGGCGTTGGCGTCCCATTTCGTGAGATTCAGATGGTAGGCCTCGGTTCCTTCCCAGGGCTTCAGCTCCGGCGAGAAATGGCGAAAATAGAAAATGATGCCGGCGGCGGTTTCGCGGATGGTGAAAAGCTCGATGACGATCGTTTTTTCGTTGTCCGTGAGGCGGAAGAAGCCCTGCATGGTGCCGTTCTTGGGCGGCATCCACTGCTGTTCGGCGCTCAATTGCTTTTCGGAGCCGGGAGCGCCGAGTTGGCCTTCCCAACGTCCGGAGAGCCAGGCGAAATCAGCAAGCGTCACGGCTTTTTGGTCCGGCGTGACGACGAGGATGGCATTTTCTCTTTGCGCGTGCGACGCGTTGGCTGTCCCGTGACGCGCCAAAGCTGCACTCGAATGAAAAGCCAAGAACCCAAAAGCGGACAGGAGACACCAGCGGCTGAAGCGCATGAAAACCTCCTGCACTTCTATACAACAGAAACGGAAAAACCTTTAGGTTAAGCTCGAAGGAACTCACCAAGAGAAATAGCTCCGTTTGGGGTTTATAATCATTGGAGATTCGTCGCAATTTGAACTCGGCGAAATGCGTCCTTCGGACCTTCAGATGTGACGCAAATTCGCTTGTAGGACGACTGTAGGAAGAATCGCACGCGCCTGTAGGAGGAAATTGGCTGTACCTCAGGACAACTAGCCGCGGCGGCCTTGGTGTGCGAGATTGAGGTCTCCAAGGGGGGCCAATGGACAACACGATTGATTTCGATTTGACGATGCCTGTGCCGGCGGCGGACAAGCAGGAGAGGATTAAGGAAGATTGCAAGAAAATCGCCGATCTTTTTGAGGCAAGCGCGACGGCCATGTTCGAAGGCCAGGACGGTTTGATCTTCCATCTGGAATTTGACGATGCCGCAAAGTTTGGAAAGTTCGCCGAGTACCTGAGATTTCACGGTTTATTGCGAGTCGACGCGATTCATACTAAGAGCGACAAGATTCACTAAGGACCCCGGGCCCAGCCTCTCTAGCGCAGTTGATGTTGCGGAAACCAAAGCAACGCAAGACCACTCAGCCCGAAGCTAGCACTCCCTACCTTCCCAGAAATCTTTTCCATCTCCGCTTGCAATCTCGATAGGAACGAGTGACTCAGAAGTTTTGAGATTTGGCGCGAGACGAGAGAAATTGACGGAGGCGGGACGCCAGGTCGTCGCGGACGCGGCAGAACGCAGCGAGTTTTTCTTCGTGCGAGCCGGTAGCCTCGCCGGGATCCCAGATGCTCCAGTGGATGCGCTGGGGAGCGCCGGGAAAAACGGGGCAGAGTTCCGCGGCGGAATCGCAAACGGTGATAACCGTGTCGTAGCGCTGCCCCTCGAATTCAGAAACGGACTTGGAACGATGCGCGGAGATGTCAATGCCGATCTTAGCCATGGCCTCGATGGCGAGTGGACTGACCCAGCCGTTGGGCTTGCTGCCGGCGCTGTGCACTTCGTAGCCGCTGCCGCCAAGCTTGCGGAGCAGGCCCTCGGCCATTTGGCTGCGCACGCAATTGCCAGTGCATAGGATGAGAACGCGATGAGTCATGCCCAATCCCTATTATGCGCAGTCGGCCAAGCACGAGACAGACAAGAATGTCTGTTCCCCCGAAGATTCACGGGCAGCAAGTTGGTCCGCAGCAGATGGACTTTGCTGCTGGCTTCACTGCGCGCACGAAGGCGCTGATGAATTTGCCGTCGATCTGTGGGCCAACCGTTTCGGGATCGAGGCCGGCGGCTTCGAGGAATTCGCGGGCCTCGTCGACCCGGTAAACGCGAGTGGCTTCCACCTCGATGGATTCAAACCCGGCCAGGGCAAGTTTTTCGCGATATTCATTTTCTTCCAGTGCGCCCGCGATGCAGCCGACCCAGAGTTCCATACTCTTGCGAATATCCGCGGGAACGTCGCCGCGAACGACAACATCGGATACCGCGAAGCGTCCGCCGGGCTTGAGAACGCGAAACGCTTCGGCAAGGACGCGGTCCTTGTCGCCAGAAAGATTGATGACGCAATTGGAGATAATGACGTCGACGGTGTTATCAGGCAGAGGAACGTTTTCAATGGCGCCTTTCAGAAACTCGACGTTCGTGACGCCGGCCTTTTTCTGATTCTCCCGGGCCAAGGCCAGCATTTCGTCGGTCATGTCCAGGCCATAAGCTTTGCCCGTGGGCCCGACGCGTTTGGCCGAAAGGATGACGTCAACGCCGCCGCCGGAGCCAAGGTCGAGCACCACTTCGCCGGGCTGGAGCTTAGCGAGGGCCGTGGGATTGCCACAGCCGAGCGAAGCGGCCACAGCTTTTTCGGGCAGGGCGCCCTTTTCCGCGTCGCTGTAAAGGTCTTTGGTGATGGGGTCGCAGCCGCTGAGCGACGCGCCTCCGCCGCAGCAAGCGGTGCCCCCGCTCGCGGCGCGTTTGGCGGCCTCGCCGTATTTCTGCTTCGCCGCTTCCTGGATATTGGGTTCGCTCATGGGCTCCTCACTTTGAAATTTGGATGACGGACTCGGCCGGCACGGCGCGAGAGCGCGTGCAGCATTCTTCATAGAGAAAGTTCAGGACTTCGCGCAATGCGTCGGTGTCCGCGGAATACCAAAGATAGGTGCTCTCGCGGCGGACGTTGATGAGACCCACTTGCTTCAGTTTTTCCAGGTGGTGGGACAGGGTAGAGGCAGGGATGCCGAGTTCCTCCTGGACTTCACCAGCGACCATGCCATTTGGATGGGCGGCGAGAAGAAGGCGGAGAATTTGCAGACGGGGCTCCGCACCAAGGGCGGAGAAGCGGTCGGCGGAACGGGTGACGACGAGCGGATCGGGCTTGCGCATACTTCGATGATTGCAGAAATATGGAAGCATGTCAAGCCGCTCACCGCTCCCAACGTTTCTTGCCCCCACTGCATCCTAAACTGTGGGGGTGCCCAAGCTCTGGAAACGCCATGGAATCGCTTTTGACCACGTTTCAGCCGCATGGGATACTTTTAAGTTCTGGGACAATCATGAAATTTCAACGGATAACCCTTCTCGCCATCACCATGGGCTTTGCCGGCATGTCCGGCATGGCGCAGACGCCGGAGAATCCTCCCGCCGAAAAAAAGAGCCAGGCTCCTGCCGCGGCAAAGGACCCCTTCGCCGCACCTAAGCAAGGCAGCTCCGAAAAAGATTCCGCGCGCGCGGAAGCCTATTACAACTACACGATGGGCCACATTTACGAGCAGCAGTATGAGGCTTCGAGCAACGCGGACTACGCCACGAAAGCCATCGAGGCGTACAAAAAGGCCTACGCGCTGGACCCGAAGTCGCCGGTGATTGGCGAGCGGCTTGCGGAAATGTACTGGAAGGCCCAGCGAACCAAGGAAGCGGAAAGCGAAGCGAAAGAAATCCTGAAGCGCGATCCGAACGATGTGCAGTCGCGGCGGCTTCTGGGAAGAATTTATCTGCGAAGCCTGGGAGACGTGAACGCCGGGAGCGGTCAATCCGAGACGGCGAACAAGGCCATTGAGCAATTCCGCGAAATCAACCGGCTCGATCCCACGGATGCGGAATCCGCGCTGTGGTTGGCGCGGCTCTACCGCCTGAAGAACGAGCACGACAAGAGCGGGCAGGTTTTGCGCGCCATCCTGAAAACCGATCCAGACAACGAGCAGGCGGTGGAGCAGCTGACACAACTCTTGATGGATGAGGGAAAGTCCGCGGAGGCGGTGGAGCTGCTCGAAGGGATTACCGCGCATTCGCCGACGCCGGTATTGCTGGACCTGCTCGGAGATGCCTATAGCCAAGCGCACGAACTGGCGAAAGCAGAAGCAGCTTATCGAAAGGCAGCGGAGGCTGACCCTTCCGAGCTGAGCCATCAACGCGGCCTCGGGCAAACCCTGCTGGCCGAAGAGAAATATCGCGAAGCGTTGGCCGTCTATCAAAAGCTTTCGGACCTGATGCCAGACGATTCGGATGTGTACCTGCGAATCGCGCAGATTTACCGGGAGCTGCATCAACTCGACAAGGCGGAAGAAAACCTGGTGAAGGCGCGCCAATATGCGCCGGGCAGCCTCGAGGTCATGTACAACGAAGGCATGCTGTACGAGTCGCAGGGACGTTACGAAGATGCGATTCGCGTGCTGTCGGATGCGGTAATGGGGATCAAGGGACAGTCGGCGACGATGCCTTCGCGGCGGAGATCACTGTCGATTCTATATCAGCAGCTAGGGCAGCTTTACCGCGAAGTGCAGAATTATCAGGCGGCGATTTACACGTTTGAAGAGCTGGGGCACCTGGGCGACGAGGAAGACCGGCGCGCGCGCATGATGATTATGGACACCTACCGCGCGGCCAAAGACTTGCAGAAAGCGCTACAAACCGGCAAAGAGGCGATGGCCAAGTACCCGGCAGACCCGGGAATTCGCACGAGCTACGCCTTGCTGATCGGGGAGAACGGCCAGACCGACGATGCCGTCAAAATCCTGCGGGCGCACTTGCATGGGGACACCAACGACCGCGAGACGCTCCTGAACATTGCGCAAGTTTACGAACGTGGGCGCCGTTACAAGGAAGCCGAGGAATCCGCGCACGCAGCGGAAGTTCTGCCGGGGCAGCCGCGCGACAATGAAATGGTATGGTTCCTGCTCGGTGCTATTTATGAGCGGCAGAAGTTTTACGACAAGGCCGAGGAGCAGTTCAAGAAAGTACTGGCCGTGAATCCCAAGAACGCGCCGGTGCTGAATTATTACGGCTACATGCTGGGGGACTTGGGAATCCGCCTCGATGAAGCGCAGTCGCTGGTCGAGCGGGCGCTGAAGGAAGAGCCTTTTAACGGCGGATACCTGGACAGCCTCGGATGGATTTATTTCAAGGAAAATAAAACGGCAGACGCGGAAGCCATGCTGCGCAAGGCGGTTGGACGCGAAAGCCATGATCCCACGATTCACTCGCACCTGGGCGACGTTTACGCCAAGCGCGGGCGCGCAGATTTGGCTGCCGCAGAGTGGGAAAAGTCCCTGCTTGAATGGCGCAAGTCGCTTCCGGCGGACCTGGAAACCGACAAAGTGGCGGAACTCGAAAAGAAGCTTTCGCAATCGAAACATCGGGTGGCGCAGAAATCCAGCGCCTCCGACGCCAAGCCGTAACTTACGAATGAGCGAAGTTCGCATCCCAGCCTTCGCGAAAATCAATCTGCGCCTGGACATCTTGGGCAAGCGCGCGGATACGTATCACGAATTACGCACGATTTTTCAAACCCTCTCCTTGCACGACGAAATCTGGCTTAAGACGTCACGCCAGCCGGGAATTACGCTGACCATTCAGGGAAACGCCTCGCTCGCCGCGGAACCCACACAAAAGAATCTCGTCTATCGCGCGGTGGACGCGGTCAAGCGCAAGTTGAAAATCGGCGGCGGAGTGGAAATCGAGCTGAAGAAGAGAATTCCAGCGGGAGGAGGTCTGGGCGGAGGCTCGAGCGATGCCGTAGCCGCGATGCTGGGCTACCTGCAGTTGACAAGAAAGAAGCTGGTGCCGGCGCAAATGTTGGAAATCGCCGCTCCGCTTGGCGCGGATGTGCCGTTTTTCCTTCTCGGGGGGCGGGCGCTGGGAGTGAACCGGGGCGACGAGATTTATCCTCTGCAGGATATCCTCAAAATGCATGTTCTGGTCGTCGTCCCGCAAGGGATTCGCGTGGCGACACCGGACGCATTTCGTTGGGTGAACGCCAAGCCTCTCGGTTTGACAAAATCCGCAGTAGACCCTAAACTCATACAGTTCTGTGCTCTATCCTGGAGCGCGCAGGGAAGCGGCCTTTCCAATGATTTTGAAGGGCCGGTATTCCGGCGGCATCCCCGGCTTGATCAAATCAAGCGGGCCCTGCTCCAAAAAGGAGCGACAGAAGCCTCGCTGGCGGGTAGCGGTTCGGCGGTGTTTGGAATATTCCCGAGCCCAGCGATGGCGCGCCGAGCCGCTGTTGGGTTTCCGCACGATCAGACCTTCGTTTGCGAGACACTCTCGCGCGAGAGGTACGCTCGTAGGATGCGCATCGCCGAGTAAAACCGCGTGTGCGCTTTAGTGGAATCGACCTTCAGCGTCTCTTCGTGTCCATCTTGAATGAGGAATCATCCGGGCCAAATAACAGAGGGTGTGTGGCCGCTGAGTGGCTGCGCGGAGAACTGGCGTCGTGAATGACGACCGATTCAAGATTTTCTCGGGGACGGCAAACCCCGTGCTCGCGGAAAGCATCTGCCGTCACCTAGACGTGCCGCTCGGCAAGGCGCTTCTCGGACGATTCAGTGATGGCGAGATTTATTTCCAGATTCTGGAAAACGTCCGCGGAGCGGATGTCTTCGTCGTGCAGCCGTGCCATGCTCCCGTGGATTGTCACCTGCTGGAGCTGCTGCTGATGATTGACGCGTTCAAGCGCGCCTCGGCGTGGCGCATCACCGCGGTGCTGCCGTATTACTGCTACGCGCGGCAGGACCGCAAAGACAAGCCGCGTGTTCCGATCTCCGCGAAGCTCGTGGCGGACTTGCTGGAAACGGCTGGCGCGAGCCGCGCGCTAACGTTGGATTTGCACGCGCCGCAGATTCAAGGGTACTTCGACGTGCCCGTGGATCACTTGTATGGGTCCCCGGTGCTAGTCGAGTACTTCAGGCACTTGAAGCTGCCGAATCTGACCGTCGTTTCGCCGGATGCGGGCGGCGTGGAGCGCGCGCGGTTTTTTGCAAAGAAGCTGGACGCGCCCCTAGCCATCGTCGACAAACGCCGCGTGGACGTGGACGTGAGCGAAGTGATGAACCTGATCGGCGACGTGCGCGGCCGCAGCGCGCTGGTGGTGGACGACATCATCGACACCGCGGGAACGCTGGTGAAAACGGCCGACGCTTTGCTGCGCGAAGGCGCCACGCAGGTGTATGCCGCCTGCACGCACGCGGTGCTTTCTGGCCCAGCCATCGAGCGGCTCCAGAAGTCCAGGATCACCGAAGTCGTAGCCACGGATTCCGTGCCGCTCAACGAAGCGGCAAAAAAGATGGGGAAGATCAAGGTTCTGAGCGTTGCAGACCTGCTGGCGCGCGGAATTCGCTCGATTCACGAAGAGACTTCCATCAGTGAGCTGTTTATTTGATTTGTAGGACAGACATTCTTGTCTGTCCTCCGAGAACGAGCAACAAGACAGGCAGGAATGCCTGTCTTACAGGGAAGGGAAGAAGGCCATGGCACAGAAGGCAGAGAGAATTGTAGTGGAAGGTGCACCGCGCGCGGAGCGGGGTAAGAACGAAGCGCGGCGGCTTCGCCAGACCGGCAAAGTTCCGGCGGTATTGTACGGCGGCAAGGGCGCCCCGATCACGCTTTCGGTGAACGCCAAACAGGTGGGCGCCATCCTGCGTTCAGAGAGCGGCCATAACACGCTCTTTCAAGTGAGCCTGGCCGGCAAGCCGGAGCCAGCCATCCTGAAGGATTGGCTGGTCGATCCGACCACCGGAAAGCTCTTGCACGTGGACCTGATGCGCGTGGCGATGGACGTGCGCATGAAGGTGAAAGTGCCCGTGCACACGTTCGGCGAGCCCGCAGGCGTGAAAGTTCAGGGCGGCGTGTTCGAGGTGGTGACCCGCGAAGTGGAAATCGAATGTTTGCCGACCGACATCCCGACCGAGTTCCGCTTGGACGTGAGCGAGTTGATGCTCGGCAAACAATTGCGCGCGAGCGACCTAACGATTGACACCGCAAAAATGAAACTGCTCACCGAACCGGAACGCGTGATTGCGCACGTCGTTGCGCTCAAGGTCGAAGAAGAAAAGCCCGCGGAAGCGGCGGCAGCGGAAGCGGCAACCCCCGCCGAGCCCGAAGTCATCAAGAAGGGCAAGAAGGAAGTGGAGGGCGAAGAAGGCGCGGAGGAAGTGGAAGCCAAGGCCGAGAAACCCGAAAAGGCGGAGAAGAAAGAAAAGAAGTAATCGTTTGGACGGCGGCGGAAGGCCCGCGCTGGCGAGGCCTGCGGATAAGAGGCTATGCGGCTCATTGTCGGACTTGGGAACCCCGATCCGGAGTACCAGTGGACGCCGCACAACCTGGGATTCATGGTCGTGGACGAGCTGGCGAATCGCAACGGGATTCGCGTCGAGCGGCCTGAAGGCAAGGCGCTGGTTGGCCGGGGAAAGATCGCCGGGGAAGAAGTGCTCCTGGCAAAGCCGCAGACGTACATGAATCTGAGCGGCATCTCGGTGCGAGAGCTGCTCGCGAAGTACGAGTTGGATTTGGACGCGCTGTTGGTGATGTGGGATGAAGTGCAACTGCCGCTGGGCACGATTCGCATTCATCCGGATGGCCGCGCGGGGAGCCATAACGGCGCGAAGTCGGTGATCAGCGCCGTGGGCACGCAGCAGTTTGCGAGGTTGCGATTGGGTTGCGGGTCGGAGCATCCGCTGAGCAGCCGCAGGGAACACGTGCTGCGGCCGATGAAGAAGGCGGAATTGGGAGCCGCGGCGGAGATGCTGGGAGAAGCCGGCGACGCCGTGGAGATGATTCTGGCGCAAGGCTTGGACGCGGCGATGACGAAGTACAACCGCCGGAAGCCTACAGAGCCCGAAGCGTCGGAGCAAAAGTAGAAAAGAATTTGCTGTGCCGCCCTGGAAGAAAAACAGGCTGCGGATGCAAAAAAGGTTGAAAGGAAACGAGGTCACCATGGAAGAGCGTTATTACGATTTGATTTTCATCGCCCGGCCGGCAACGCCGGAAGAGGAGATCAAGAAGATTCTTGGCGTGGTCGAGCACACGTGCGCGGAAAAGGGCGGCAAGGTGGAGAAGACCGAACAGTGGGGCACGCGCAAGCTGGCCTATCGCGTGGCCAAGCACCGCGAAGGCATTTACGTGCACCAGGAGATTCGCACCACGCACGGCGAGTTGATTGCCGAACTGGAGCGCCGCCTCCGCGTGCAGGACGCGGTGATCAAGTACCAGACCGTGCGGCTGGACGAAGACTTGAAACGCCAGAAGAAGCTTTCGCTGAAGCGCGAGAAGCGCGCCGCGCGGCGTCCCCGCCGCACTGCGGCGCCTCCGCCAGCGGCGGCTCCGGAGCAGGCGGCAGCAACAAGTTAGTGGTGCGCTTGAAATCTTTGTGATGTGAGATTTTGCGAGTCGGCTGCAATCGACTCAAACATAGATTGGCCCCGGCCTGGCCGGGACAGAGGGGAAAGGGTGGCAGGTATGGCAGAGGAACAGAAACAAGCACCAGCGCCAAGCGGACCTCCGCAGGCAAGCGCCAGTATTTCCGCAAAAAGAAAGTCTGCAAGTTCTGCGTCGAGAAGATGGACTTCATCGACTACAAACGCGCGGACATTCTGTCGCAGTTCGTGCAGGAGCGCGGCAAGATTCTGCCCCGCCGCATGACCGGCGTCTGCGCGCGTCATCAACGCGGGCTCGGTGTGGCCATCAAGCGCGCGCGCAATATCGCGTTGCTGCCCTTCTCAGGCAGCGCCGCAGGCACGCAGGCCCCGCGCGTGGTCGCTCCCGGTGCGCATGGCGCCCACGCGCCTGCTGTCGCGGCGCATCCCGCACCGGCGCCCGCGCCGGCAGCCGAAGCGCCGAAGGGCTGATGAACTCGTTTTCAGTAGCGGCGAGAAGCAAGATTCTTTTTCAATGACTCTCGAATCCGCTTTTACTTGGAACTCGGAACTTGAAACTTGAAACTGATGAACGCAGGAGCTTAGAGAGCCAAGATGCAAATCATTCTTCAGGAAGACATCGATAAGTTGGGGCACCGCGGCGACGTGGTGACCGTCAAACCCGGCTACGCGCGCAATTATCTGCTGCCGCGCAAACTCGCGGTGGAGGCAAGCGTAGGCAACTTGAAAGCTATCGAGCGCATTCGCACCTCGCTGGCCAAGAAGACCGCGACGGAACTCGAGGCCGCGCAAAAGCAGGCTGAACTGCTGAACGGTGCAGCGCTGAAGTTCACGCGCAAAACCGGCGAGAACGATCAAATGTTTGGCTCGGTGACAACCGCGGACATCGCGGAAGGGCTCGCCGCGCAAGGATTCAAGACCGACAAGCGCCAGGTGCAGCTCGCGGAACCCATCAAGGTCATCGGCGAGTCGCAAGTGACCATCAAGGTGTTCCGCGACGTTACCGCGCAGATCAAAGTCAGCGTCGAAAAAGAAGGATAATCCGCCGTCTGCTTGACTGCATTTGTAGCGGCGGGTCTTTAGCCCCACGCTTTTCTCGCTCGGCGACAAAGTTCCAACAGGGCACGATCATTCGTGCCCTGTTTTTGTGCAAAAAAGTTTTCAGAGATTTCCGAAGCCTTGCACAGTTATACACAAAATGGCCCGTTGACCTGCGCGGCATCTCCCTCCACAATCCGAACACTCGTTTGATTGACCGGGAATAGCGGGAACAGGCCAAGCTTCCCCCGACATAAAGTTATTCAGGTCTTGCATACAGGAGAAACCTGTGCCTAAAATAGGCGAATGTAAGGCGAATAGTAAGCGAAAGAAAAATGCCCAGCCAAGCCACCCTTGAAAAGCCGTTGCCGAACAATCTCGAAGCGGAACGCTCCGTGCTCGGCGCTATCATCCTGGACAATCACGCGCTGAATGCCGCCATCGAAACCTTGCGACCCGAGGATTTTTTCCTCGACCAGCACCGCCGCGTCTTCACGCACATGATGGTCCTCGGCGAAAACCAGCAAGCCATCGACCTGGTGACACTGACCGACGAATTGCACCGCAAGGGCGAACTGGAAGCGTCCGGGGGCGCGCCATACCTGGCTTCGCTGGCCGATGGCATGCCGCGCGTTTCGAACATCGAGCATTACGCGCGCATCGTCAAAGAAAAAGCCGTCCTCCGTAACTTGATTCACACTACGCACGACATCCAGCAGCGCGCGTTCGAAGGCGAAGACGACGCGGACGCCATTCTCGATGGCGCGGAATCTCAAATCTTTGCGCTGGCCGAAGATCGCGTGCGCGCCGGACTCATCCCCGTCAAGGACATCGTCCGCGACAATTTCGAGCGCCTGGAAAAAATCTTCAAAGAAGGCAAGAGCGTCACCGGCATTCCCACAGGCTACGCGGAATTGGACAAGCTCACCTCCGGCTTGCAGCCCTCGGAGGTGCTGATTCTCGCCGCGCGGCCTTCCCAGGGAAAAACCGCGCTGGCGCTGAACCTGATGGAAAACATCGCCATTCGCGGCGGCCATCCGGTGGCGATGTTCAGCTTGGAAATGTCCAAGGAATCGCTGCTGCAGCGCCTGGTCGCTTCGGTGGCGCAGATTGACGCGCACAAGTTCCGCACCGGTCATTTGACACGCGAGGACTGGCGCCGCATGACCGAGGCGCTCGGAACGATTTCTTCGTCACCATTGTGGGTCGACGATTCGGGCTCGATCAGCGTCCTCGAGATTGGCGCCAAAGCCAGAAGGCTGAAGCGCGACAAGGGTATGTCTCTCCTGATCGTCGATTACCTCCAGCTCATCACCGCGCGCGGCAGCTTTGGCAACCGCCAGGAAGAAGTGGCGAGCATCTCGCGCGGGCTGAAAGGCCTGGCCAAGGAACTGGGGATTCCCGTGCTCGTGTTGAGCCAGCTCACGCGCGCGCCCGAGCGTGATGAGCGCGGCCCGCAGCTTTCCGACCTGCGCGAATCCGGCGCCATCGAGCAGGACGCGGACGTCGTGATGTTCATCTATCGGCCGCAATTTTTCAAGGCCGGAGCCACCCCCGAGGAGCGCGAAGAGACCGAGCTGCGCATCGCCAAGCAGCGCAACGGCCCGACCGACATGGTGAAATTCGTCTTCCGCAGCCGGTTTACGCGCTTCGAGGAAGCCGCGCCGGATGCCTTCTCTTCCTTTGCCCCAGACGAAATTTAATTCCTGCCCAGCCTGCGGCAAGCAGTCTACAGCGTGGGCGCAGGGCCACGGAGTACAAAATTGGCCCTTTCGACTCCCGGTTCTCACGCGAACGCGGTTAGCCCGTAATCCCATCAAGAATCAGGTTTTAGGTGCGCTTCTCTGAATGCGCACAGCGGTTAACCGTGCCCGAAACTTCGGTACTGTAAGTGCTCCTTCGCCGGGTGTTGTCTCTTTCACGCGGGGGGCCAATCTGGCCGTCTGCTCGCGCGTCGTGGTTGTCGTAAACTGAGATTCTCGGAAGGCACATGCCAAGTAAACAGAAAAGTCCCAGCAGCGAAACCCGTAAGCAGGCTCATAGCGAAGCGCGCCGGCCGGTCTGGGCGGAGGTTTCCCTCGGCACCCTCGCGCACAACCTCGAGGCCATTCGGAAGTACGTGAATCCCCCGCACGAAAAGCGCAGGACCCCGCGCAAGATCCTGTCCATCGTCAAAGGCAACGGCTACGGCCACGGTGGCCCGCAAGTTGCCAAAGCGCTGGAAAAAGCAGGCTCGGACTGGTTTGGCGTCACCTGCACCGACGAAGGCATCGCCGTGCGCGAAGCCGGCGTTCGCAAGCCCATTCTCATCCTCACGGGCTTCGTGCCCGGCGAAGAAACTCGCCTGCTCAAGCACAATCTCACCGCAGTCGTTCATCGCTGCGATCAGTTGCCGCTCCTCGAGCGCGCCGCCCGCCGCGGAGGCCGCAAGCCCGCCTCCTTTCACCTCAAGATCGACACCGGCATGAACCGCCTGGGCATTGCTCCCTCCGATGTCGATTGTTTTGCCCGGCAGCTTGGGAAGTGCAAGCACCTGCAACTCACCGGTATTTTTTCCCACTTCGCGTCTTCCGGAGTTTTTGCGGATACGGCCGTCGGCAAGCAAACGCGCGAACAGGAAGAGCGTTTCTACGCCGCGCTCGATCGTCTGCGCGCCCTCGGAATCGATCCTGGCCTGATCCATCTCGCCAACAGCGCTGCTATCGTCTCGCGCCCGGAAACCTGGGCGGACATGGTGCGCCCCGGAGCGATTCTCTACGGCTACCATCCCGGATACGATCCCGCAGAAAAGCGCGACGAAGCGGAGAGGCTGTTGCCGCTCAAGCCGGTGATGAGCCTGCGCACAAAAATCATCAATTTACGCCGCGTTCCCGCGGGCGAAGGAGTCGGCTACGACGCCACGTTTGTGCCGGAGCGCCCTTCGCTGATCGGTGTGCTGGCTGCGGGCTACGGCGACGGCATCCATCGCTCGCTCGGGAATCGCGGCAGCGTGCTGGTGCGCGGCAAGCTCGCGCCCATCGTGGGCATCATCTCCATGGACGTCACCATGATTGACGTGACCGACATCGAGGACGTGGCCGTCGGCGACGTTGCCACCATCTATGGCTCGGACGGCGACCACGTGCTTCTCGCCAACCGCGTGGCCCGCAGCATCGGCACCGTCACCTCGGACCTCCTCTGCGCCGTCAGCCAGCGCGTCGAGCGCGTCTACGCCCGCTGAGCAACTAGCGTCCTCCGGCAGGCATCCGACCCTCAGATTCGGTCCTTGGGAACAAATGTCCCTCAACGGTGTCGTATAGTTAGCGTGTGAGGAAAGCGGCCTTGCTTGACGGCAACTAATGGGGTCGACATGACTTTTCGGCGGGCCTTCCTGGGTACTTTCTTTATCCTTGGTTTTTTGTTGCTAGTCATCAAATCGCTGGCAACTCAGGGCACCGGTAAAACCTCTGACCTAACTTCTTTGTCGGACGCCGACCTCAAGACGGTAACAATTCAGCTAGCGCGAATCGCGTGTTACGGAACTTGTCCCGCATACTCCGTAACAATTCACGCGTGACGGGCGGGTTGCTTTTAGCTTCCCTCATGGAAGAACGAACTCACTACTACCAGCCCCTCCAAAATTCGCCCCCTACCCCCGCTTGAGGTAAACTCAAACTCTTGCGAATCCGCCTCTGGGGCCTCGCGGGCGGTGCCGCTTCCGATATGAGTCGAATCGCTGCCATTTTGCCGGCCGCCGGCATGGGAACGCGCATGGGCGCGGAAACGCCCAAGCAGTTTCTCGAGCTGAACGGCACGCCCATCGTGATCCTCAGCTTGCGGCGCATCGCTTCCTGCTCCTTGGTGACCGATCTCATCGTCGCCACGCGCGCCGACGAAGTGCAACGTCTCGAAGAGCGCATCGCCAAGGAAGAATTCAAGCAGCCCGTGCGCGTGGTCAAAGGGGGCGATTCCCGGCAGGACTCCGTCGCCGCCGCCTTGCGCGGAGTGCCTAACGACGCGGAAATCGTGCTGGTGCACGATGCCGTGCGGCCCTTCGTGACTGTCGAGCAGATTACCCGCGTCATCAAGGAAGCGCGCCGCTGCCAGGCCGCCATCCTCGGCATCCCCGCGATGGATACCGTGAAGGAAGTCAAGCGCGCGAGCTTACCGGAAGACGTGGCGCTGATCACCGGCACCATCCCGCGCGAGCGCCTGGTGCTGGCGCAAACCCCACAGGTCTTTGCGACCAAGCTCCTCAGGGAAGCGTTTGCTCGCGCACAATCGGACGGCGTGAACGCCTCGGACGAAGCCGGGCTCGTCGAGCGGCTGGGCCACGACGTTCACGTCGTCCTCGGCTCCGAGCGCAACATGAAAATCACCAAGCCCGCCGACATGGAACTCGCCCGTTTCTACCTCGACCGCGAGACCCAAAAGGTTTGAGCATGAATTCCAGTTCTACCGCAAAGACCGTTTTATTCTGGTTTTCGATCATTTTTCTTGGGTTGATGCTCTACAAGCTCTATTCCCCAGACAGTTCCCGCTCGGGTAAGGACGAAATCAGTTACAACGAATTCATGGCCAAGGTGGACGCAGGCGAAATCAAAAACGTTACGATGTATCTCTCTCAGAGCAGCTACGATCTGTGGGGGCAGGACGCTCATTCACCGAACCGCGGTTTCCACGTAACACTTTTCAAGGAGGCTGCTCCTTCCGTTACAGAGCATCTTCGCGAAAAGGGCGTCCAGGTCACTGTCAAAGAAGTGCGCAGTGCTGATTGGATGTTGCTTCTGGTGAATGGCATGCCCCTCCTTCTCCTCGTAGGGTTTTGTCTCTTCCTTCTGCAGCGAATGAAAGGGGGTTCGTGGCGAACTGCGCAAGCTGGCTCCTCAAAGACGCAAACCGGCATCGGCTACGATTTGCATCGCCTTGAGGAGGGCAGGCCTCTCATCGTTGGCGGGATTGAGTTGCCGTTTGACAGGGGGCCGGTGGGGCATTCCGACGGTGACGTGCTCGCCCATGCGCTTTGCGATGCGTTGCTGGGTGCAGCGGGACTGGGCGACATCGGCACGCATTTCCCGGACACCGATCCGCAATGGAAGGGCGCAAACAGCCTGCTCTTCCTCGAGCATGCCAAGAAGTTGCTCACAGACAAGAACTTCACCATCGAGCACGTCGACGCCGTGGTCATCACCGAAAAACCAAAGCTGGGACCGCATTTTCCGAAGATGCGCGAAGCCCTGGCCAAGGCGCTCGGCGTTTCGTCCGACAAAATCCATCTGAAAGCCAAGACCAACGAAGGCGTCGACGCGATCGGCCGCGGTGAAGCCATCGCCGCCCACGTCGTCGCCACCCTCTCCTCGCGCTGACGCATGGCTTCTCCGTGTAGGGGCGCGCTTTTGCGCGTCCCCCCGGCTTTTCGGTTCGTTCAGTGCGCTACAATTCTTTCCATGGTTCCCTCCAACCCACCCGCACCATCCGTCGAGGCCGCAAATCCCTTCACCTCCCGCGATATTCTTGCCATTCTCCGCGAACGCGGCTGGCTGACCACGGACCCCACCCCTGAAATCGACGCTTGGTGCGGACGCGCAGCGGCCATTCTTGGCGCTCACGCTGCCGACTGCGCTGCCCTCGGCGAATTACTCGCGCTGGTTTTTCATTACGACGCACCCGAAATCATGGCCAGAACAGAAACGCACGAAGTCCTCTCACGCTACGCCGCACGCGACGTGCTTCGCGAAGCGGCGCTGCTGCTCTTGGATGGCGCCCCGCTGAACTCTGAGCGGTTCAAAGAAATCATCACCAAGCTGAAAGAGCAATTGCATTTGCCCGGCCGCGAGCTGCTATATCCTCTTCGCTTGGCCCTCGCCGGTCGCCCCGGCGATGGATCGCTCGACCGCGTCATCCTGCTTCTCGATGAAGCGGCTCCGCTGCCTTTTGCCGTGCCCGTCAAGTACGCTCGGGCCCGCATCCTCGAATTCTGCACCGCCCTGGATTAACTTCCCATGCGTTTGCGGGAATCCGACTTCTCCGAAGTTGGATTTTCTCCTCAACCGAAACCACCGAGACCTGTCATCCCGACCGGCAGGCTGCGGTCTTCCGCAGCCTGAGGCCGAGGGATCTGCTTTTGAATTCAGTCTTTCGAGTTAATTCTGTCGCAGTACCTCATTTCAGACCGCCCACTGACAACTGTGAACTGTCGCCTGTAAACTATTCATCCCATGGACAAGCTGACCGGCATCCACGCGGTGAAAGAAGCGCTCGAAGCCCAGCGCCCCATTGACCGCATTGCCATCGCCAAGGGCCGGCAGGACACGCGCATCGAAGAAATCGTGCAACTCGCCCGCAAGCAGAGCATTCCCGTGCGCTTCGAGGACCGCGGGCAGCTCGACCGCCTGGCCAATTCGAAAGATCATCAGGGCGTTGTTGCTCTGGCGGCAGCACGTGCCGCTGCCACTCTGGAAGATATTCTCGCAAGCGCGAATTCCGGGCGCGGCCAGATGGGACTCATCGTCCTGCTCGACGGGGTCGAGGATCCTCACAACTTGGGAGCGATCGTTCGAACGGCGTTGGCCGCAGGCGCGCATGGTGTGGTGATTCCCGAGCGCCGCGCCGCCGGCCTCACCGACACAGTCGCGCGCTCTTCCGCCGGAGCGCTGGCGCATCTGCCCGTGGCTAAAGTGACGAATCTCGCCCGCGCGATGGAGGAACTAAAGGAGGCTGGATATTGGCTCGTGGGGCTGGACGAAACCGCGGATAAAACCTACACCGAAGTGGATTACACTGCACCCGTGGGCATCGTTCTAGGAAGCGAAGGCCAGGGCCTGCACGAATTGACCCGCAAGCGCTGCGACTTCGTCGTCTCGCTCCCCACCACCGGCCCCGTGAAATCCCTCAACGTTTCCGTCGCCGCCGGCGTCGTCCTCTTCGAAGCCCTCCGCCAACGCCACGCCGCTTCAAAAAGCAAGTGACCTCCCCTCCGCTACCGCTTTCTGGATCGTTGAAAGAACCACAGTCAAATTGTCATTCCGGGAAAAGCCACAAAAATTGTCATCCGAGCGGAGCGAGGAATCCCGGCTTGATCGCAACTCAACCTGGCCCGACGGGAACATCAATATCTTTATCCTTCACTTATCGTACTGAATCAGCGAGAACACATCCACACCATTCAGCTTCTTGCGGCCTTCGAGAAAAGTAAGCTCCACTGCAAACGCCGCGCCCTCCACCGTGCCTCCGAGCTTCTGTACCAGTTTCGCCGTCGCCGCAGCGGTTCCGCCCGTCGCCAGTAGGTCGTCGCAGATAATCACGCGCTGGCCCGGCTTCACCGCGTCTTCGTGAATCTCCAAAGTATCCGTGCCATATTCAAGCGCGTACGAAATGCTAGCCGTTTTGGCGGGCAGCTTCTTCGGCTTGCGAACTGGCACAAAGCCCGCTCCCAGCCGGTACGCCAGTGCCGGCGCGAAAATGAATCCGCGCGCTTCAATTCCCGCCACCACGTCAATCGTATGGCCGTTGTAGTGGTCGCAGAGTCGGTCGATCAGCGTGTGAAACCCTTGCTTATCCTTCAGCAGCGTGGTTAGGTCATAGAAAAGAATCCCCGGCTTCGGATAGTCCGGCACTTCGCGGATCAATTTCTTCAGATCATTCATTCACACGCCTCCTCGTAGTCGGGTTCGCGCCTGCTCTGTTTATGCTGTTCAAGCACTGGGATTGATCACAAAGACGCCTTCGTACTGCGATTCCGCCAGCGCGGGCTGTTCCAGCACTTCTGTGACCTCGGAACCGAGCGGGCCCCGCTCTAGCAGATTTCGCAATTCTCTGTGTTGCTCCGGTGTCCCTATGGCGAACACTTCCACGCGCCCGTCCCAAAGATTTCTTACGAAGCCGCTGACCTTCAGCTTTTCCGCGGCGCGCTGTGTGAAGAAGCGGAAGCCCACACCCTGGACCATGCCGGATACGAAATAGCGTTTGGCTGACCTGGTTTCGCTCACAAGCCGAAAAATTGTAGCAGAGGCGCAGCGTTTTTCCTCATGGCTTGGTGGACTTGGCCCCGCTTGCGCTACACTGTGGACAAGATTCGCGGGCCGCCTCGCGGCGCCAGGCTGCCACAAGGAACTTTGCGCGCATCTAAACCTTTATGACGCAAGCCAAATCTAATCCCCGCCACCGCAATGCCTCGTCCCTGCTCCTCGCACTGTCTTTTCTTTCTGCGCTGTCTTTTGGTGCGGCTGCGCTCCTCGCCCAGGATGCACCACAAGGCCCCATTGCGCCGCCCCCCGACCATCACGTCACCCGCATCGGGAACGAGCCGGAGCCTCCTGCGCCGCCTTCGCTTCCCGAGTCTGAAATCATCAAGCGCTTTTCCCAGAAGGAAGACGAGTATCTTCTCACGCGCACGCATTTCACTTACAAAAAGACCATTCGCATCGAGGAATTTGGTCCGGACGGCAAGCCTTCCGGCGAATACGTGCTGGTGATGGAGCCCGCGCGCGACCCCGACGGCAAACTCTACGAAAAAGTCGTGCAGCGCCCGCAATCCACCCTGCAGCACTTCTATCTCCGCTCGGAAGATCTCGAAGGCCTGCAGCGCATTCCCGCGTTCCCCCTGACCACCACCCAGCTTGCGAAATACAACTTGAAGTATCTGGGCAAAGAGCAAGTGGACGAAGTCGACTGCTACATTTTTCAGGTGAAGCCCAAGACCGTCGATCGCCAGAAGGCGTATTTCGAGGGCGTCGTGTGGGTGGACGCGAAATACCTTGAGGTCGTGAAGACCTACGGCCAGTGGATGACCGATCTCGGCCCCGTGCAGAGTATCAAGGACTTGCCTTTTAACCTGTTCGAAACCTATCGCGAAAACGTCGAAGGAAAATACTGGTTCCCGAACTATTCTCGCGCGGACGCCACCGCGGATTTGAAGGGCCAGCAAATTCCCCTGCGAATCGTCGTCAAGTGGACCGATTTCAAGCCGCTTCCCGCTACACCGCAAGCCACCGCCCCGAGGAACCCTTCCGCTCCTGCAAATCCCTAACAGTCAGCTGAAAACTTCCGTGAGTGTCATCCCGAGCGGAGCGAGGGATCTGCTTTTCGCTCCAAAACAAGAGCCAAGAACTGAGAACTGAAGACTGAGAACTGACAACTAAAAACTGAAAACTACTTCGATCCGTTCCGCAGCCGGTTCAGCATGTCCGGCAATTCTTCGAGCGAGCCGAGCAGAAACTCCGGCCGCGCCGCGCGCAAACGTTTCTCCGTCGGAAAGGGCCCGAGCACTCCGATCGCCAGCACGCCTGCGCGCCGCGCCATTTCCACGTCCTGCGGCGCATCGCCAACATAGACGCAGCAAGCCTCCTCCAGATCCATTTGCCGCAGCGCGAGACGCAGCGGCGCAGGATGCGGTTTTTTCTTCAGCGTATCGCCGCTGCAAACGCGCGCCGAAAAAAGCCTCGTCAAGCGAAACTCGCGCAACTGACGCGCGACCCGGTCGCCATCACCGCTCGTAACCAGGCCCAGGAGGTGTTTCGTTCGAATCGTCTCCAGCACGCGCCGCGCGCCGGAAATCAATCGCGGCCTGTGTTTCGCATAGTGCGCGCGCCACGCCCGGTCCGCGTCATCCCAAAGTCTCCGCGGCAACTTCGCCGCGCGATATACCTGATACCAGTTCGGGGAATAGTGCCTCTCCAATTCTTTAATGCCCCACGCGATTCCCATTTCTTTGAACATCGCCAGATACGCGGAAGCGTCCGCGCGGTACGAATCGATCAGCGTGCCATCCCAATCGAACAGCACGCCCTGCAAACACGTTTTCTGCCTCGCCGCCATCGCGCCTCAGAGTAGCAGAGATTTTCTGTCGGCCATGGTCAAGAATGTTGCGGAGAGGGGCGTGTCCAAGCAGAAGTGCCCGCATCGGCGAGCACAACCCAGCTTACCTGAAAGGAACGATTCGAAGGAATGGCAGAGGAACTACGGCTTCAAAAATCGCGAAGGCATATCGTCATCGTGATCAAACTGGACGTCGTCGAAGGACGCTGCTAATCCATACCAACCCGGCATGGCAGCAGCCTCGGTGCGGCATACGTGCGCGCGGCTGCTCATGACTACGCTTCCACGGCCCATGGGCTTGCTAACCAGAATCACCTCCAGCTCAATCGACGTCCCCACAGCAACTGCCTTGGGGCTTAGAAAATAGATGCCCGTCGAGCTGATGTTGCGCATTACAAGCGTAACGGGATATTCCTCCGGCACACCTCCCACCGCGCGAAGGCGCATCGGCAGCCTCAGCTTGGCTCGCGGGTGCTGGCGCTGTTCGGGATGCACGCCCACGGCATGCGTTGGCACGCGCACGAACTGCCGTGGCAGAGAAGACCGCAGCAGGGGAACCACGCGCAAGGCAAGCGTGCGCTGCAGTTCCGCCATAACATGCGGCCTCGCCGCCGCTTGCTGCGGCTTCGCGAGCGGCATGTCTGGCCAGCCTTCGGCTGGAATTGCGCATTTCGTCGCGCTCATTTCGCCCCTCAGAGACGAAATTTTACTCGCGCTGGCTTGGGCCCAACAAGCTACTGCAACTGCTGCAACGATCTGACTTTCTGGATTTGCCCCGTCCACGCCAGTGCGGCGTGGCACGCTAAAATCGCATTTCCAAAAGTCGAAGTCAACCTGTGGAAAAAGGCGGAAGTGTCTTATCCTCCAACACTTGGTAATAGTACGTAAACTCGCCCACAACATTCTGTGGATTCCTCTTCCGAAAGCCCAACCAATATGGTGCTCGACGTTTTGGCGCTCCCCAGCTATTCGTAAATAGATTGGATTCTCCATCGAATTGTGGATGGTTTGTTGATCCTTTTCGGATGGATTTGTCCTCCAGTCCCAGTTATCTGTAGAGCCTGGCGCCAAACTATGTCCACGACCACTACCCCAATTGCCACTTCCAAGGCTACGGGGACTCGCGTCCCTTCGCCCCACGCTTCCTCTGGGGCGACCCCGCTCGTTCTGGCGGCATTTGCCGCCGTCTACCTCCTCTGGGGCTCGACGTATTTGGCTATCCGCATCGGCGTCGAGTCTGTCCCTCCCCTGATGCTGGCCGGACTTCGGCACATTACCGCCGGAATTCTGCTCTATCCTGTCCTGCGCTGGAAAACCGGGGCTCGGCCTACCGCTGCGCATTGGAAAACCGCCGCCGTCATTGGCTTTCTGATGCTCTTTGTGGGCAATGGCGGCGTGAGTTGGGCCGAGCAGACCGTGCCGTCCGGCATTACCGCTCTTCTGGTCGCGACCGTATCCCTTTGGCTGGTGATTGTGGACTGGCTTCGTCCCGGCGGCCACCGGCCCGTACCCAAAGTGGCGCTCGGTCTTGTCCTTGGCTTTGCGGGCATGGTCCTCCTGGTCGGGCCCGCGCATCTGGGCGGCTCGGGCCGCGTGGATCCGCGCGGCGCCGCCGTCCTGGTGATTGCTTCGCTCTCCTGGGCCTGCGGCTCTCTCTACTCGAAACATGGCGGCATGCCCAGCTCGGTCATGCTTGGAGTCGCCATGCAAAGCGTCGCCGGCGGCGTGGTCCTTCTCCTTGCCGGTCTTCTCACCGGAGAATTTCGCAATTTTCATTTTACCGCCGTCTCTTCGCGCTCCTGGGTCGCGCTGGCCTACCTGATCGTATTTGGGTCAGGCATCGGCCTCAGTGCGTACATTTACATTTTGCAGAAGAGCACAGCCACACGCGTGGCCACCTACGCGTTCGTGAATCCCGTCGTGGCGCTTTTTCTTGGCTGGCTCATTGCCGGCGAAACCATCTCGCTGCGCACGGTCGTTGCCGCGGTCGTCATCCTCACAGCAGTCATCCTGGTTATCACCGCCCCGCATCGCGCTCCCGCGCGTAGCTGAACTATAAAGAGAAACGCACTAAGAAAACGAAACCGTAGCAGAGGAATAGCAGACAGACCAATATCGCCCAGCATCGGCCCGCACGAGTCAGGACTGACGATTCCGCGCGCGAACAGTGCAAACATTTATACAAATGGCAGCGCGCTCAACGACATGCGGCTGTTTTCAAAGTGTTACGGCTCGCGGGTGCGGTGGGAAGTGGACCGTGGGGAGGATGGGCTTTTCTGGTTAAAAGGCCGCTGCTCTACAACAGACATTTGTGGCCATAGGATCGGAGAGAAACCGTGAACCTGGGCAACGCTCCGGGGCACTGGCGCGGGAACAGGCACGATAAATCGTGCCCCTGCGGGAATGGGGACAAAGCTGGGCTGAAGCCCGGCCTCTACAACAGAAGAAGCGTGACGCTAGGTGGCGGAGCGTTCGGAGGCGAGCAACTGCTTCCATAAAACGAGTTACCGTTTCCAGCGTCTAAGCGGGGGCGGGGTGCGCTTAATCTGTAGCCGATCACAACACCTGAAAATCCATTGCTTTGGGTTTAAACAATTAAGGAGGCTCAATCGAAATGAAACGAATGCGAAGCTTCTTGCTGTTGGCAGTGATCATTTTCGCCGTGGCCGCCTGGGGACAAAGCATACAGGGTGCGGCAACCGCGACTACGTCTCAGACGCAAGCATCGCAGCAGCCCTCGCCAACCGTGGCTTCCGCGGTGGACCGGGAGATTAGCACGATTGAAAAGCAAGTGGTGGACGCCGCGGAAGCTATGCCGGAAGAGAAGTTCAACTTCACTCCTGAAAGCTTGAACATTCCAGGCGACGACTACAAGGGCGTGCGCACGTTTGCAGTGCAGGTGAAGCATGTCGCCTCTTCCAACTATTTCATCTGGTCGCCGCTTACGGGAGATACGGTGCCGGAAAACATAAAGGACGGGAACGGTCCTGCGGAGTTGAAAAGCAAAGCGGACATCATCAAGTTCCTGAAGGATTCGTTTGCCCTAGGCCACAAGGCCGCGGCTACATTGACGGCGGAGAATATGTTGCAGAACCCGGGGAACAGCAAGTCGACGCGCTTGCGCTTGGCTACATTCGGTGTGGCTCATGCCTACGATCACTACGGGCAGATGGTGGAATACCTGCGCATGAACGGGATTGTGCCGCCGGCGAGCCGGGGAAAGTAAAATTGATTGCCAATGCAAAAGGGGGGATTCGTGATGAAGCGGTCTTTGACGTGGTTTGTGCTTGTGCTGGTTGCGGTCACTTTGCTTGCCGGCGCGGGAACAAGTGTTTACGGTCAGGGCCAGGCGCAGAATCAGGCTCCGGCTGCTGTGCGTTCCCGGGCGGACGAGACACTTGAGTGGTGGAACCAAATCGGCAACAAGCTGATTGCGATGGCCAAGGATTTTCCGGAAGACAAGTACGACTTCAAAGCGCAGAAAGACCAGCGCACGTTTGCGCAAAATCTCCTGCACGTTGCGGCCATTGATTACTATTTGATTGGCAAGATCTCCGGAACCAAAGCCGGACCCTACTTCGGGAAGGATTTTGAAAATCCGTCGCGGGACGTTTACAAAACCAAGGCTGACGTGGTGAAGCTGCTCGAACAGGCTGTGGCGGACGGCGCGGCCGTGATCAAGCAGCAGGGCGACGCGGGATTGGACCAAACCATGCCATTTGGGTGGGAAACCGGGAAACATGTGGTTCACGTTTCCTACATCTGGGTCAGCGGCATTGAGCACAGCAGCGAGCACTTCGGGCAATTAGTCGTGTACTACCGGGCGAACAACTTGGTGCCGCCGGAATCTCGGCGGTAGTAGAGGTGGGAAAAAGCAGACCCCTGACCCCCCGTTCGCCAACGACGCGACCGGGTTCCCTTCGGTGCTCAGGGCAAGCGGGATGACGCGCGGCGGGGCGCTAGGAAGAGTGAACAGCCGGGCTGAAGCCCGCGCTCTGCAGGAGCAAGACGCCGGCTAGAAGCTGGCGGTACGAATTCACCAAAAGCGAAGAGAGATTTCTCGCTTCGCTCGAAATGACGGCTTTGCGATGCTAAGTGGCGGAGCGTTCAGAAGCGAGGAGTTGTTCCTTGCGCGAGAGGCCCCAGCGATAGCCGGCGAGCGCGCCATCCTGGCGAACCACGCGATGGCAGGGCACGACGATGGAGACGGGATTCGTAGCGCAGGCGCGAGCCACGGCGCGGACAGCCTTTGGCTGGCCGAGCGAGCGGGCGACCTGTGAATAGGTGCGCGTGCGGCCACGCGGGATGCGCTGCAACTCTTTCCAAACGCGGCGCTGGAACGCGGTGGCTTGAAGATCGAGGGGAAGCTCGAAGTGGGGCGGGCGGCCCTCGATGCGCTGCATGACTTCCTTGACCCAGCGCTCGAACGAGTTCGTGGCGGCGGCAATTTCGGCGCGCGGATATTCTTCGCGAAGCTCCGCGACGAGCTTGCTTTGGTCGTCGCCAAGGTAGACCGCCGAAACTCCGCGCCCGGTGGCAGCAACGAGAACTTTTCCGAGCGGCGACTTTGCAATGGTGTAGCCGAGTTTCATGCCGAGTCCTCCCTTGCGATACGTGGCGGGCGTCATGCCAAGCTGCGCATTGCTGCGTTCGTAGACGCGGCTGGACGAGCCGTAGCCCGTTTCGTAGAGCGCATCGGTGATGCTCTTGCCCGCGCGCATGAGCGCTTTGAAGCGCTTGAGGCGAAGGGCTTCGGCGAGTTCGCGGGGCTTGAGGCCTGTGACATGGAGAAAGGCGCGGCGCAGTGTGGATTGCGTGGCGCCAAGCGTTGCTGCGAGTTCGTGAAGACTGAGATTTTCTTCAGAAGACTGCGCGAGAAGATCAGCGGCGCGCTGGACGAGCGCGACGGGGCCGGAAATCTCATTGGGGCGGCAGCGCAGGCAGGGGCGGTAGCCGTGTTTTTCAGCTTCTTCGCGCGTGCGGAAGAAAGTGACGTTGCGGCGCAGGGGCCGGCGCGCCGGGCACGACGGGCGGCAATAGATGTGCGTCGAGCGCACGGCGAGAACGAAAGTGCCGTCGGCGCGAGGATCGCGGGCACGCGTGGCGCGCCAGTAGCGCGCGGCGGCGTGCTGCGTGATGGCTGGGGTGCGATTCGTTGATGCGTGTGTCATATGCATGGTCCCGTTCATTGTGCTGCTCATTGTATTGCTTATTGTCTTGCTCATGATCATGTTCATAAGGACAAGATAGAACAGGCGCAAAGACAATTCTATCCGGAAAAGCGCGGCAAAGTGAGAGGCCTAGGGGCTGGAACTTGGAGGGAACTTACCCGCGGGGTTTGACGCGCGTCGCGCTCTTCGGCCAGTCCTGCTTGAATTGGCCGTCGCCGACCTTCAGGTTCTTCATTGCGTTGGTGTAGTGAAAGAGGAAGTAATCGCCCGAGCCGGCCTCGAAGAACTTCTGTTGCACTGGCAGCCAGGAAGCTTCGTCGACCCACATTTGAATCTTGCTGATCTGGTTGCGAATCTCGTCCGACTTCGGGGTCAGTTCCAGAACCACCGTCTTCTTGCTGTCGAAATCTTCCTCGCCGATGACGGAAACCAGGTAGCCCTTTTTGATGTTTTCGCCCTTGGTGCCGAAGCCCAGCAGCACGTACTGATCGACCATCGCGCGGTTCTTGCCCAGGTTGTATTCCTCCACGCGGTTGATTTTGGGGTTGAACACGAATAGGTTATCGCCCTCGCGCAGAATCGTGCGCGGATCGGGTTTGGTGATTTCGATGCGCATCTTTTCGTCGCGCCGTACGAAGATGTGTCCGGTTTCCGTGGACGTATCTTTCACCACCGCGGTGTACTTGGTGTGTTCGAGGTCAGCGGTCAGCGTGTGGAAGTCCTGCGCGGACTTGTCCATCATTCCGAGCACGCCTTCAATCGTCCAGCGCGCGGTCGCTTGAGCATGCAGCGCCGGGAATTCGCCCGCAAGGCAGCCAAGCGCTGCCAGCGCAAAGCAGAACAGGGCACACCTCAGGCCCATTCTCGACGGAACGAACAGTTTGTGCCTCATAGAGGGTCCCGCAATCCTAACATATATAAAGAGATGCACGAATCCGGTGCGACGTTTCGTGATTCCAATGGAATAACTTTAGTTTAGAAACGCTACTAATGCCGGATCTCCACCTGATAGGCAATCACCATGCCCTGGTCGTCGCGCAGGGGCGCGATTTTGGAAATCGAGAAGTTGCCGTTGTGCAATTCCGGCAGCGCCTGCTGCAAAGCCGAGTGGAGGTCGCTCTGCAAAGCAAACTTGGGCGGCGCCAGAATGCGGGCATCCACGCGATAGATCTGCCGGTTTCCCTCTTTCGACAGGAGCTGCACCTGGCCGGCAGCGCCGGGGCCTCCGCCCTCGGGGAGGTCGCGGAACCAGTTTCGCGGTGTAAGCAGCACGAACACCAAAATGAGGATTACTGCCACGTCGTATTGCCACGTGCCGCGCTCGTACGACCAGAAAAACGTTTTCGAGAGAATCCGTCCCAGGCTTGCCATGTCAGTCTGCAGGGACTCCGTCGACGATGACGCCGTCGCGCATGTGCACCACGCGATCGAAGTAAGTGGTGGCTTCCGGATTGTGTGTAATCATCACGATGGTCTGGCCAAGTTCTTTGTTCAATTGCCGGAGCATCTGTAACACGATTTCCGAGTTTTTGGAATCCAGGTTCCCGGTGGGTTCGTCGGCCAGCAAAATCTTTGGTTCGTTGATGATCGCCCTCGCGATAGCGACGCGCTGCTGCTCGCCACCGGAAAGTTCCGATGGCTTGTGATGGAGACGCCCGCCCAAGCCGAGCATTTGCGTCACCACGTCGAAGCGGTGGGGGTCGAATCCGTCGCCATGAATGAACTGCGCGATGGCGATATTGCCCTTGGCCGTGAGTGTGGGAAGCAAATTGAAGCGCTGGAAAACGAAACCGATTTTGTGGCGGCGCAGTTTGGTGCGGGCCGCATCGGTCAGCGCCGTGAGGTCATTGCCGTCGACCAAAACTTTGCCGCGCGACGCTTGGGCCAGCCCGCCGATCACATAAAGGAGCGAAGATTTGCCGCATCCCGACGGCCCCATGACCGCGACCGATTCTCCAGGCAGGACTTCGAAATTCACGCCGCGCAAGGCTGGTACTTCCACTTTGCCCGCGCGGTACAGCTTCCATAAATTTTCGGTCCTGAGTATCGGCTCCACGCTCTTTTTTCCCTGGAGGATCAAGCTTTCCGCAGGTTCCGTTATTGTAGCTGCGATTGCCATCCGTGCCTAGCCATGCCGCGCACTCCGCGGTCCTTTCTTTTCTTCTCCGTGAACTCCGCGCCTCTGCGTTACACTTTCTGGTTTCTAATCGTAAGACAAAGCCTCCACCGCATCTTTTCGGCTAGCCATCCATGCAGGATAGCTCGCGCCGAGCATTGCTCCCGCCAACGCAATCGCGCCCGCGCGAAAAATCCAATCCGTCGTGATTAGGATCGACAGCGTGGGGAACTTCCAGAGGAACCCCGCGCGCACGAGGTAGCTCAACCCGACGCCAGCAGCCACGCCCAGCACGCAAAGCGCCGCGGATTCCGTGAGCAGCGATCGGATAACGAACCAGTGATTGGCTCCAAGAGATTTCAGCACGCCGATGTCCCGCGTTCGTTCGATCACCGTGGTGTACATGGTTAGAAAAATCACCAGCAAACCAATGGAGACGGCGAGAGCAATCATCGCGTTGATGAATGACTGCAGCCCGGGAATATTTGTCGAGGTCATAAGCGAAAGAAAATCTTTCAAGGGCCGCACGGTGTAGCCGGGCAGGAGTTTCCGCATTTCGTCCATGACGTCGTCGGTGTGTTCAGGGCGCGTGCATTTCACCAAAAAGATGGATGCCTTGTCACGCGCGGCGACTAGTCCCTGTAAAGTGTCTAGTGGCACGAAAAGCCGCGCTCCTTTGCCGTGCTCGACAATGCCAGCAACATGCCAGTCGTGGTTCAGTACATTGTAGGCGTCTCCGACTTTTAAGTTTTTGGCTTTGGCGGCCCAGTCGTCCACCAACAAGTCGTCCGGGCCTTGCATGTCGTGACCCGCAATGAAGACAGATCCGCCGGAGACGGCGCGGAAACTGTCCTTGTCGATGCCCCAAATCGTTTCCACCGCGCCGCTGGAGTTGAACTGAAGCAATGCGGGCGCGACATCGCGCACGTATTTCAGTTCGGCAACTTTTTCGCCAATCTTCGTGGGCATTGGCGAGCCGCTAAAATTGATGATGATGGATGCTGCCGGCGGCTGCAGCATAATGTCCGCGCCGATGCCTTCGATTCTCTTCGCCGTTTCGGTCAGCAGGCCGCTGGTCAGGCCGACGATAAGGATTACAAGAGCAACTTCGACGGCAACGCCCATCGCCCCGATGAGCGTGCGCATCGGGCGGTGCAGCAGGTTGCGGAGAATGAGTTCGCCCATCATGGTTTGGTCTCCGTGGGCTTGTTCTCCGGGGTCTCGCCGACGCGCACCAATTCTGCGCCGGCGGGCTGCTCGAGTTTGAAACGGTCCGCAGGAATTTCTTCATTCACGGCAATCTTTGTTACCTGCAATTCCAGCTTGTAATCATCGTGTGGCCGATCGATGCTGATGGTCCGCGAAGAAAAAGTTACCGTGGAGGTGGGTGAAAGCGTTGACGACACAGCGCCGTTTTGTGGCACTGGGTTATCCAAGGGCTGCCAATCGGCGAAGGAAACATCCGAAAGCAATGTACCTTTCGGTCCGAAGGTTTGTATGCGCGACACCTGAAGATTCGAACGGTCGAACCAGATTTCGCGCAGGACCTCCAATTGGTAACCGCCGCGCAAAACGGTGAGCACGTAGTAACGCCCCAGTTCGTTATTGAATTCGCGCAGGGTCACGGCTTCTTCCTTGCGAATTTCGGGCCAAAGCAGGGCGTCCAGTAAATGCTGCGGCCGCAGATTCTCGATGGGTTTGGCGCTGCTTTTTTCGCTGGCCACGGAGCCCACCAGGAATTTGTTTTTCGAGGGAATCGACACGCGGAAGGTATCTCCATCGCTGGCCATATCGAATACCGTTTTCCCGATCACCGGCGCCTGCCCAATCATGCGGATTTCCGCTGGGCGCGCCGCCAGCAAAAAGGCCTTCACTTCGTGATACTCATCGATGACCCCGCTGTAGCGCGACCCGGCAGTGGGCTTCAGTTCCACGGTGGCGTTGAGCGTTTTGGTGTTCCGGGCAATCGCATTGTATGCGGCAAGCAACTCCTCGCGCGTGGCGTCCTTGGCCACAGGCCTCTCCGCCTGCGGAACAACGGTGCGTCCCGTGATGGTTCGGCCGTGGCAGCCGCAAGAAACCGCCGCCAGTGTCGCCAGAAACAGGCATGTCTGCACACATCGCATCAATAAGTTCCGCACTCCCCTAGTCAAATGAAGCAATCTAACAACCAGTCGGATGCCCGTCAATTCGAAGCAGAACGGGGTAGCGCTGCAGTTTGAATTTTGACTCCTATTATCACGATCAGGAAAATTCAAACTGACCCACTACCCAGAACGGGGTTGAAAATGGCAATCAATTCGGCCGTGCAATGTGGACATCGAATCTTTGCACAGCCGGGCGCAAACGCCGGATGATTTCACTGGCCCAAAGGGCTTCGCTCAGAATCGTTACCCAGCCATCCTGGGGCTCGCAAACGGCACAAAACGTATAGCGGGTGTAAGCCTGCTGATAGGCATCCAAGCCTCGCTTTGACAGATCGCCTTCCAGCGCGACATCAGCGGTTTGCGCAGCGTTTCCTACGCGAATGCCGAAAGTTTCGCTTTCGAAGCGCTCGAGGAGTTTCCGCAACTCTTCGGTGCTTGGCGATGAAATCACCACTCACCGTTCCGCCGCTTCCCGCCATGCGATTTGCCGCATCTTGCAGAATTCCCGAACGCGATCGAGGTGGCTGAAGAAATCCACGGCAAAGGCTTCTTTTCCTGCCAGCGCGGGAAACATCTCGGACCAAATCTCCGCGGCCTCTTTTCCGCGCACCGGCTCGCGGCTTTCGGTTTCCACCAATTCGAGTCCCACGGCCTTCACTTCGTTGCCGAGGTCCAGCGCTTGTACGTCCAGGGAGTAAGGAGGAAGTTCGAGCGCGCCGCTGCCCATGGCCGGAACGCCGGGAGTGCTCATTCTTCATCCTCGGAGAGGGGAAACTTTCCTTGAAATTCAGGCGATTGCTTGCGCACATCCAGCCAGTCAAAAAAGGCGTCCGGCGTTTCCAGCCAGATGCGAAACCAACTGGCAATCTCAAGCTTCTCTTCACGTTTCTGCGGCTCCACCTTGTGATTGCGCGCGATCATCTCCGCGCGGCGTTTGCCGAGCCGGGCCACCTCCAGCACGCGCCCCACCGCGGCTTTCTCGCCATGCGCGCGAAACTTTCGCATCAACTCATCCAGCCGCATGATGCTGACTTCCGCGTCCCCCAGTGTTTTGAAGTGCAGCAAATCTTCAAATTCCTCTTCGTATTGGTCTTCGGCTTCCTCCTGCAGCGAAAGCAGCACTCGATGCCCCGCGTCCTTTAACACGTCGGCGATGTACTCCCCGCCGGTCTTGCCGGCCTCACCGTGTTCTGCAAGGAGCCTCAGGCGCAATTGCTCGATCTCGGCGGGGGTCCATTTTTGCGCGTTGATCTCGCGAGCGGTTTCCAGGATTAGCGCTTTCTTGTTCTTGAGGTCCTGGGTCATTGAGCTTTGCCTTTGTGCTGCTTCTGCGCGTGCGCCGACGGCTTGGCTTGCCGTTTTTTCGCGCTGGGTGGCGGTGGAGGAGGAGGCGGCGGATCCGCCGGAAGCCCTGCCAGCAGCCTCCGGTACTTCACCACATTTCTGTTGTGCTCCGCCAGTGTGGAGCTGAAAAAATGGCCGCCCTGGGTGTTCGCCACAAAGTACAAGAAACTAGTCTCCGCCGGATGCAAAGCCGCACGCAACGATGCTTCTCCGGGATTCCCAATCGGGCCGGGAGGGAGCCCGCCGTGTTCGTAGGTATTGTACGGCGAATCGAAGCTTAAATCTTTTCCAGAGAGTGTGCCTTTGTATTGTCCCAGGCGCTCCATGCCGTAAATCACCGTGGGGTCGCACTGCAGCCGCATTCCTTTGCGCAAGCGATTACCGAAAACGCTTGCCACCATGGGGCGCTCTTCCGGCTTGGGTGTTTCGCGCTCGACCAGCGAAGCGAGCGTTACCATTTGCAGACGTGGGCCGTGGCTGGCTGAGCCAGCAGCTCCATTCGAATTGGCTTGCCCTTTCGAATCGTGTGATGCCTTCGGAATCTCTCGTCCACTCGAGACCGTTTGGGGGGGCGGATCGGAAGAGGCGATGGTTTTCCACTCGTCTTTGAACTTGTGGACCATTTGTGCGGTCAACTCGCTGGCCACGGGATGCCGAGGAAGCTCGTAGGTCGCGGGGAAGAGGAATCCTTCGAGCGTTCTGGCCTCGGGCGCGAAATCGCGAATCAAAGACGGATCACTGGCCGCAAAGAGGAAGTCGCCCGCAGGCATGAACTTACCGGCTTCGAGGTCGCGCGCGATATCAAATATGGTTTCGCCTTCGCGCACGATGAAAGGCTGCTCATAGATTTGGCCGGCGGCAACTTTCCAGAAAACCTCGCGCCCGGTCATTGGATGATCGAAGAAATACTCGCCGGCTTGCAGCGTGCGTTTGGGATGACGCCGAGCGTAAATCTCAAAGGCCAGCTTGCTGCGCACCACTCCGTTGCGTTTCAGTAGATAGCCGACGTACCGCTGCGACGCGCCGTGGGGCACGTCAACAAACACGCCCTCTTTCGGGAAGTCCTGGTAGGGTTGCGTGATGCTGTACCACATCCACGCCGCATAGCCTCCCGCAGCCAGCACGATTGCAAGAATCAGGTACAGGAAATATTTCAATCCCGCCTCGCGTTCACGTTTTTTCGAATCTCAACGCTGTCCCGCCGGTTGCCCTTGCCGCTCGAGGTACTCTTTCAGAATCACGGCGGCGGCGACGGCATCCACGGTCAGTCTTTCCGCAGCTCTCTTCTGCTTCCTGGCTCCGCCCGATTTTTCGACGTGAAGGAATCTTCCCTGAGTTTCTTCGAGTAAACGTTCCGCTTCCCAACTCGTCAACCGTTCGTCGACCATATCCACCGGCACGCCAATTTGCTTCCGGACGCGGCGGGCAAAACGCTCCGCTTCTTCCGCCATCTCACCGCGTGTTCCATCCAGCTTAAGTGGTAATCCAACGACAATCTGCCTTACGCTATGCTCGCGCACCAGTTCGCGCAAGCGCCGCATGTCCTCATTTCGGTTGATTCGTTCCATGGTGCTCAGCGGCTGGGCCACTTTCGCGTTTGCATCCGCAATCGCCAGCCCCATTCTCTCCCGCCCATAATCGATGGAGAGAATCGAGCCCCCCACACGCGGCTCCGTCAGAGGAGCCTCCTTCTGCAGCCCAATTCCTTCTCGATTCACCTCTCCAGTATAACGTGAGGACTACGCACTTGCCGAAGCGGCGTGCTTCATGTGTCAGTTATCCGTGAAGAGCCGGATTGCGGCTTCAAAATAACGGCTCGGTTTGCCGCCGCTGTACGGGCAGGAACCAGCAGTTGTTGAATCTGTGCGCCTGCGGGCGCACAATCACTGCGCAAAAGTTCAGTAAGTGCTTACGGTCGTCACGCGATTTCCGAGTTGTGAGCGGCAGCATGTTCTCGATTTTCTCGTGATCAAGCTTTCCATCGTCTTTCACACGAAAGCGAGCTCGGCCAATGATTTTTCACAACTACCACGCTGTCGAGTTCCACTCAAGGCGGCGCTTCTGCGGCTTGAGTATTCTGCTTTCTTACGTATGTGCATGTATCTGTTTTCCCGGAATCGCGTGTTCGCAATGGAACCCTTTGAATCCTGTCGTCTCAATGCAGCGCGAGTCCGATGGAGTTCGGCTGACACTGCAGAGCGGCGTGATGCGCCTGCAGGTTTGCTCCGACTCAATCATCCGCGTGCGCTATTCACCGACTCCTGCGGTTCCGACCCGCCCCGAGCTTGTGGTGATCAAAGACCGTTGGCCTGCCACGAAGTGGGAGCTGCAATCTTCCGATGACGCGATCGTGCTAAGCACTGCGCAAATCAAAGAGATCGTCTCGCGCAAGGATAGTAGCGTTACCTTCCGGGATGCCAGCGGCAAGACCCTGTTCCAGCAAACCGAAGTGAACATGACTCGGGCCGTTGTGAATGGAGAGCAGACCTACCACGCGGAGCTTTTCTCTAAGCTGTGGGGCTCATATGAATCGTTTTACGGGCTTGGGCAGCATCAGGCCGGCGTTTGGAATTATCGCGGCGAAGCAGTGGATATTTCGCAGGACAACACGAACATCAGCATCCCGTTCGTCTTGTCGAGCAACGGCTACGGCATCTTCTGGAACAACACCTCGCGGAGCCGCTTCAACAATCGTTTCCTCAGCGCGCTCTACCTCAGTTCGGAAGTAGCCGACGAAGTGGACTACTACTTTCTCTACGGGCCTGAGTTTGACAAAATCATCGGCGGATACCGAGAACTGACCGGTGCGCCGCCGCTTTTCGGCAAGTGGGCCTACGGATTTTGGCAATGCAAGAACAAGTACAACACGCAAGAAGAGTTGCTCGGCGTGGCTCACAAATACCGTCAGCTCCACATTCCTGCGGACAGCATCGTGCAGGACTGGTTCTGGTGGTACACCATGGGCGAACCGGTATTCGACAAGGCGCGCTACCCCGATCCTCCGGGGATGGTCAACGATCTCCATAAAAACAATTTTCATTTGATGATTTCTTTCTGGCCCTACATTCGTCCTGGAACAAAAACCTACGAAGACATGGACAAGCGCGGCTTGCTTATCGACAAGACAAAGGTAGCGGCTTTCCACCCCGCAGGAATGGCGTTGTACGATGCGTTTAATCCCGAAGCACGAAAGTATTATTGGAATCTGATGGACCAGGCGCTCTTCAAAATCGGCGTTGATGCATGGTGGTTGGACACCACAGAGCCGGAGACAGAGGATCGGGAGACCAACCTCCTGGTCACAAACAAGACTTATCTCGGAAACGGAGCACGGTACGCGAACGCGTTTCCCCTGATGACCACGGGCGGGGTGTACCAGGGCCAGCGCAGGGAATCGGACAAGAAGCGCGTTTTTATTCTCTCGCGCTCGGCTTTTGCGGGCTCACAGCGCAACGCAGCCGCGGTTTGGTCCGGGGATGTGAACTCCGATTGGATTTTCTTTAAGAAGCAGATCCCGGCTGGACTGAACTATTCAATGTCCGGGCTTCCGTATTGGACGACGGACATCGGCGGATTTGTTTCCGGCAATCCGGATGATCCGGAATATCGCGAATTGTTTATTCGCTGGTTTGAGTTTGGCACATTTAACCCAATTCTGAGGGTTCACGGGACGCGTTCCACCAATCAGAATGAATTGTGGTCGTATGGCCCGGAAGCGCAAAAAATCCTGGTCAACTACGACACTCTCCGCTACCGCTTGCTCCCGTACATCTACTCGCTCGCGTGGATGACAACGAGCCAGGGTTATACTCCGATGCGCGGGCTGGTGATGGATTTCCGGACGGACACGCGAACGGCCACGATTGGCGACCAATTTATGTTTGGGCCTGTGTTTCTCGTAAACCCCGTTACCGATCCGGGCGTGAATTCAAGGCGCGTTTATCTGCCCAAAGCGAAGTGGTATGACTTTTGGAGCGGAGCTTCAGTGGAAGGCCCGCGCACGATCGATGCAAGTGCACCTCTGGAGAGGCTGCCTTTGTTTGTGCGTGCGGGTTCCATCGTTCCCATGGGGCCGGAAAAGGAATGGTCCAACGAGAAGCCGGAGGATCCGATCGAACTGCGCGTCTATCGTGGCGCGGATGGAGATTTCACACTCTATGAAGACGAAAACGACGGCTACAACTATGAAAAGGGAGTGTGCGCCACCATTGGGTTTCACTGGGACGATGCGAAGCAAACCTTAACGATCGGCGAACGCAAGGGTGAATTTCCGGGGATGCTGGCTGAGCGAGGCTTTCAGATCATTTTTGTTTCCGGGAATCACGGCGTTGGCATACAGGCCGAGAACAAGCCAGACAGGGTGGTGCGCTACTCCGGCAAGGCAACCACTGTCACTCCGTAGAATTGCACAAAGTTAAGGAACACCTGCGCCCATCTCTATTCGTTCGGTTCGCGGACCGGGGTGTTGTCATCGGCCATCGAGGAGAATCCTGTGCGACTGCTGGAAAGACTCGAAAAGGGAACTCCTAGATTGCAAACGATAGAACTTTTCAACGCTTCAGGAATGCAGAGTGCCGCAGGTATTAGGCCTGGGCGTTTTTCTCATTTCCGGCGAAGTCGCAGATCATGGCACTTAGTGGTCGGGGCGTCCGGATTTGAACCGGAAACCTCCTGCGCCCAAGTCAGGCGTACTATCTCTTGGAAGTCCTTCCTTTTCAATCTCGCTTTTGAAAACAAACGAGTTAGAAAAATACTTGGTAGTGGCACGATGTACAGAAATGTGGCTGCGCATGCGCAGAGTCCCCCGAATTTTCCCCATAGCGAAATAACAGCGAAAGTGTTCCGATCGGTTCCCGCCTATTGATGAAAACCCATACTTCGGTCGAAAGCCGAAAGCGGGTGGAGTTGCTTGCCAAAATCGTAGATTGTTTGCTGTAGCGCTGTCTCAGCAATGTCACGCAGATAAGAGTTAATCGCACTGAAATGTAATCCGTGAGGGCCATTCGAGTGGGCGGCGGTTTGGAAAACCGCTTAGTTCTTCGATGAGTGGCCAGGCATTTGGTTGAAAGCCGAAAGCGCGCAGACTGACTGTAGATGCCGTTACGCGTGGTGTCATTGCCTGCATGGATTGCTTGTATCGGTATTCGTGCCCCCTCGGCGCATTTCCATTCCGATGATATAAGGTGCCATGGCCATCGAGCGCTGACGAGCGTTCTTAGACGTTCGGGAAACTTGGAACGCTACTGCGCGATGAGTTTTTGACCCCGCTCCGGGACAGCGTCAAGGGTGACGCGCCATTGTGCCTGCCTCGAAAATATGTCTACGGTGTGGTTCCCAGCATCGTCCGAAACATTTCGATGAAGGCACTTACGCTGTCGTAACCGACTGCGATGGCAACCTCCGTGACAGATTCCCTTTGTGCCAACATCTCAAGGGCAGCAAACAACCGCGCCTGCTGTCGCCAACGGCCAAATGACATGCCTGCCTGAGCCGAAACGCACGCATGAAAGTACGGCGGGCCATTCCGGCAACATGCGCCCAAGCGTCCAGCGTGCGGTCATCCCCAACATCATCCAGCAGAGCATCTGCAACTCTGGCTCGTCTTTCTTCTCTTGGTATGGTCAAACGCAAGGGCTGCTGGTCAGGCTGTCGAATCTCATCACGAAGCGTTGTGATTAAGTGCTTCTTCGCCGTGTTGAGCGGTTGGTGGAGGTCCCAACCGACCATACGATGAACTATGGCGGACAATAGCTCCGATGAGTTGAACATGCAAGGCGTCTTGGGTAGTCCGCGGCACATCTCCGGAGACAAGTCGACCATCGAGCCAGCGGCGCCTCCGACAGAGGGCGCCGCGTGCTTACAATTTGGTGGAGTCCATGCGCAACGCTGGGAGGGAAACATCCATCGTTCGTTTCCTGTTTCCACGATGAGCAACCCCTGGCTCAGTGCGACGAGTTGCCCGCGGTGGTGACTGTGCTCTGGCGCCCAGCCCTCGACCATCCGCCTCTTGAAGGCATATGCCAGTACTGGCGTATCGCTGTCGTAGAGACGGCGCAGTTCTTCCATATTGTTTAGGGCTGAGAACATGGATTTACGAGATTGACCCTTTTCCGACATCTATCGCCACTTTCCCGTTAGCGGAACAACCGAATCCAAGCTAGAGTACGCGGCAGAACAACGAAAGACAACACGGGGAAATCGGGACAATCAATGAGAAAGCTAATCTTCGCGATCAACACGACCCTGGATGGCTGCGTCGACCACACCAAACAATTTGTCGATGAAGAAACGCTTGAATATTTTACTCACCTCACGCGAGAGGTTGACCTGCAGGTCTTTGGGCGTAAAACCTATCAATTGATGGTTCCCTACTGGCCCGAAGTCCTCAAAAACCAGTCTGAGACAAAAGCAGATATCGAATTTGCTCGGGCATTTGATTCCACCAACAAAATTGTTTTTTCGCGGTCACTAGCCACCGCTGAAGATAGAAATACCAGGATTGTTCGTACGAACCTTCGCGACGAAATACTAAAGTTGAAGCAAGAACAAGGCAAAATATTTTGGTCGGTGGTGTAGATATTCCCTCACAACTTATAGAGCTTGGCCTGGTTGATGAATATCGTTTTGTCGTTCAGCCAATCCTTGCAGGAGAAGGGAGACGGTTGCTGGAGGGCGTTAGCCTGCCCGAGAAATTGCAATTAAAACTTGTTGATTCGAAGTTTTTTAAATCAGGATGCGTTGCGCTTCATTACTCAAAACAGTGACAGGAGTTCTGCGACCCGCCCTCAATTGGCGTTACATATCCTATTGTCACCCTGCGTTTGTTTCGTAAGACACCAGGCGCACGTAATTCACATTCGAAAGGCGGAACGAAAATGACCCCGAAGTTTTTGGAGA
>QHYM01000449.1 GCA_003223295.1 Acidobacteriota bacterium | reverse complement strand
GCCGCTGTTTTCTCAGCCGCCCACCTGGGCGCCAGGCGTTTGTAGCAAGTGAAGTCAGGAGCAAGGCTTGCAACTCAATGACTTACGCTTGGGGCAAAGGGAAGTTAGGCTAAGGCTCGGGAGTGCCGAACAAGCACGCTTCGAAGAGAAGGCATTACGCCTAAAAGCTCTTTTTGAGCGGCTCGGTATCAATCCCTGACCACCGCGGTTACCGGACATCTGTCTTCTAACTCCCCCGAGGTCCGATTGTAGGAAGTTTGAAAGCTCGATTACTTTGCTGCGAGTTGCGGCGGAGGATGCCGGACTCGGAAACTGATCCACTCCCCGAATCTCTCCTTACTTCCTGAGCCCCTTTGACTTATAAATAAAAATGGCCGGCAGGAGGGCTAAGGCTGCCGGCCAGTTTCGTACCAGAGGTCTTTATCCGCCGTTTTTGGAGACGTTGGCGGCCTGGGGACCCTTGGGGCCTGAAACGATCTCAAATTCGACCGGGTCTCCTTCCTGCAAGGTTCGATACCCATCGCCCACGATGGCCGAATAGTGCACGAACACATCCGGACCTTCGTCACGACCGATGAAGCCGTAGCCCTTGGAGTTATTGAACCACTTGACGTTCCCTTTCATTTCGCTTGGCCTCCTTACTAATCGCTTGGCTGGTCCCCAACTGGCGCCGGAGGTGCCTACGCTCCAGCACGCAAAGTATTAAATTGGCCAGAAACCACTAGCCAATCGACATCGACAAACGTCTGGCGTGCCATCCAGTTCATCGAATGCCATCTCCTTTTACCGCGAGAGTTCGCCTGTCGTACGAATCATAGCCGTGCACTTGGTCTTCTGATTTCTTGTCCGTCAGTGCCGCAATCCACTTATCAAGAATCTGCCGGTGCTCTTCCTCAACCTTCATGAATGCAATTCCTACGCCCGTTATGGGTCGAGAGTTCATCACTGCTCCCTGGGCTTCAAAGACGTCGCCATCATGAATGATTTGAACTCTGACCCGCGCTCCCGTTGGCGCGCAATTCCCTGGGACGACATGGCATCCAAAGAGGCTCAGGTCCCAGGTTTGCTCTCTTGATTGCCGGCCTGATTCCAATTCTGTCAGTGTGACGTTGGCCACGAAGGAATAACGGGCTGCGCGCGGGCGTAAATCTCTATCCATGGAGGTCCGAACTTCCTTCAGCATATCGAAGCAGTTTGGGCTTAGCAAATTTCGATATTATCTAATATCATTGGTACATGGGAAACCGGGCAGCGCTGCTGATTCACTGTTCTAAGGACGAGGCTGAGAAGATTCGTGAGATGTCGAAGCTCCAGCGCCGGACCATAAGCGGTTGTGTCTTGTTCGTTCTTATGAGGGCTGTACAGCTCGGCGAAAACCTCATTCGCATGAGAGCCGCGGGAATTGACGAGTTGCCCTTCGCCCACGTCATCGAAGCGTACGGACTCAACAGCATTCCTTCAAAAACCCCTTCAGGGCCCAGGACCACGATGCTTCTCTGGAGCTCCAAGGACGAAGCAAAGCGGATACGAATCGTGGCAGCAATGCGGGAGATGACCATCAGCAGGTTTGTGATTCACACTCTCGCGTGTTCTTGGCGTATCGCTGATGCATTTCCGATATTCACTGGCACGGCCAAGAAACTCGCCAAACGGCGTGACTCCCGGTAAGTCCCGGTAAACAGCGATTGTGGACAAGTGAAATCCGTCGCGGAATCGGGCCGGCCACTTCTACGAGTATGCGACTTAACAGGCAAGTGGAATTTCCGAGTAGCAGACGGCCATTCTTGGCGAAGCCAAATTTCCTCACTGTAGGTTGAACGTGACTTCGACGGGCATAACGCTCGAAACGGGCAGCCCTTTCTTTCTCGCTGGAGTAAATTTCCAACGAGAGACTACCTCGGCAGCTTTCTTATCCAGTGCAAGGTTCAAAGAAGACCGCACTACCTGCGATTGTTGGACAGTCCCCTCGGTGCCTATGAGGATGTTAAGGACCACAGTTCCATGGAATTTCTTTTTCGTCTTGGCTTCCGTTCCATCGGTGCGATTGTTGGGGGCTGTACTCTGTTCAGATTTGGGGCCAGATTCTTTTTCATTCAGCGGTGATGCTGCCATGATGTCATCCGTGCCTACCATGTAGGTTCTTGCTTGCAGCGCAGCCCGTCTCAGCGCCTGCGCTTGCTCAACTTCCGAAATTGCACTTGGAAGACCTGGGCAATCAGCGTCCCTGACCAACGCAAGGACCTTTGGTAGGTCAGTATCGATTGTGGATTCTTTCTTTAGCTCGAAACCCGACTTGCGTGCGTCCTTAGCCGCGCGTCCCGAAATTGGGGGAGAAGCTGACAAGTAATCGTCTGAGCCCATCTCGGGAGAGTAGGTTTCGGAATTCTCTCCTTCGATTTCGACCCATGCGAACTCCTTAGCGGTCACGAATGACCCACGCTGCACAAGTTCGCAGGGCTTCGAGCCGTTTCTACGATGCACAAAAACAAGAACTGTAGTGTTTCCTTTAGAGCCTTCGGAAGTGGCCGCACAGAGAATGCCGATGCAGACTGCAAATAATATTGCGTACCTTTCCGGCTGAGTCACTACCATTGTTTTCTCATTTCCCGAGTCGAACCGAATGTCTGCAGGCTACCATACCTGTCAGCGTCTCAGTCGAAAGCACATGATTAAGCGGAAACCGGACATCCAAATTCCGGTCTTGCGCGACCCCAATCACATCTTGCACATAAAGGGACTTGTCCGCTTTAGGTCGGGCCAAATCCATTGCCATCCTTAGGGTTGCTTCCGCGTTTGCGATGCTCTCTACCCTCCGGACAACCGCATCGCCGAACCGGGCGAACTGCTGCTTGAACTGGGTGATTTGCGTTTGTTGTTCACGCTGCGCCTCAATCTCTTCGAAAGCTGTTTTGGTGTAACGGATGACGCTATACAAAAAGGTTGTGACTAATGCGAGCGCGATTACAAGGAGCTGTAGAAACTGCTTGTTTTGGAAAGTCATCGACAGCCCTGATGACATGACGTAGCGAGTTGCGTGCCAAATGATACGGTGAAAAAACTGGGGCTTATGCCTGTGAATTCCAGACAGAAGTGTGTCCAATGGAGAACAATGTGGGAACAGGAACACACGGACCAGGCATCACTTGAAACAAATTGTGATCTGATCTTTTTAAAAATCCACTTGAACCTATAAGTCAGATATGGCGTCTAGCGTTAGGGAGGCCAGAGAATTGAGGTTAGTATGGGGTGCGATACTGCTCTGCGCTTCAAATGCCGCTGCGCAGCGTGTCGTTTTTCAGACGTCTGTCGCTCCCGAGCCCGAGGAAAACATTGCCACAGATTGCCGCTATGAGATCACGATTCCGAATCCCTCCAAGACTATACGGGCGGTTTGGGTAATTTTCGATCGCGGCCGAGACATGCTTCGATACTACGGG
>QHYM01000448.1:2063-2932 GCA_003223295.1 Acidobacteriota bacterium | reverse complement strand
AGCTAATTCAGGGGTTTTCCCAGAGCCAGTCGACTCCGTGGTCCATTGGGCCCTTTGAAGAGCAACCTCACCCAGATGGTAGTTAGGTATGGCGCGATTCTGCCCATCTTCCTTGCCCTGAAGCACCGGATCGAGGGACTTCAAGTACAACTTGGCCGCGCGATCCAAGAATTCGAGCGCTTGGCCCGGATTCCCGCGATCGTATTCGGATTGTGCAAGGTCGCAAAACACGTCGCCCCACCCGTTGTACGTAAAGGCCAAGGTCGAATCCGCATCCCGGGCCTTAATGAAAAACGCCTCGGCTTCCTTGGGTGAACCAGCGAGGCGATAGGCATTACCCAAGTTGTTGTAATAGAGAGCGAGGCCACGATTGCCACCCTGAATCTTGCCCGCGTTTCGATAGTAGCGCAGCGCCTTCTGTGCTTCGGTCCAGTCCACATACACATTGCCGAGGAGTTGCAAATAGCGCTGATCTTCAGGTGACCAAATCGTACGGAAACGGGCTTCGCGATAGACGCGAGCGCGCTCCTCGTTCGATCTGAAGTTGGGGATCAGGCTTTTGGACGCCTCAAGAGGCCGCGCCCGCAGAATGGCAGTTGCATTGGTGTCGATCACTTGGCGGACCAATTCTTCGTCTGCTTCGAAAGTCCGCGGCGCACCTTTGCCGCCCGGCAAGAATACAAGCCGACTTAATCGCCCCAAATTTACCGGAGGACCGGTCGAACTTTTGGGCGGGAGTTGCTGCTCCGGACGAATAGGCGACTGGTACCTTACAAGCAACAACTTCTCCCGAGACGGGTTCAGCGTTTCAGCTTTCGCTGATGACCCAACGGGCTGGAATTCCACTTCTCCTTCGAGTTGCGTGACCT
>QHYM01000448.1:0-2043 GCA_003223295.1 Acidobacteriota bacterium | reverse complement strand
CCTCTCAGCGTGGCGAACATCTTTCCAATGCGCAAGAAAATCGACCGCGGATCGGTCAGTTCAACGGACGCAAACGCGTACAGCGTTATGTCGGCCGACGATTCCACATTTTCTCCCAGGGACATCAACAAGGTCGCCTTACCCTGGACGGTGACGTGGTCGTCGGCACAGAGAGGCATTCCTTTCCGAACGGGCTGTGATGCGCCGCCACGGATCAGAATGATCTGATCCGCTGGGGCTACGCCCACATCGGCAGAACCTATCTGAATTCCCGTGACCGTTCCAGCAGCCGCCCGAGGGCACGGGGAATCTTGTGGATCAGCGAATGCCGTCTGAGCGTCGCCCACAAACAGCGCTGCTGCGAGCAATACAACGGCCTTGTGCATCAACGAGCTATCCGGGTGAATCATTCAGCCCCCTTCTCCCGATCTTGCGGTCCCTAATCAACACGCTCCCGCAGAGGAAGTAGGAGGCCACCACTGCCAGTGCGCCGTAGGCCACATCGAAGACGATGAATGCACTGCGACAAAAAAGCCAGACGATCACGGCGTAAACGCCAGTCAGAATTAGAAGCCCGATGGGCACGTTCCGCTTGCCGAGGATCTTTGTATCCACTTCGACATCGGACTTGGGAAGGATCTTTCGTCCTACCCCCGACAGAAAACCGAGGACGAGTAGCATGAGCAACTGCCAGACGCCTCTCAGTCTACGGGGATAGGTATCCAGCAACAGATCGCTATACACGCTGGCGTGCACTTGGTAACCGTATGCAGGAGCCCGCTCGTCAGGCTTGGGGGCGAGCACGACCAGTTCTCCTCCTTCTTCAGCCGCGACCTCCCCTTCGATCCGCGCGCCGAGAAGAACAACTTTGTCCCGATAATCCGCTGCCACACGCGAAAGCCGTTGAAGAACCTGCGCGTACTTCTCCTCGACAAACTCCGGAGTTCGCGGGTAGTGGAGTGGAATCGTCGCCAGCAAACGCGGCATCCGGTCCCCAGAGTTTCGAATTTCTGGTTCAATGTCGCATGAAATACGCTTCAATTCGGTCGAACCGGAGAACAGAACTAGCTCGCTCTTTCCGGTATCCAGCGCAACCGAGGTCGGCTCGGTACTTGGGCGGCTTAGGTCGACGAGAAGCATCTCCACCGCAAGCGAGGGTATGGCTGGTTGTCGTACAAGTGGAGTGCCGACTGGAACCTGCGATCGGGCGAGAACATACCTTCGGATCAGCGCTTTAGACTGACCATGTTCAAGACGAAGGCCGCCAACCTGAGTCAGTCCCCATTCTGCACCCTTTAGAGAGTCGATGAGTTGCGGCAGACCTTGTTCATTCAATTCGGCGCCGACTATCACCCGCGTGCGAGCCTCACGGACGGCCTTGGCAAACTCGTCGCTTGCTTGCTGATTTTCCTTGGCGTCGTTCGGCGCGGGAAAGTTTAGATCGAACGCCACTAGGCGTGGCGCATTCCCCAGCGCCTGAAGCAGATGGGCGTGTTCCCGGCGCCAGAGCTGCCTTGCGCCTTCGTCGGCGAAGGAACCATTCACCTTCGGCAAGGTGTCGCCTTGGCCTATGTAAATCAATCGTAGTTTATCTGGCGGGGCAGTGTTAACGCTGAAGTCCATTTGATCGAGCTCAAGCCGTTCGAGCCAAGTATCCACTCCGGCCACATTGAGTAGGTGCATCGATGACGCCGCGCAGATTCCTGCAGTGACTACCACGAGGCAAAATGGAAAGGCTATCCAAGGTGCGCCATTCATCCATTGCCACGCCTTGCGCAGTTTCGATGGTTTTGCCGTAGAGCGGGAGCTCACAAGTTCCCCCTGTGGCTAGAGACACAGACGCGATCAAGTAGCGGGATTATACACCTTAGAAGTAACGGATGGAGTACCCTTCAGGGGGTTGACACTCGATGGCGAACCAAGCAACTTCTATCCAGAGCGCGGTGGAGAGATCGTCCGGTCCTCGATTTCACAGGCGTACTTCCGAACTTAGGCAGATAACATAGCACCCTTTTGATGTAATTCCGAATTACATCAAAAGGG
>QHYM01000005.1 GCA_003223295.1 Acidobacteriota bacterium | reverse complement strand
CGCACAATTTGGCGCTCGCCGCGCGTTGCGATCGCATTCTGGGACTGGAACACGGCGTTCTGCTTACCCGCGGGGCCGCGGCCATCGCGGGCGGGGTCCCAGGGGGAGAAGCGAGCTAACGTGTTCGAACGGTATACAGAGAAAGCGCGTCGCGTCATATTTTTTGCAAGGTACGAAGCCAGCCAGTATGGCAGTCCTTACATTGAAACGGAGCATTTGCTCCTGGGCTTGATGCGCGAAGACAAGGCCCTGGCCAACCGCTTCCTCCGCCAGCAAGGTTCGATCGAATCCATTCGCAAAGAGATTGAAGCCCGCATCACTATTCGCGAGCGCATTTCCACTTCGGTGGAAGTGCCGCTGAGCGCCGAGTGCAAGCGCATCCTGAACATGGCCGCCGAAGAAGCGGAGCGCCTCGGACACAAGCATGTCGGCACGGAACATTTGTTGCTCGGCATCCTCCGCGAAGAGAAGTGCTTCGGCTCGGAAATATTAATGGAGCGCGGCCTGCGCCTCTCGACATTGCGCGAGGAACTCGCGCGAACCTCTGGTGAGAAGACGGCGGCGGCGCGGCCGAAGGAAACCTCCTTACTCGCGGAATTCAGCCGCGACCTGACGCAAGCGGCCGGCGAAGGCTCGCTCGCTCCGCTCGTGGGACGCGAAAATGAAGTCGAGCGCGTCATTCAGATTCTGTGCCGGCGCACCAAGAACAATCCCGTCCTGATTGGCGAACCCGGCGTCGGAAAGACAGCAATTGTCGAAGGTTTGGCGCAGCGCATCGCCGACGGCGATGTTCCCTCCTTTCTTGCCGACAAACGCATTCTTTCCCTCGACCTTTCCCTGATCGTTGCCGGAACCAAATACCGCGGCCAGTTCGAAGAGCGCCTCAAGACCATCATGAAGGAATTGATGGAGAGCCAGAACGCCATCGTCTTCATTGATGAGCTGCACACGCTGGTCGGCGCGGGTTCTGCCGAAGGTTCCTTGGATGCCGCCAACATTTTGAAGCCCGCGCTCTCCCGCGGTGAGATTCAATGCATTGGCGCAACTACTCCAGGGGAATATCGCAAGTCCGTCGAAAAGGACCGCTCGCTTGAACGCCGCTTTCAGGCCGTGAAAGTTCCTGCCCCAAGCGAGGATGAAGCCGTTCAAGTGATTCAAGGCGTGCGCGAGCGTTACGAAAAGTTTCATGCGGTCAGCTATACAGACGAAGCGCTGCGCTATTCCGTCTACCTTTCCAACCGCTATATTCCCGACCGCTTCCTTCCAGACAAAGCCATCGACCTGATTGACGAGGCGGGCGCGCGCGTCAAATTGCGTCAGGCCACCGTTCCCGAAGAAGTCGGGGAAGTCCAGAAGCGCGTGAAATTCATCACGCATCGCATGGAAACGGCGATCGCCAACCACGAATTCGAAAAGGCCCGCTTCTACTCCGAGGAAGAGCGCAAGGAAAAGGAAAATCTGCGCAACCTTCGCGACCGCTACAAACTCGACGACGCCTCCACCGGCGTCGTCACGCGCGAGGACATCGAAGAAGTCGTTGCGCGCTGGACCGGCATTGCTGTCACTTCCATCAAGGAAGACGAGCAACAAAAGCTGCTGCGCATCGAGCCGGAACTGCACAAGCGCGTCATTAGTCAGGACAAGGCCATCACCGCGCTCGCTCGCGCCATTCGCCGCAGCCGCGCCGGACTCAAGTCGCCCATGCGGCCCGTGGGATGCTTCTTTTTCCTGGGGCCCACCGGCGTTGGAAAAACGGAAGTCGCGCGCCGCTTGGCCGAGTTTTTGTTTGGGTCGGAGAAATCGCTGGTTCGTTTCGACATGTCGGAGTTCATGGAAAAGCACTCCGTCTCGAAGCTCATCGGCGCGCCTCCGGGGTATGTGGGCTACGAAGAAGGCGGTCAATTGACCGAGCGCGTCCGCCGGACGCCTTACTCCGTCATCCTGCTGGATGAAATCGAGAAGGCTCATCCGGACGTCTTCAATATTCTGTTGCAGGTGTTCGAAGACGGACAGTTGACGGACGGGCTTGGCAATACCGTGGATTTCCGGAACACCATCATCATTATGACGTCGAATCTTGGCGCGCGCCATTTGCAGAAGCGCACCGGCCTGGGTTTCCAGTCTGGCACGGATGAAGCTGGACGCAAGTCGATGGAAGAACTGGTGATGAATGAAGTAAAGCGGGCGTTCAATCCGGAGTTCCTCAACCGGTTGGACGAGGTTATAATCTTCAACCCGCTCGGCGATGAAGACCTGCTCCGCATCATCGACTTGCTCGTGGGCCAGATGAACGATACGCTGATCCACCGGCAAGTGCAGGTTGTCCTCACGCCGGAGGCTCGTCAGTGGATTCTCGAGAAAACGTGCGCGGACCGCAGCTATGGTGCGCGCCCGTTGCGCAGGGCTTTGCAGAAGTACGTTGAAGACCCGCTCTCCGAGGCGCTGATCCAGGGTGGAATTCAAAGGCCCGCGACACTCCAGATTTATGTCGCCGGGGAGGGCCTGTCGTTCCGTCCGGTCGGCGAGGCAACCCCGGTCGTCCACTAGCGAATCTGAAACATCGCACAGCCGTCCCGCACCGGGTACGGCGGGAGAATAACATCTTGAGTTTGGGGGCGCGGCCTTGATTGGCTCTTCGGCCGCTCATAGAAGAGTCTGTTCGCCGTTGGGGGTATTTGCGGCTCGCGTGACACCGGTTGTCGCGCTCGTTTTTCTTTTTGCGAGCGCTCCCGGCGCTTCCGCGCACGACGATCTTTCCGCCGCCGCATCCTCCAACACGGTTTTATTCTCCGCTTCCCTGGACTTGCTCACCGGCAAGGAAGTTGTGAAAGACCAGGCGCCGGCTTCTCGTCAGGCTGCTGCTACGCAGCGGCCATCCGGCCAGCAGCAATTTGTCATCGAGCGCATCGACTTCAGCGGTAACCGGCGTGTCCGCTCGGACACCCTGAAGGCCCGCGTTTTTAGCCGCGAAGGGGATCCTTATAACGAAGACACCCTGCGCCGCGACTTCCAGGCGCTCTGGAACACACAATTCTTCGAAGACGTGAAATTGCGCGTCGAGGATTCACCAAAACGTGCGGACGCAAAGATCATCGTGTTCGAGGTCAAGGAGCGCCCGCAGATCCGTCGTATTCGCTACGACGGCATTCACTCCGTCTCGGAATCGGACATCCTCGACCGCTTCAAGGAGCGCAAGGTCGGCCTGAGCGTGGAAAGCCAGTTTGACCCCACGAAAATCAAGAAAGCCGAAGTTGTTTTGAAAGAGCTTTTGGGAGAGCATGGCCGCCAGTTCGCCAAGGTTACCCCGCAATACGAGCGCATTGCTTCCAGCAATGCGGTCATTCTGGTGTTCAAAATCGAGGAAGGCCCCAAAGTCAAGGTTGGCAAAATCAAGTTCAAGGGGAATCATGCCTTCAGCGATCGAAAATTAATTCGCGCCATGCGCCACGACCGGCCCTACTCGATTCCTCTCTATTTCTGGTACATCCCGGTGCTCACGAAGACCTACGATCGGGAGAAATTGAGCGTGGACCTGGAAGTCGGCATCCGCGGGCTGTATCGCGACAACGGCTACTTTAAAGTTTCCGTCGGCGAGCCCATTCTCGAGAATATCGACACCACGCATGCGCGTCTCGGCGTTCCGCTGGTCACCGGAAAAGGGCACGGCAAAGCCGTCAACATCACCATCCCGATCGAAGAGGGCGAGCGCTTCCGCATGGGCACGCTCAAAATCGTCAGTTCCGATCCGGACAAGGCCTTGTCGCTCAAAGTAGATGCGCTAAAGACCGCCTTCCCCTTGAAGCAAGGTGACATTTTCTCAACAGAAAAGGTTCGCAAAGCCTTGGAAACCTACGGAAAAATTTACGGCGAATACGGCTTCATTGATTTTACGCCGGAGCCGGACACGGAAGTCGACGACACCAACAAAATCATCAATCTGACGCTGCGGTTTGACGAGCAAAAACAGTATTACGTGCGCCGCATCGACTTTGCCGGAAACACTACCACCCGCGACAAAGTCATTCGCCGCGAATTGATGATTGATGAAGGCCAGCTGTTCAACAAGCGCTTGTGGGAAATGAGCATCCTGCGTCTCAATCAGCTCGATTACTTCGATAAAATCGAAGCGGACAAGGCTGCCGAAATCAAGCGCAACAACAAAAATGGCACTGTCGATATCACTCTCAAGCTCAAGGAAAAGGGCAAGCAATCCATCGGCTTGCAGGGCGGTGTCAGCGGCCTGGCCGGCAGTTTTATCGGTCTCACCTACCAGACCAACAATTTCCTGGGTCTTGGTGAGACGCTCACTTTCTCCGCGCAGTTTGGAAGCCTGACGCGCACATTCATGTTTGGGTTTACCGAGCCATATCTTTTTGACCGGCCAATCTCCACGGGCTTCACGATTTTTTCTTCGCGCTATAACTTTGACCAGGCCCGGCAGGAAGCCATCCTGTTCCAGCAGAGTGTCAGCATCAACCCGCAGTTCGTCCAGAATTACGTGCAAAACAGCACGGGCTTCACCATTTTCGCGCAGTACCCGCTTCGCAAGCTTTCTTTTGCGCGCTTTGGATTGAATTATGGTTTGACGCGCACGAACATCAAGTCGTTCAACCAGGCATCGTCGCTCCTGTTCGAGTCCCTGCAGTTCCGCAGCCTGACTGGCCCCAGCGCGTTGGAAGGCATCGTCTCCAGCACCATCACGCCCTCGATCAGCTACAACTCGACAGACAGCCCAATCAACGCAACGCGTGGCAAGAGCTTTTACTATTCCGTGGGCTTCTCGGGGCTCGGCGGCAACGTCAAAACCATCACCAATGTCGTGGACATGAAGTATTTCCACGCCATTAACAAGCATCGCAATGTGCTCGGGTTGCACTTCAGCGCCGCGCACACCACCGGCTATGCCGGCCAGGAAGTTCCGCCCTTCAGCCGCTTTTACATGGGTGGCGAAAACGACATTCGCGGTTACGATATTCGCGCTATTTCCCCGGTTACCTTCATCCCCGAGGCCACCGCGGCTCCGCTCTCTTACAAGGATCCTAGCTGCCAAGGCTGTACCCGCAGCTTTACGATACCGGCCTTAATCTATGTGGCCACGTTGCCGGGCGGGGACCTCCAAGGCTACGGAAACGTCGAATACCGCATCCCCATCGTTGGTAATATTTTCCAGACCAGCTTTTTCCTTGACACCGGGACGGACGGGGTTCTTCGTCGCAGTGCCTTGCAACTTAACGAGTCTGGGTTTCAAAACTTGCTCCTGCCGCAGAATTTCCCGAATGCTCAGCTTGCTCCGCCTTTAGGGTCAAGTCTTACGCGGCAGCTTGCCATTGCTCCAGGAACGAATTTCCGCTTGCGCGGGTCGACCGGAATCGAATTTGTCGTGCAGCTGCCTATCATCCAGGCGCCATTCCGAGTTTATTATGCTTACAACATCCACCGCCTCTATCAGGGAATAGTTGCCAGGAATCCCTTTATCGAACCGAGTCAAATTTGCGAACCGGCGAATCAACAGCCCCTGGTGCCCTGTCCCACCGGCGTGGACGTAGGCTTTTATCCGAGAACTTTGCTTCCGGAGGAGTGGGCGAGCGTCAAAGATCAGCTCAAGAACCAAATCTTAAATAACCCGGGACGGTTGAACTATTTTGAGCCGAAGACGACGTTCCGTTTCACCGTCAGCCGTACGTTCTGATCGTGGTGGCAAGAGGGGTTCAAGAATTATTTGGGTCATGGACATTCTTAGAAGTAAAAGAAGCTGGGGCCCAGTGAGAATCGCGGGCTCCAATGTGTGGGGGAAATCGTGGGTGTGAAATTACAAGAAGTCTTGAAGATTGCGGGCGCCGGGCTTGTCGCTCTGTGCCTGCTTATGTCGGGCGGCTGCGGTGGCGGCAGCAGCGCAGCGAACGTCGTCACTGTTTCGGTTACTTCTAACCCCTCGATTCTCATCCTGGGCCAGTCCGCCACCCTGATCGCCACGGTAAGCGGCGCAGACAACACGAATGTCACCTGGGGCCCGTGCCAATACGTTTACGACGTAACCAAGAACGGTAAAACCGCTCCGATAGACCCTCCTGTACAGTGCCCTGACGATGGCTCTTTTGGCACTCTCTCGAACCAGCAAACCACCGGCACCGCCACCTATACCGCGCCCGATCCCGCAAAATTTCAGCTGCCCGATCAAACCAAGTTTCCCAACCTGCACATCGTCATTACCGCGACGTCGGTTCACGATGCAAATAAAAGCGGCAAGGCCAACATTAAGCTGATCTCCGGGATCCAGGGGGCCCTTACACCGGTAACTGCTTCTGTTCCCACAAAGGAACAGCAACTGTTCTTTGTGACGCTCACCAACGATATCCAGAACAAGGGTGTGACTTGGCTGATCACCCAAAACGTGCCGTCCACCACCAACGGTGTCACCACCAACTACCCTGAGCTTCCCACCTGCAGCCCTACTTGCGGCACCATCACACCGGACACCAACAATCCCAACGTGGCCGTGTACACCGCTCCCGATACGGTTCCAACGGCCATTACGCCGGCGCAGAAGGACAACCCCAACTCCAGTTCACCCCAGAACCTTGCGATTGTCGCTACGCCCAAAGCGGACAACGCGGGACTTGTGCTCGGAACGATTACGATTGTTACCGGCGGGCCCATCACTTTCAATGGAATTACCCCGACGATTGCTCCGCAAGGCGCCACCTTGTGGGATATCTACCTCGACGCTCCTGGTATTTCCTCCGCCTCAAAGATCAACCTGACGGACTCATCGGGCGGCACAAGGACGAAAGATTCCACCTCCGGTCAAATCAAAATCCTGTTCCCGCTTCCTGCAACCTCCACGACCACGACCACGACGAGTGCCACTTCCACGGGAGCGCGCCTCCGTCTGAACGCTACGGACCTCCTCGCTGCCGGTCCCTTTACTGTGTCCGTCGCAGATCCGGCCCAGCCATGTAATAGCAATCCAACGGGGACTGTGTGCACAGCGACAGGGGCGAGCGCATTCAACATCATCCCTGTGCGGCCTACGAGCACCGCCACCGTCCCGGACGATGTCGTTCAGGGCGTCAATACGCAAAACACCCGAGTTACCGTGGACGGGGGTTATTTTGGGCCTGGAGGAAGTCTCGCGAAGGTTTATTTTCAGTCTCTCGGGAATCCAGGAAGCATCCTTGGTCTGGACCCGACGCGTCCATCTACTTCGCGACAACTAAACACGCTAATATCCCCAGACCAGATCAATACAGGAAGTCCCGGCCTCTACCCGCTTTATGTCGCCAGCAATACTATTCCTGTTCCCAACAACGCCGCAGCAACAAACATGGCGCTTTTCCCAGATTTTTCGAGCAGTCCACCCCAAAAATCAGCGACGTCGATTAGCGCAGGATTGAACCCTGGCGCCATTGATATTGATCCGACCTTGGGCGTTTTGGCCGTTGCCGAAACGGGCTCCAACACCATTGAATTCTTCGGCATCGGCAATGGGTCGCTTACTTCTTTAGGCCAGGTTGCAAGTTCCCCCGCCGCTCCGATCAACGTGCCCACAGGGCTTTCCGTCAATCGCACCAATCATACGGTCGCGATAGTCAATTATGGTACCCAAACCAGTACAAAGAACCCTGATGGCAGTTGCAAACAGTCCACATCCACAGGGCAAAGCGTGACCGTCCTGAACGTTCCTGGGAGTCCCTCTCCCATCACGCCGTTTAGCGTGACTATCCCGTTTACCGTGGCTCCTGGCTCCGTGCAAGGTTCTTCCGTTTGCCCCGCGCCCATGCCCTACTCGATTGGAGTGGACCCGGATTCCAATCTCGCTCTTATTG
>QHYM01000135.1 GCA_003223295.1 Acidobacteriota bacterium | reverse complement strand
AAAGGCTTTATGTCGCTCCTTGTCGCTTGATCATTAACGCGCCCATGTTGTTTCGTGTTCGACAGCAACGTCGTTTCGGCGGCGGTAATCCGGAAAGGAGCAACTCCATGCAAGCAAGTCTAACTCATCTGAATATGCTGAGCTCACCCATACGGCTGGCCATTGTTGTTCTCAGCCTGAGCCTTTGTGGCGGTTTTGCGGCGGCTCAGGAGCCGGGGAACCCTCTTCACAGCACCGCGGAGGATTTCTTGAGGCTTAACGTGCGGCCAATTGCCATCGGACACCATGGCGTTGGGCCGTACACTCCGGCCACGAATCCTGGCCTGCCGATTGAGAACACCATGGATTCCGTGCGGCAGGCCTATACCTTGGGCGCGCGCGTGGTCGAGGTGGACGTGCAGCTCACGCAAGACGGAAAACTGGCGGTATTTCACGATGACTATCTCGCCGACTTTACCTGCATTCATTCGCTGACGCTCGATCAACTTCAGGAGCGCCTTCCCTACGTGCCGGAGTTGCGCCAGGTGATCAACGTGGCGCGCGAATTTAACAACCGGGCGAGTGACGACTTGGGCGGAATCCTAATTGTTGAACTCAAAGCATTCTCGCCGCACTGCGATCCGGCAGACGAATTCGAGCAGCCGCTTGTGTCGGCGGCAGTGAACGAGGTAAAGCAGGCCAAGTTTGCCGATCGGGTGATTTTCGACTCGTTCTCTCCCGCACTGCTGTATCTGGCATCGCAAGCGGCACCGGAGATTCCGCGCGAACTGGACCTCGACGGCCTGCAATTGTTGACTCCAGCACAGATCCAGGCCGTCACGAAATTGCCGGTGACGATTATTGACAAGAAGATTTCGCTGGGGCTGACCTGGGCTGAGATTGGACCGGTATTCCGTTTGCCGGGATACGCTTCGCCGGTGCAGTTTCTGATAACCGGGGTAGTTACAGGCGTGCGCGTGGTTGGAGGAGAGATGGACTTCTTCGGCGCAGCGGAGCAGCAACAGCCGGGCAGCGGCGCGGAGTTCGTAGGAGCGGCGCATTCGCTGGGAATGCGGGCGTTCGCGGATCCGGCAAACACTCCGGCGGATTGGAACTTTTTTGCTTCGCTGGGCGTGGACGCCATCTACAGCACAATTCCGATGGGCGTGCAGTTGCAGCCGGCGATTCCGGCCCCGTGAGATGCGTCAGGGCTTGAATCGCGCAGAGTCGGGAAGAGGCCATCGCGGAATTCGGAGGGGAACTAGTTCCCTGCACCTCTGCCTCCGCGATTGGCCTCTTCCCTGCTGTGAACACCGAAGGCGAGCCCTACATGATGCCGATTTTGTGGAGCAACTGCGTGAAGCGCGGGTCGGAGCGCAGCGGGTCGGCCAGTGGGTCTACGCCAAGATAGGCCAGGTAGTCGTTGCGCTCTTTGTAAGCGCGCTCGAGCCCGTCGAGAGCTTTGCTCTTTTCACCGAGGCCCAAATGGATGGCGGCAAAGTAGAGTGAGGAAACGTAGCGCGACTGGGCCAGATGCTGGAGATCCGCGAGTGCCTTGCGGGCGCCCGCAGCATCGCCGGAGACGGCGAGTGCGTGCCCGTATAAGGCAATTAGGACAGGCTGGTCGGCGGAGAGTTGGCGGCCTTTGGAAAACTGCTGCAACGCCTCGGCATACATTTTTTTCTCGCGATAGGCAGATCCCAGCCAGATATATGCCAGCCAATAGGATGGGTATTGCTCTACGACGCGCATTCCCTGGGCCACTGCTGCGTCGTAGTTTCTTGCACTGTATTCGATCTGCGCCCGGACGGTATTGAATACTGGAGAGACTGGGTCAAGTTCCAGCGTGTGGGAGTTCTCTTCCAGGGCCTGGGGCAGGCGGTTGCGGACAATGAAGTAGTGACCGTACCACAGGTGTGGAGTGGGATCATTCGGACCAAGGGCCACGGCGCGCTGAAACTCCCGTTCTGCGGTCTCGAAGTCCCAGTCATAGCTGAACGCCACGTTGGCGAGGGCAGTGTGGGCCTCAGCGAGCTCTGGGTCAAGCTGGAGGGCGTGCTCGGCTGCTTGCTTCGCCTTGGGTTTAGCATCGGAAGGTTTTAAATCGTCGTAAGGTACTTGCCCCATTAGGGCGTAGCCGTTGGCGAGGCCCGCGTACGCCAGGGCATACTGCGGATCTATTTGGATGGCCTGTTGATAGGCCTCAAGGCTCTTGTGCAGGTCGCCGCGATTGGTCCAGTAAAAACGGCCGCGGAGGTACGCATCATAAGCGTCGGGGTTCACGGTGCGCTTTGCGACAGGTCCACCGCCTTTGCTGCTGGACGGATTCAGAGCGAGGCTAATCTTGCCGGCTACCGCAGCGCTGACATCGTCCTGGACGTGCAGTATGTCATTGAGGTCGCGATCATAGGAATCGGCCCAGAGATGCGTCTGGTCACTCACCTGAATGAGCTGGACATCGATGCGCACATGGTTGCCGTCGCGACGCACGCTTCCTTCGAGAGCGTATTGCACATCGAGCGCGCGGCCAATTTCCGCGATGGGCTTCCCGGCGAGCGCGCTGGAAGAAGTGGCGGCAATCACTCCAAGGTGCTGCGGATCGAGATTGCCAAGCCGCGTAATCATTTCGTCGGTCAAGCCGGCGCTGAAATAATCCTGCTTGGAGTCGCCGCTGAGATTGGTGAACGGAATGACGACGAGACGAACCTTATTCGAGCGAATTGGCCCGGGTTGAACCCAGCGATAGAAAGCGTAGGCGGCGACCAAAACCAATACGACGACAGCCGTCGCTGTGGCAGCACGCTTCAGCTTTGAAGCGGAGACGGCTTGCGCGAGCGAATTAGCGGAGTCGTGGGCCGCAGGGGCGAGAGGCGCCTGTGTCGCTGGATTTGCATTGCCGTTGCCGGATTCCGGAGAAACATCGCCCACATCGGGCTCCGGCACGAAAACTGCGTCGGCTTCGGGATCGTCTTTGGGCTGGCGATTCTTGCGCCAATCGTCCAGTTCGCTAGTGAACGCGTAAACCGTGGACTTCTTTTGGTGCTCGTGACGATGGACCGGAAGGTTTTCAGTTTTCTCCCAGCGCTGCACGGTGCGGACTTCGCGGTCCAGGTAATCGGCAATTTCTTTCCAGGAATCGAGTTTCCTGTCGTCAAGGCGCGAGGGATGAAGAAGATCTAGGCTAGCAGACATGAAGGGCGCCGGGTTTAAGCATTTCTTTGGCCGGATTATATCTCAATTGTGTGCAGAATCGCGATGAGTGCACAGGCGTTAGCGGCGATGGTCCACGGCGCCCACTTGCGGGTTTTGTCGGTGGCGGTTTTGCTGCCGGAGTAGGTGATGTTGATGGGCGGGCGTCCGGCGATTTCTTCCGCGTCGTCCAGGTCGCGATAATCCAGCACGAGAGTCTTGTTGGGCGAAGTGGCCGTACCCAGGGGCGCACCGATGAGAATGCGCCGCTCTTTGGTGTCCACAGTGACCCACAGCGTATGGCCGTACTGCCAATTGATTTGGTTCCAGGTGGGCTGAATCTCCTGAGAGATTTTGACGGGCTGGCCACCGTTGAAAATACACAGCCCGGTGCGGTGGGCGATGACTACCCAGTCTTCGCCGATGCCGACGCCGCCCGCGCCAGTGAAGCAGAGAATCCTGCCGACGATATGCGATGGACCGATGGGAATGTTGGTGACGACGGCGCGCTTGCCGCCGCTGGCTGTCCAGTTCGTGGCGGGACGGATTGACCCGCCGAGAGGCCATGCGCGGTGGTGGTGGTGATAGTGACGAGGAAACCGTTTCCAGTGGCGCCGTTTGGGCTGGCGGCGATTGTGACGGCGGCGGGCTCAGTGGCGCCGTTGGGGCTCGCGGCGATGGAGACGATCACGTTTTCGTCGACGACAGCTGGCCCTGCGCCCGGGCCGCTCTGGCTGACGCGATCGAAATTCGTGTCGTCATACTGGCGCGGGAGGTCATTGCCGGTTTTGCCGTCGCTGGTGGCTAGGTACTCCCTGCCGAAAAGTGTGGTGGAATTCGCGTAAGCGTTCGTTGCCAGGCCGCTCGCGATGCTGGACAACGTTCCTGGAGTCGCCTCTTTGTAGAGCACGCCGTTCGAGTCCAGTGCCAGGGTGCGCAGCGTGGCGTTCAGCGTTTCGTACGTTTGGACATCGTTAACGGTGGGATTTCCGTAAGCGGACCGAAGAGCGATTGCAGGCCGGGGCGTGTGGCGACGCCGCCGTTGCTGAAAATCACGTCCTGGCAATCGGGCGAAACGCCGTGCGGCAGATCAGCCGGAGACACCAGGCCGCCGAAGATTTCGATGGGTGCGTCGAATGAGCCGACTGTAGTTATAAGAAGATTTTGAAAGGCTAAGGGTCGTTATTTCATTATTTGATATTGCAATCCTATGAAATCACGCGTAGGCTATTGGCAACTCGCTTGGCCAACGTGCACAACTGCATGTTGACTTTGGGGCGGCGCGAAATAACGCCGCCCTTTTTATTTTAGAGCTTTGTTTCCGGCGCGGGCTGCTTCGCTACTCCCTGGGCTTGATCGCCTTACTCGCTTGTTTTCAATCACTGCGGAAACGCAAAATGACGCGGAGATCGTCCGCCAATGAAGAAGTGCAAAGACTGTACTTGTCCCTGTCATAGGAGTCGCGGTATGGTCCTTCGCGTCGTTCCCTGCTGCGAAGGGATCCTGGTCTCCCGAGCACCCACAAGAAGGGCCAATCGCCCGAAGAAAGACCCGCTGCGGAAAAAAAGTCTGGCCCCACCAAGCCCTAAGTCGGCTGCACAAGCATTCACGTATCGCGCGCGTTAGCCACTTGACGCGCGCAAATCATCGGCCCATATTCCCCGCTAATTGCCCTGGTATCCCGGAGTCCTGACTAGCCACAAGGAGGCCTATCATGTCGTTCTATCTTCATCAGGTAAGCTACACGCCGGAAGCACTAGCCAAGCTCATTGCGAATCCTCAGAACCGGTTCGACGCCGTAAGGGCCCCCATCGAGAAACTCGGAGGAAGAGTGCTGAGCTCTTACTTCGCGTTCGGGCAGTACGACGCCGTGCTGATCACCGACATGCCGGACAGCATCTCGGCGGCCGCGATTGCTTTGGCGTTTGGCGCCGGCGGCTCCTTACGCGAATGCCAGACCACGGCGCTGCTGTCTAACGCCGAAGGACTGGAAGCGATGCGCAAGGCGGCGAGCTGCGGTTACAAGCCGGTCCAGGCCGCTGCGAACGCTGCAGCCATGCCACCGCGCTATTGACCCGCGCCGCCAGCGGGGCCCATCCCCCGGAACTGACCAACAGTATTGAGCCGTACTTGACTTTTCTTGATTTGTACGATATTGTACAAATTCTATGATTTGTACTTTTATGTACAAATACACAGCTTTGCACGTTTGCGTACAAATCGAGAAAAGCTAGGCTAGGGTGGCTCTATGGAAATCTACGCCGTCGTGGTCGCCGACGTCATGGCTTCGAGCACCCGCAAGGACGTACGCACCCTGTTGGGGAAAAAGCTCGCGGCTGTGTCAGAAAAGCAGTTACGTCAAAAGCTCATCCGCTTGCCGTATAGCGTGACCGCGGGCGATGAATTCCAAACGATTACCGGAGAGCTGTCGTCGCTCCCCGCTCTGCTTCTGGACCTGCGCGCCGCCCTTCAGCCGCTGCCTCTCCGCGTGGGCGTCGGTATCGGCGACGTTGCCAACCGCATCCAGCCGCCGGTCAACCGGCTCACGGGCGAAGCGTTTCAATTCGCGCGCTGGGCCATCGAAAGCGTCAAGGCCAATAGCCTCTTCAAATTCGAGGTTCTGACTGCGTTTGCCTCCTACAATGAACCCTTCAACCAAACGATCAATCTCATTTACGGATTGCACGATACCCTGATGTTCCAAATCACCGCAAAACAGTGGCAGGCCATCCGCCAATTCCTGGAGCAACCGGCGCTCGAGCACGCCGCAAGGCGGCTCAAGCTGGATGTTTCGACGGTTTCCCGAAACCTGAAACGCGGACACTATTGGCAGCTCGCCGAAACTGTTAAAGTAGCCGGTGCGTTCATCGAACGCGCTTTTTTGTAGTTGTACAAAAACGTACATTTGGGAATTTGTACCGACCATGCAAATCCTCTTCCGGGCGTTTCTGGCGATATATCTGGCTCATCTGTTGACCGACTTTGTTTTTCAGACGCATGGCCTCGTCGAACAAAAGCGGCGCGGCAAGCTCTTCGCTTATTTTCTTCACGGCCTTACGCACTATCTCGCGGCGGTCATTCTTGTGGGCTTCTTCATCGCGGGATCCACTTTACTGCTGCGGACGCACTTGGTCATCCTCGCTCTCTCGCTCGTTCATGTGCTGATCGACTTCGCGAAAATCGGGCTCGCCCAAAAGGCTCTCGTTAAAGACGGAGCCATCGCCTACATCTCCGACCAGTTCCTTCATTTCCTGAGCGTCGCTCTTGCCGCCTGGCTGCTCGCGCCCGGCCTGCCTCTCGCGGAAGTGACTGCGTTGCTCGGAAGAGGGCGCGCGATTCCGAGCAAACTACTCGTTGTGCCGGTCATTTACATCGGCGTGATTTTTGGCGGCGGCTATCTGATTCGCGCGCTGACCCGCCCATTGGCGGAGAACGTCAAACTCTATCGGCCCGAGAATCGCGGCGAGCCCATGAAAAACGCGGGGCTGTATATCGGCTGGCTCGAACGCTTCTTGCTTCTCACCGCGTTGTTGCTGCAGTCCCCCGGCACGGCCGGGCTCATTCTCGCCGCCAAGGCCATTGCGCGCTATCCTGAATTCAAGTCCGAGCACTTTGCCGAATATTTTCTCATTGGCACGCTTCTGAGCTTCTCAATTGCCGTGGTGGGCGGCGCCCTGCTCGCGCGAGTGGTCCTCGGCCAATTTCGCATCGCGGGATAAAACGCGAACGGGCAGCTCCTTATTCCCTGTTTCACCCTCCAGTTTTGTTAGAATTTGTCCGTGGAATCCTCGACGGTTTCGCCGCGGCTTGCCAACATTCGCTTGCACCCGATTAAGGCGCTCGACCCCGTGCAGGTGAAGGAGGCGCGCATCGGCCCTGGCGGCGGGCTGGAATTTGACCGCGCCTGGGCTCTCTATTCAGAGGATGGCCAGTGGGTAAACGGCAAGCGCACCGCGGCGGTTCATCTCATTCGCGCCGCTTACGCGCCGGATCTCAGTTCCGTCACTCTTTCCGTTCCCGACCGACGCGGCATTCCCACAAAGACCTTCGAGTTTCCGGGCGGATCGGCCGACGCCGCGCAATGGTTCAGCAACTATTTCGAGCAGCCCATCACCGTGCGCCATTCGCTGGAAGGTTTTCCCGACGACACCGAGGCCAATGGCCCGACAATCATCTCAACGGCCTCGCTCGACGCCGCTGCGGCGTGGTTTCCTGGGCTGACCTCCAGTGACATGCGGCTGCGTTTTCGCACCACACTGGAAATCGACGGCATCCCACCCTTTTGGGAAGACCAGCTCTTCGCGGCGGACAAGAACGCTCCCGTGCGCTTTCGCATCGGCGACGTGCAGTTCGAGGGCAGCAATCCTTGTGCCCGCTGTCCTGTCCCTCCGCGCAATCCACAAACGGGCGCCGAATTTCCCGGCTTTCAAAAGCGCTTCACGGAATTACGCCGCGCCACTCTTCCCTCATGGTCGCCGCAGGAGCGCTTCGATCATTTCTATCGCATGGCCACCAACACGCGTGTCGCGCCAGCGGAATCTAATAAGCTTTTGCGCCTGAACGATCCTGTTGTGCTTCTCTAGTTCATGATCCAGTCCAGGGAATGATCTAGGTCCACAGGAGAGCGCAAATCAAAATGAACCTTGCCAATCGCGGAGTCGCTGCCGCGCAGAAATTCCGCCGCTGGTGGAACCGCCGCATCCTCAAGCAACCTTGGATGCTCGAACAGTTCGGCAGCCCTTTCATGCAGGAAACCATGTTGCTGGACAAGGCGCGTTGCGAAGCCTACCGCGAAGCGATTTTCCGCTCCGTGAAGCCTGGAGACGTGGTCGTGGACCTCGGCGCAGGCACTGGCTTGCTTTCGCTTTTTGCCGCGCAGGCGGGCGCGCGGCATGTTTATGCGGTTGAAATGAGCCGCATGGCAGACACGGCGGCTGAATTGATTGCAGCCAACGGCTTCCGCGATCGCATTACATTGATTCGCAACATTTCCACGAAAGTGCGTCTGCCGGAACGCTGCGACGTCCTCGTCACGGAGACGCTCAGCACGTTTTGCTTCGACTCCGAAAATACGATTGAGTACGTCGCCGACGCCCGTGCACGCTTCCTGAAGCCCGGCGCCCGCATCATTCCCGAATCCGCCGACACGTTTCTCCTGCCCTTTTCTTCGGACGCATTCGGCGCGGGACGCCTGCCGTCGCCCTTCTACGGCCTCGATTTTGGCGCGTTTCGGAAACAACTATTCGGGGAATTCGCTCTCGTGCGCGCTTCGGGGAAACCTCTGCTGGCCCTCAGCGAGCCCGCGCTTTGCTACCATATTGATTTTCACAAGGACACGCAGAATCCCGCGAAAACGTTTGTTCCCTTTCGTATCACCGCCGAGGGCCGCCTCGATGGCTTCCTCGGCTGGTTTGAGGCCCGCCTCTGCGAAGGCGTTATGCTCAGCAATTCCCCTTCCCTGCCACTGACGCATTGGTGGCAGCTCTATCTTCCCGTCGCCGAGCAACCGCACTATCAATCCGGCCAGGTCCTTCTTCTCTGCCTCGACCCCAACATCATCACCGGCGAAGCCCACTGGAAATACGCCGTACAATTGACAAGTGGAGACGGTGCGGCGTCTCCTGCTGAAAAGAAAACCACCGCTTAGTCACATGTGCGAGTGTCGAATTCATGGGTCATCGAGGCATACCTGGCATACCTCTCCTGCGAAGAATAGTCAGGCCCGTGGGTTGGTTAGGGCGCGCGGATTATGCCTTATAAATCGGCGAGCGCAGCCGCACGCGGGAGAGCCGGGAGACCAGTGCTTTCCTGCCGCTGGGTGAGAAGTCCCATTCTTTGGCGCGTCTCGTCAAGGATTTGTAGCCGCGAACCGCAGCAGAATAGAGTCTGCCGGGGATGCGCTTCCCCTCGCTCGCCAGCCCGCGCAGCACAATCGGTGCGTTCTCTTTAACTTCTTTTTGCAGCCGGCGCCACGCGCGGCTGGTTTCCGGGTCCATCATCGGTCCTCCATCCGGGCTGTCCGCACTATTTTACCGCCGGCCATCTGCCTTCACAAACCAGATTTGCGGATCGACCCGCGCCTTCGGTCGCAATTCGTGGTCCTGCATGAGGTGAAACCCATTTCTTGCGACCTAGTCCGTACATGGCCATCGAATTTGCCTAAGGGCGCGCTGCTCCCGGGCGTCGAATTCTCGCGTCCCGCCCCGGTCAGTTCCCCTCATGTGCTCCGCCCTCGCCAGTCTCTCCTCCGCCTTCTTACGCCTTAGCCACTTTGTATGTATTAGGAGACACTCGGAGGCGACCATTGCAGGGCACACTTGTCCCGCGAAAAATCACACTCGGGAGGAACACAACTACCAAGTGATCAATTAAACCAAGGAAGGATTAACGTGCCGATGCTGCCGGGGCGGGCGCGGCTTTTTCAAGAAGCTGCTCTTTGCGGTAAACCAAGGAATTGATGTCGTACGTGGCCAGCTCAAACCCGTGGCCGTGTGTGATCGCGTCGGTCGGACAAGCTTCGACACAGTAGCCACAAAAAATGCATCGCGAATAATCAATGTTATACACGGAAGCATAGCGCTCGCCCGCGGAGATGCGGCTGGCATCGGTGTTTTCGGCGGCTTCGATGTAAATGCAATTGGCGGGGCAAGCGGCCGCGCACAAAAAGCATCCGACGCACTTCTCCAGCCCGTTTTCATCACGGTGCAGAACATGAATTCCCCGATAGCGCGGCTGAAAGTGCACCGGCTCGTGCGGGTAGTTCTCGGTGACCGTCTTCCGGAAGATGTTCCGGAAAGTCACACTAAAGCCCTTCACAAGGGCCTCGAACGTTTCACCCACTTCACGAAGCACGGATGGCATAAGATAGCAGTCTAACAAAGCGCACAGAACCGGGCAAACCAGCGATTCCTTCGTTGTTCGCCGGCGCTGCTCATTTCTTCAGCGCTTCGACAATCTGTTTCCCGTGGAAGCGCCCATTCTCGATGAAGATCTCTCCCGTGTGCCGGCCTCCGATTACCACACCCGCTAAATGAATCCCTGGCACGTTGCTTTCGAGCGTATTCGGATCCAACGCCGGCCTCTTGCTTTCCGGATCCAGCTTCACCCCCATGCTTTCCATGAACGAAAAATCCGGGTGATACCCCGTCAGCGCAAACACCTGCTTCGCCAGAATCCTTTTCGTCTGCGCATGATTTTCCACGACCACTTCGTCTTTGGTGATTTCCTCGACACGCGTATTCAGGAGGGCGTTAATTTGCCCGGCCTTGATGCGATTCTCGATATCCGGGCGCACCCAATACTTGATCGTCGCACCCAATTCCTTTCCCCGGTGCACCAGCGTCACCTTCGCTCCGTTTCTGTAAAGATCCAACGCCGCTTCCGCCGCCGAGTTTTTTCCTCCAATCACCACCACGTCCTGCTTCCAGAAAGCATGTGGCTCCGTGTAGTAATGCGAAACGTGCGGGAGGTTCTCGCCGGGCACGCCCAGCAGATTCGGCAAATCATAGTAGCCTGTGGCCACGGCAATCTTTTTGCTTCGATATCTTTCTTTCGCGCCCTTTTCAGTTTTGGTGACCACCGTGAAGTTCCCGTCATTTCCATCCACGTGCGTGACGCGCTCGTAAAGCCTCAGCTCCAATTCATAATGCTCCGCGGCTTTCCGGTAATATTTCAGCGCCTCCAAACGCGTAGGCTTCTCCGCCGCGCTCACCAGCGGGAGGTCGCCGATTTCCAGCAACTCCGGAGTTGTGAAAAACACCATATTCACCGGATAGTGATACAGCGAATTACACAGACAGGCCTTGTCGATCACCAGGGGCTGCATGCCAGCGCGCTTGGCTTCGATGGCCGTCGCAAGCCCCGTCGGCCCCGCCCCGATACAAATAATGTCGTAGGTGTTCATGAGAATTTGAGTTTGCCGCGAGGCGGAAAGAATTGCAATTCGCTCTGTGCTTATTGTTTTGGTGGGGATTCCAGGATTTCCTGGATCTCCTTCTTGAAAGATTCCAGTTCCCGCACGCGCTCCGGCGTAGCCGCCAATGCTCTCTTCTTCCACACGAATATTTCGCCGTTTCCCCGCTTCAGCTTCACGCTAAAGTTTCCGTCCACCAAGTACGAGGGCGGCGCAAGCAGTTTCATCCCTGCGTTTGGAACCGGTGCCAACGCAGCGACGCACTCGCCTTTTCTCATGCAGAGCGCGCTCTCATAAGGCGGAATCGCTATCGGACGGAAGCCCGCCTCAATAAGGCGTTCCATCACCTGCATTTGTCGTGGAGAGAGTTCAAGCATTCGAATGCTTCACAGCCGCGGGCTCAGTGGGTCAGCAAGGCAATTTGCGGCTATGCAGCCGTAGTATCTGCCTCGGAGGAAGTTCCTTCAAGCTGCGCAAGGATTTCGCGCAGCGTCAATATCAGCTCGTCGCGCGAAACATGGCTTTTCTTGAATTGAATCCTGAACCGGAATGTTTCGTTGGGCGGCTCGAATTGAAAAATAAAAGGCCGCGGGCGCTGCGGACCCGTCTGCTCTTCGCGCCGTTCGCGCCGCGCCTCATCCCGCGTCAATCCGCCCTGCATGATGCGGTGAAACATCTCGACCATTTTCTTTTCATTGGGTTGCCGCGCGATTTGCAGTAGCAGCGACTTGGAGTTTATTCCATGATCGATGCACCGCTTGCGGAGCAACTCCGGAATGTTCCGCAGCGAAAGCGTTTCCGTCACAGAAGACCGCGCCCGGCCGATTTTCTTCGCGATGTCCTCGTGCGTGTATTCGAACTGCGTGCTCAGCCGGTGCAACCCGTCCGCTTCTTCAAATGGCGTGAGGTCCTTCCGTTGGATGTTTTCGATCAGCCCAAGCTCCAGCGTCTCCGCGTCGTCGGCCATCTTCTCGATGCACGGCACTTCGCGCAATCCTGCTGCGCGTGACGCGTGGTACCGCCGCTCGCCGGAGATGATGTAGTAGCAGTCCTCGCGCGGCACGTAACGCACCAGCAGCGGTTCCAGCACGCCTTTCTCGCGCACAGATTCCGTGAGCTCGCGCAAATCTCCCAGCGCCTTGCGCGGCTGGTCCGGGCTCGGACGGATCTGGTCCAACCGGATCATCCGTCCGACGGCAGCCCCGCTATAGCTTGTCAGCGATTCTACGTAGTGCGCGTCATGCCGCATCTTCAGCGTGACGGGTAACCCGATCCTCTTCGACACGTTGGATAACCTCCCCAGCCAATTTCTTGTATTCCGTCGCCCCGGGTGATTTCGGCGCGAACGTTAAAATCGTTTCCTTGTACGCCGGGCTCTCTTCCAGCCTCACGTTCTTGGTGATCTTCGTTTTGAAGAGCACTTCCCCGAACACGCTGCGAATTTGCCCGTGCGTGTCCTTGGAAATGTTCGTCCTCTTGTCGTACAGCGTGATGACGACGCCGAGCACCTTGAGTCCCGGGTTCGGCCGCGCGCGAATGCGCTCATACGTTTCCAGAAGATCGTCCGTTCCTTCGATTGCGAAATACGCCGCCTGAATGGGCACCAGCAAATGCGTGGAAGCCACCAGCGCATTCACAGTTAAGATGCCTAGCGAAGGAGGAGTGTCCACGATTACGTACTCGTAATCTTTCAGCACCGGCACGAGCGCATCCTTCAAACGAAACGGCGCGTCAAATTGTCCGGCAAGAACTTGCTCCAGCTTCGCCAGCGCCAGCCGCCCGGGCGCCAGAAACAGCAGCGGGTCCTTGCTGGCTTTTATGACTGCGGGCATTCCCACGCGGTTGTCGCTCAACACTTCAAACATCGAAGTGGAGATTTCCCCTGCATCGTAAAATGCGATGGTTGAATTTGCTTGTGGATCGAGATCAATGAGGAGTGTTTTTTTACTACGATGCGCCAGCGATGCTGCCAGATTGATTGCCGTTGTCGTCTTTCCTACGCCGCCTTTTTGATTCGCAATCGTGATGATGGCAGTCATCTTGTTCTGCCTCCGCCCGCCTGTCCTCGCCAACTGCGAAGGGCGCGCATGCAAGCAGGCCGCGATCCGGCAACTGGGTTCCTATATATGGGTGTCGCCTCCTGAAAACCCCCAAGGCCTAGGCTAACTCTACGTTCGTAACCCATTCGTTGGCAAGAGAAAAAGCGCAGAATTCGTCGAATTTCTGAAGGAGTGTGGAAAAACTCGGGTCCCAAATCAGGCCGGGGCAGGCGCCCCTCTACCATCACGATCCTAGAAGTCGAGGCCCCAGAAGTCCGCCATCGGTTCTTGCAGTTCAAGTCCAAGCTCCCACCCCGCCGGCCCCTCATGTCCCCGCCAAATCAGATAAGCATCGCTGGCATTCTGGTTGACTAGGTTGATCACGCGCACCTTTTGGCCCACCGCAAACCCGTGCGGCACCACCGCCAGGCAGCCTTTCGCGCTGATGTCTTTGGTATACCCCTCTGCTCGGACGACTTGTCCATCTTCGGTGGCCTCGACGGCAACGCGTACGCGGGAATTGAGTCGCCCTGTGCCGCGGATCTCCTTCCCTCGTGGTTCAAATTTCGCTTGTTCTTGCAGTGGCACAAGGAACTCCCTGGTGAACGTTTCGATCGCCGCAGTCTTGGCTTTCTCCTCAGCTCAACTCCACTGCTCAACTGCCCGCCGAAACGTCTCGGGGGAAGGCCAAAGGCTTACCGGTATCTTCAGCCTACGGGCGCAACCCGGGCGGGTCAATGGAACTTCGCTCCCAGTACACTCCACAAGTTAACCCCTTCGACCAATCATTCTTCGTGCCCTTTGCCACTCTGAAAAATCGCTCCCTCTTCCCCCAGTTTGCTCCTGCTCCCCGGCCCGCTTACACTCTCTTAGCCTCTTCGCGCGCACATGATCAGCCTCCAGGCACTTCGCCACGAACTCCGTCCCACCGTCCGGCTCGCGCTGCCGTTGGTCCTTGCCGAAATCGGCTGGATGAGCATGGGCATCGTGGACACCATCATGGTCGGCCACCTTCCTGACAGTGCGCGCGCCATCGGGGCAGTCAGTATCAGCTCCAACCTCTTCAATGTTCTGGCCTTCTTTGGCGGCGGCCTGCTGATCGGCCTCGATACCCTTGTCGCCCAGGCCTTCGGCGCGGGTCGGCGCGAAGACTGCCACCGCTCGCTGGTCAACAGCATTTATCTCGGCATTGTGATGACGCCTTTTCTGATGGTCCCTGTCTGGTTTTTCGACCCTCTCCTTCGCCGTCTGCGCATAGAGCCCCAAGTTGCGGCCCTCGCCGTCCCCTACATGAAGGCGCTTGCCTTCGGCCTCTTCCCGCTCTTGCTTTACTTCGCCGTTCGACGTTGCCTCCAGGCAATGAACATGGCACAGCCCATTGCCTTCGCTCTGATCAGCGCCAACATCATCAACACGCTCTTCAACTGGGTTCTCATCTACGGCAAGTGGGGCGCTCCCGCGATGGGTGTCGTGGGTTCAGGCTGGTCCACCGCAATTTCCCGCGTCTACTTGGCGGTCGTCCTCGTGAGCTATCTCCTCTGGTACGACCGCCGTCATCGAACGGAACTGTTGAAAACTCCCGTCAATATCGACTTTGTTCGGATTCGCCGACTCATCTCCCTGGGTCTGCCTGCGGCCGTGCAAATCACCCTTGAAATTAGCGTCTTCGCCTTGGCCACGGCCCTCATTGGCCGCCTGGGAGCGGTTGCTCTCGCGAGCCATCAAATCGCTCTGAATACTGTCGCGTTCACCTACATGGTTCCCCTGGGAATCTCTTCTGCAGCCGCCGTTCGGGTGGGCCACGCCATCGGGCGCGGAAAGCCCGCCTCTGCCGGAAGTGCCGGCTGCACCGCCATCTTTCTTGGCGCTGCATTCATGACCCTTGCCGGGGTCGGCCTTTTGGTTTTTCCGCGGTGGATCGCGCGGATGTACACGCCGGACGAAACGGTCATTCGCAGCACTTCCCTGCTCTTGATCGCAGGCGCAGCCTTTCAATTGTTTGATGGGATTCAGACCGTGGCCACCGGCGCTCTGCGAGGCGCTGGGGACACGCGCACACCGATGATCTGCCACTTCACTGCTTACTGGGTCATTGGCTTGCCGTTGGGCGCCTGGCTCTGCTTCCGTCGAAGCTGGGGTGCGTTCGGAATCTGGTCGGGGTTAAGCCTCGCGCTCATTTTGATTGGTATCGTTTTGTTGTTCGCCTGGCGCCGCGCGGTTCATCGCCTGGCTGCAGAAGCGCCTGCCGAACCGGCACCATTAGGGCCATAGCCTTTGCATCCCTTCTGACACTCGAGGCATCCTAGGCACAAAGGAAATGTCCCCGGCAAGACCCGGTACTCACACCAGCCCTGTTCCGGCAATCGTAAATCACAAGAGGAACCCTTGAGGCACAAGCACTTGGTTCTCATTACAGCCATGACGTTTGCCTTCAGTTCGCCGGCGCTAGCTCAGCGCGGCCATGCCGGAGGCGGGCCACCCGCAGGCCACGGCCCATCGAGCACCGCGAATCCGGGCGGAGGCTCGGCCAACAAAGGCGATCCCATGGGTCACACAGACATGTCGCACGCTTCTCCCAGCGATGTGCTTAGCCACAACAAAGCAATCGGCAGCAAGCTCCAATCCCTAACTGGCGAAGACGCGGCAGCAGCCTGCAGCGGTTTCAAGAATCTAGGCCAATGTGTGGCCGCGGCCCACGTGGCAAAGAACCTGAACATTCCTGGCGGCTTCGATGCCCTGAAAGCAAAAATCACGGGAACCGGATCTGTCAGTCTCGGCAAAGCGATCCAATCGCTTTCTCCGAATGCCAACGCAAAATCCGAGGTTAAGAAAGCCAATCAGCAAGCCGCTGATGACATGAAAGAAACAGAAACCAATTCCCAAGCCTCCTGAACTGAAGGCTGCCTACTTGGTGGCGAAGCAATGCTTCGCCACATTTTATTTGTCAGGGTCTGTCAGGGCCCGCAAGCTCTCTCTCGTTTATCGCGCGCTACGGGTTAAGCGACAAGGTCATAATCCCAGCGTAACGGCCGGCTTCGTCTTCAACAGCTTTAAATCCCAACTGTCTGAGCTGATGAGAGATTCTGCGTCGCAATCTCTGGGGGCTTCGCCTTCACCACCAGTGTGTCCGGCGCCCACGCCATAATCGTGATTGCGGCACTTTTACAAAACTCACGAACTTGGGAAGCCAGGCGGGATTCTTGCTCATCCTCAATCAAAAAGCTGAATCGAATCGGGAAGCAAATCGAAATTGCATTACATCTTGTAGCGGCCCAAGTCCTCGTCTGAGAGTCCCTCGAGCCAATTGCGCAGTTGCTCGTTGGTATTGCGCTCCGCAAAAGCGCTGGAGACCTTGGAGTTCTTGAGCACCGCTTCATCCACGTAAATGGGGCAGTCCATGCGCAACGCCAAGGCTAGAGCGTCACTCGGGCGCGAGTCGATGGTCATCATTTGGCCGTCGCGCTCCACCCAGATCAGCGCATAAAACGTGTCGTCTTTCAGGTCGTTCACTACAATCTTCTGAACCCGCACCTCGAGCCCCAGCAGCACGTTCTTCAACAGGTCATGCGTCATCGGCCGCGGTGTTTGTACTTTCTCAATTTCCAGAGCGATCGCGTTAGCCTCATAGACGCCCACCCAGATCGGGAGGATGGCCTGGCCTTGCACGTCTTTCAGCACGACGATGGGCATGTTCGTCACGGGGTCCATCATCAGGCCGCGGATTTTCATTTCCACTTCCATGGAGGCCTCCCTAGGTTCCCATCACGTGCTCACCCACCAGGCTGTTCGGCGTCGCTCCTGTCACATGAACCTGAACGTAGGTTCCCAAAAGTTCTTTCGCGAGGGAAGTGAAATTTGTCAAGCGATACGAACTGGTATATCCAGACCACTGGTTTTCACGCCGCGATTTCCCGCTGACCAACACCTCATAATACAATTCTCCGGTCAACTTCGCGTGCCGCGCTATCTGGATTTCCCGCTGTCGCTCCTGGAGAATGGCCAACCGCCGGCTCTTCTCTTCCTCCGGAATCGCGTCGCTCATTCTCAAGGAAGGTGTGTTGGGCCGCGGCGAGTATTTGAACGAGAACATACTGTCGTACTTCACTTCATTGAGCAAACTCAGCGTCTCTTCAAAATCGGCTTCTGTCTCTCCTGGGAAACCCACGATGATGTCCGTCGTAATGGCAATGGGCCGCTTTGCCCCGCGAATCATGGCGATTTTCTCGAGATACTCATCCCGAGTGTAGGTGCGTTGCATTGAGCGCAAAACTTTCGTCGAGCCGGATTGCACCGGCAAATGCACGTGATCGCAAATCTTCGGCTGCGCTTCGATCGCTTCGACAATATCCTTGGTGAAGTCGCTCGGATGAGAGGTCGTAAACCGCACGCGCCGGATTCCCGGAACGTCCGCCACCGCCAGCAGCAGCTCGGCAAAACGCATTTTCTGCGGCGTCGGGTCGGCGTAGGAGTTCACCGTCTGCCCAAGCAGTTGCACTTCAGAGTAGCCCAGTTCCGCGAGCTGCCGGACCTCCCGCAAAACCGAATCGCTCGCCCGGCTGCGCTCGGGCCCCCGCGTGTACGGCACCACGCAGTACGAGCACGCCTTGTCGCAGCCCTCGATGATAGTCAGATACGCGCGAAACGGATTGTCGCGCCGCGTAATCTCCGTCTCGAACGTTTCATCCGTGTCCGTGTCAAGCCCCGTTACGCGGTGGTTCCCTGATTCCAGTTGCGCAATCAGCTCCGGCAATTTCCGGTAGCTCGCCGACCCGCACACTAGGCTGACCCACGGTGCACGCTCGAAAATATCCTCGCCTTCCTGCTGCGCCAGGCATCCCAGGACGCCGATAATCTTCCCCTCGCTCTGCTTGGCGCGGTACTCCCCTAGCCGCGAGAAAACCTTTTGTGCCGCCTTTTCCCGAATGCTGCATGTATTGTAGAGAATCAACCCGGCGGCTTCTGGCGTTTCCACTTGCCGGTAACCGCGCGCGAGCAAAACGCCAGCCACTTTTTCCGAATCGTGGTCGTTCATCTGGCAACCGAATGTTTCCAGGAAAAATGTCCCGCGTTCCTGGGTCTGAGCCAGGTTCAGCGGTGGTCCACACCTGCTTTTCCGCCAAGGGACCTGCGGCTGCAGTTTCTCCTCCAATCCCCCTTCAGTGTAAAGTTGAGTGGAGCAAAATTCCAGTTGAGGGGCCACCACCATGAAACTAATTCGCAAGATCTTCGTTCGCAGCTTCATCCTGCTTGCTCTCGCAGCAATTCCATCTCGTGCCCAGGAAACTCCCAAGGAATATCAGGAAGTGCTTACGCTGCTCGGGCGTAGCGGCGACTTCAAGGCCAACGTGCTGAAGGTCAATATCCCCCGGAGCGATCTGCATGTCTCCATCTCCGGGCAAGCCACACCGACCCCATTTGGCTTCGGCGGCTGGATAGCCATGACGAAGGGCGATGGCGGGATGGAAGTTCTTATGGGCGACCTGGTTCTCACGCAGGAAGAGGTCAATCCCGTTCTTTCTGCCCTCCTCGATCACGGCTTCGAGGTCAGTGCTCTTCACAATCATTTTTTCTTTGATGAGCCGCGCATGTACTTCATGCACGTCCACGCTCACGGCAACGCCATGGCCCTTGCGCGCGACATCAAGCCCGCTCTCGACCTCCTTCCGAAGCCGCCTGCTTCTCCCTCAGCGCCCGCGGCTGCCGCTCCGGCATTTAATCTCGCCGCACTCGACAAAATCGTTGGTCAAAAGGGCGAAGCTCTCGGCCCCGTTTACAAGTTCACTCTGGGCCGCGATGACCTTAACCTCAAAGAGCATGGTGCTGCCATCAACGCGCGCATGGGCCTCAACTCCTGGGCCGCCTTCGCCGGCAACGAGTCCGACGCGCAAATCGCCGGTGACATCGCTATGCGCGAGAGCGAAGTCAATCCTGTTCTCAAGGCGTTGCGCGCCCACAAGCTGAACGTTGTCGCCATCCACCATCACATGCTAGGAACACAACCGCCGGTCATCTTCCTGCATTACTGGGGCCGCGGTACCTCCGTGGACCTCGCCACCGGTTTCCGCGCCGCCCTCGATGTATTGGGTAAATGAACTGAGGCTCCAATGCACAAGGCTTCGTCATGGTTTGTGTTCTCTTGGGCGCTTCTGCTTCCCAGCCTGCTCGTGCAGCAGCCTGCTGAGCCTCCGCTCCGCAAGCTGACGTCCATAGACCTCCCAGGACCAAAGGGCAAAAGATTCGATTATGTGACCACGGATCCCGACGACCACTTCATCGTCGTCGCGCAGATGGACGACCAAAATCACTTTCGAAAGCTGGCCGACATGCCGGCGCAGAAAAAAGTCCACAGTCTCGCCATCGACCTCGAAACCCACCGCGTCTACACCCCTCTACAGGAAGAAGACGGCGCTCCTGCTTCACGCCTCGTTGTGTACGAAGCTCATTGACCGCATCTCTCGCGAGTGCCTGTTTCCTCATAAGCAGCAGAATCAAAAACTTACGCATCCTATTGGTTGCAGGCTCTCGGTGCGTGTGCTACGTTTCTTACGCCCAGAAAAATTTTGTCTTTCACTGAGGGGTACATCATTTTTCTGTTCAATACGATTCTGGCGACCGATCTGACTGGCATTCTCTCGCAGACGGGATGGGTCGCGCGCGGCATTCTTTTGCTTCTTCTTTTCTTTTCCCTCGTTTCGTGGACCATGATTTTTCAAAAAATGGGAATGTTCGGCCGCATTCGCCGTCAGAGCAACCAATTCCTGCACATTTTCCGCGCCACGCGCAGCGTCGCCAATCCGCAGGCGCTGGCTTCTTCCAGTTCGCCGTTCGCTTCCGTTTACTCTGCGGGCTATCGCGAGCTGCAGGCGCAAGTTGGCGGCCTGTCCGCGAATCCGCATCCGCCCAAATTGAAAAGTTTGTCGGCCGTCACCGTGAGCATGCAGCTTGCTTCCGCCGAAGAAGTGCGCCGCGTCGAAAAGGGCATGTCCTGGCTGGCCACCACCGGCTCGGTGACGCCGTTCATCGGGCTGTTCGGCACCGTCTGGGGCATTATCGATGCGTTCGCCGGCCTTGGCAGCGCCGGCGCCGCCAGCCTTCGCGCCGTCGCACCCGGTATTGCGGAAGCCCTGATTACCACTGCCGCAGGCTTGGCCACCGCCATTCCCGCGGTCATCTTCTATAATCAGTTCTTGCAGAATATTCGCGACCTCGCCCAGCGCTTGGACAATTTCGCCATGGAAGTCACCGCCCAGGTCGAGAAGGCATTTAACTGAGTTTTCGCGGTCGCCCCGCCGGCCGTCGCAACCGGATTACGAACCATGCAATTCTCCAAATCAACGCAGACTTCGCTCTCCGAAATCAACATGGTCCCGTTTGTGGACGTGGTCCTTGTTTTGCTCATCATCTTCATGATCACCGCGCCCATTCTCCAATCCGGCATCGAAGTCGACGTTCCGAAGACCAAGACCATCAAAGACATCAGCCAGGATCGCCTTGTCGTCAGTATCGACAAAGGCCAACGCATTTACCTCGGCAACGACCCCATCAATATTCATCAGCTTGGCACAAAGGTTCACTCCCAACTGAAAGATACCCGCCAAAGTGTGTTCCTGCGCTGCGATGAGGCGGTTCCTTTCGGAGTTTTTGCTTCCGTCGTCGATGCTTTGCGCGTGTCCGGCATCAACAACATCAGCATTGTCACCGAACCCCTCACGGAGCGGGCGCGCACCAGATAAAACAATTATGGCCACCGCTCTCGCCATCCCGAATGATCTCTCCCTCAAGAAATATGTTTTTCGGTCCATCATTTTCCACGTCTCGCTTTCTGCCGCGCTCTTGAGCGCTTCTTATTTTGAGCGTCATGGCCCTGGCTGGGGTGGCGTAGGGGGCCAATTGGGCGGCACGAAAGTGAATCTCGTCAGCTCTGCGGGCATTCCCATGCCCAGAGAATCAGCCGTCACCGAAAGCAAGACTGTCGACCCCACGAAGAGTCTTCACAAGGAAGCCCCGAAGCCTCTGCCGCCCGAGCCAAAGACCGAGGCCACGAAAATTCCCAAATTTGAAAAGGAAAAACCTCTGCCGCCTTCCCGTAAAACGCGCACTCTCGAAAACAAGACGGTTGAGGCAGATAATGCCGTTCCCGGCCAGGGCGGCACTCCGAATCTTCCAACAGGCATTTCGCAGACGCCGGGACCTTCTTCGGGTACCTCGGTCCAGGGCCAGGGCGGAGGAGACTTTGGCGGTCGCTATCCTTGGTACGTGGACGCCGTCCGAAACCGCATTCGCCAGTCCTGGGATCAAAGCACCATCGAGCCGGCGGTGCGGGCGGCGCGCCGAGCTCACGCGGTGGTGACTTTCCGGATCAATGCAAACGGCTCCATTTCCAACATTCGGGTATCCCAAAGCAGCGGCAACTCGTCAATGGACTATTCCGCACTGCGGGCAATGCAAAGCATTGACGCGTTACGGCCTCTTCCCAACGATTACATGGGAACCTACGTGGACGTCACTTTCGATTTCGATCTCGGGATGATGCAATAGACGCTCTCGCAGCTTGCAGGCAACGATTTTTAGTAACGAAGGGGGGAACTTGTTGAAATCTGTGAGATGTTTGGGGCAGTTGTTTTTCGTCGTTGTCATTTTGTTCTGCGGCCGTCCCGCTTCTGCCCAGGACTGGTTTCGTACCGGCACTGGCCTTGGCGAAGCCAAGCCCCGCGTGGCCATCGCCGACTTCGCGCCTCGCTCCGATACCGCCAAATCTCACGCTTCCCTTTTCACCCAAGTCGTCCGCGATGATCTGCAATTCAGCGGCATCCTCGAACTCGCCAGCCCCAGCTTTTATCCTCCTCAGGTGCCTACCGCCCCGTCGGAGTTAAAAGCTCCGGCGTGGATGGAGGCGCCAACCAACGCCAACTATCTCGGCTTCGGTAATTTGACCGAATCCACTTCCGAAGTCACCATCCAGGCCTGGCTCTTTGACGTGCGCAACCCCTCTTCTCAACCCGTGGTCGGCAAGGTCTATCGCGGCGGTCCCACCGACTTGCAGGTTCGCAAATTCGCGCATCAGTTTGCAGACGAAATCATCAGCAAACTTTCTGGCGGCTTGCCCAGCGTCGCCTCCACGCAAATCGCTTTCGTTCGCTCCAGTGGCGCAGGCGTCAAGGAAATCTGGGTCATGGATTACGACGGCGCCAATCAACACCAGGTCACCAACCTTCACTCCATCGCTCTCACACCCCGCTGGTCGCCCGAGGGCTCGCGCATCGCCTTCACTTGCTTCGCGCCGTATAAAGGCGTCAACAGCGCGCAAATCTGCATGTATTCCATGGATACCGGGAAGCTCGTCGCGTTCCCCCGTTTCGCTGGCACCAACATCACGCCCGCTTGGTCGCCCGACGGCACTCAAATTGTTTTCTCCTCTTCGATGCAGGGAACCCCTGAGCTTTACGTCAGCGACATCAACGGCAGCCGCCCCCAGCGCCTTTCCCATTCCAATGGCGCGAGCATGTCTCCCGCTTGGAACCCCAAGACCGGCCAATCCATCGCGTTCGTCAGCGACCGTGGCGGCACTCCTCAGCTCTACCTGATGAATGCCGACGGTACCAGCCCGGCGAAACTTGACCTTCCCGAAAAGGGCTACGTCATCGACCCTGCCTGGTCCCCCAACGGCCAGCTGTTGGCCTTCAGTTGGCGTCGCCCGAACGACGACTACGACATCTACGTCATGGACGCCTCCTCCCGGCAGATCGTTGAATTGACCCGCGATCAGGGCCGCAACGAGCGCCCCAGTTGGGCGCCCGATGGCCGTCATGTCGTCTTCGAATCCACGCGCACCGGTGTCGGTACGCGCCAGATTTGGACCATGCTCGCCGACGGTTCCCAGCCGCATCAGTTAACCACCAGCGGCCACAACGAGTCGCCTAACTGGTCCACACACTGAGTGTTCACATGGAACCCGGGGAGTAACTTGTGCATCTCATGCATGGACCCAAGATCATTGACTGTTGCTCCTCTGGAAAATTGTTTTTGGCTCCCGGTTTTGCTTGTGTTCTGAGGCTGTCTATAATATATCGTACTACGATACATTGCCCGGACCCAGCCCGCTGATGTTAGGATATTGGCTCTGTTGGGGCGACTACGCGGATTCTACTGTTCAGGAGGATTTGCATGACTGAGGCTTCACGCTCGTTCTATCGCACTGGCTTGGCTACGTTGCTCGGCGCTGCTCTATTTACTTTCGGCTGCGGACCCAAGAAAGTGACGGCACCGCCGAAACCCGTGGAGGCGCCGGCCGCACCTGCGCGTCCCACCGTGACGTTGCAGGCGAATCCCACCTCCATCAACAAGGGTGAATCCTCGACCCTGAGCTGGAATTCCACCGACGCCACTCAGCTCTCGATTGACCCGGGGGTCGGCGCCGTGACTGCTGAAGGCTCCACGAAGGTCACTCCCTCTGATTCCACCACCTATACCATCACCGCTACTGGTCCGGGAGGCAACGCCACCGCGACCGCCGCGGTTAGCGTGAATGCTCCGCCCCCTCCAACTCCTACTCCAGCTCCTGTTCGTGATTTCAACCAAGAGGTCCGCGACGCTTATTTTGACACCGATAAGGCGGACATTCGCCCCGACGCTCGCGAGGCGCTCTCCAAGACTGCGGCCTTCCTCAAATCCGAGCCGTCAACCAAGGTGACCATCGAGGGCCACTGCGACGAGCGTGGCTCGACCGAATATAACCTGGGTCTCGGTGACCGCCGTGCCAGCGCCGTGAAGCAGTATCTCGTATCGCTCGGCGTTTCCGCAGATCGCATGACGACCGTCAGCTTTGGCAAGGAGAAACCCGTCTGCCTGGAGCATAACGAGACGTGTTGGCAGCAGAACCGCCGCGGCCATTTCGCCAAGGCCAACTGAGGCGCTCCGCGTTTGCCTGTGGCCATAACCGCTTAGTGACCAGGAGGGCCGCACGGTCGGGCAAACTCTTGCCCGCCTGCGGCCCTCTTAATTAGAGTGGAGGTTATTCCCCAGGCCTGTTTTGGATTTGGATCCTTTTGGACCCCTTAGGAGGATTTATCATGCGTACACGCGATATCACTCTTTTCGGCGCGGCCATCTTTGCCGGCGCGCTTTGTGGTAGCCTCATCGGCCCCCGTCCCGCCGAAGCCGTCGCCCGCGAGATCATCGAGCTCCAGCGCGACGTCACTTCCATTCTTCAGGGCCAAAAGGACATCTCCACGCAGATGACCCAGGATCACACTGCCATTAAGACTGTCGTTGGCGGTTTCAACGACAACATCAACAGGCTCAGCGGCACCATGAGCACGCTGCAAAAATCCGTGCAGGACGTCCAGGCCAATTCCGGCGCGCGCCTGGACACCATGTCCACACAGGTCCAAGGCCTCTCGGATAATCTCGAAGAAATCAAATCGCGCCTCGGCAAGCTCAACCAGCAGCTCGTGGACCTTCAGAACACCGTGCAGGGCCTCGACGCGAAGATCTCTTCCGGTGCGGCGGCTCCCGCTACCGGTGGGGGAACGGCCACGCCAACATCGAGTGCCGCCCCGCCTGCGAATTCCTCCGCTGCTCCATCCGGCCCCGCTCCATCCGCCGACACTCTCTATTCCAACGGCCTGCGTGACATTCAGAGCGGCAAGTATGAGCTGGCCCGCGCCGAGTTTCAGGACTATCTGAAGTATTACGGCAATACCGACCTGGCTTCCAACGCGCAGTTCTATATCGGGGAGATTGCCTACAAGCAGAAAAACTATCAGCAGGCCATTTCCGAATACGACAAAGTGATCAACAACTATCCCAAGAGTTTCAAACTGGCTCCTGCCCGCCTTCACCGCGGCATGGCGATGATCGAACTGGGGCAGAAAGCCTCCGGTGTCCGGGACCTCCGCGAAGTCATCAAACTCTTCCCCGGAAGCGAAGAAGACCGCTACGCCCGCGGCAAACTCAAGGAGCTCGGCGTCCCCGTCTCCGCCTCCACCCGCTAACGAACTCGCTCGCTAAGTCTCGCCCGCTCTTCGCCGCTATCCCAGCCCGCCTCCTCTCCGTTCGCTCTTCCCTCTCCCAAGCTTCACCTCCACGCCCCGCATTGTTTCCTTCCGGGAATAGACGCACCAAGATAGGGCTAGCTGCAGACGGCACCGGAGATAGCAGGATTTCTGAATATCCTCTGCAAAGAACAGTGACGTAGACCTCAACGTACGAGCAAATCTAGCCCCTTTAGAATCAACACTTGTGAGACCCCTCACGCAACTGTTCTTTCTAAAGCACTTAAGCAAAATGCTAAGCCCTTTAGAATCAGCACGTACAAGAAAACGGGGTAGCCCAGTTCGGAAAGCCAAGAATCACCCATCACGAGTCACTGGCCTACCCCGACTCGGTCGGGCTCACGGCTCTTTCGGCGCCAACTGATAGCTCACGAACGCAAACTGGCTCCCATCGGGCGACCAGGACGGAACATTGATCGTTCCTTGCCCGCCAAACAATTTCGCCAGCATGGTGATCTTCTTGTCTTTGAGCGACATCAGCCGCAGCATCACGTCCTTGTTCTCCGGATGGCCGCTCACGCTCTTGTCATACGTGAGAAACACCATCCATTCGCCATTCGGCGAAATGTGCGGGAACCAGTCGTTCTCCTCGCCGAATGTGACTTGCTCCTGCCCGCTTCCGTCCGCGCGCATCCGCCAGATTTGCATGTGGCCTGTGCGCTCGGAATTGAAATAAATGTATTTTCCGTCGCGCGTGTATTCGGGGCCGTCGTCCAACCCTTTGGCCGTCGTCAGCTGCATCTCTTCTCCGCCCGCGGCCGGAATCGTGTAGATATCGAATTCGCCGTTCCGCTCACCCACGAAGGCCAGCGTCTTCCCGTCAGGCGACCATCCGTGCAGGTACGACGGCGATTTCTGCGTGATGCGCCGCGGCGTTCCCCCTGCAATCGGAACAATATAAACGAGTGACTTGTGCTCTTCTTGCGAATTGTCGCTGATCCCAAGCTGCATTCCGTCCGGCGAAATCAAATGGTCGTTGTTGCAGCGCGTCGCGAAGCCGGTATCGAGAACTTGCGGCGCGCCTCCCGTCACCGGGGTTTTCTCGATGCGCCCGTTCCGGCTGAACAAAAGCGTCTTTCCATCCGGCATCCAGTTCGGCGCTTCAAATCGCTCCGGCGCGATGTAGACGACGCGCCGATCGGTCGAAGCAACTGAAATGACTTCCAGCGTGCTGTAAAGCGTGCTCTCTCCGGCTGCGCGTGTCGGTTCCGTTTTCAAATCCATGTTAGAGAACACCGCTTTCTCGACCACCTTATCGTCATGGCTGCACACGCCAATTCCGACATAGAAAGGCTCCTTCAGCGCGATCCGCGTCGAGCCGCTCGCCAGTTGGAATTTCCCATTTTCATCGGCCAGCCACATCGAAAAATATGCCCCGCGCTTCACGATGCGCAGCCGTTTCGGTGCGGACACATTCGCCTGAATCTCATGCGTCGCCGCGCCCCTCTCCTCGCGATACTGCAAAGATGTCAACCCGCTGCCGTGCAGCGCCACATCCACATAAGGAGAATTCGCATCGAGGCTCTGGCGCACCATCAGCACCGCTTTGCGATGTTCGTTCACGCCTTTCCCCAGAAACGAAATGTCAGCCGCCAACGTCACGTCGCCCGATGCTTGCTTCCATGCAAAGTGGAACGCATCCTTTCCGGCCCACATGTTCTCGCCGCTCGCCGCAATCGTGTACGTCCCCTTCGCCGCATCATATTCCACCGAACCGGCATGTAGCACCGTGCCTACGTCTGCGTGTCCTTCAAACATTCCCGCGGCGCTCGTCTCCTCCAGCGCGGCCTTTTGCACCGCGATATATTTCCCTGCAGCAAAAGCCACTGCGAGAATGCCGGCTACGGCGAGAATGTCCGTTACGATTTCCCATTGAGCGAGTCTTCTCGGTTTCACGATGAACCTCCGTCCTCGAATCGCGAAACGTGACGTTAGGACGCCTTTGTGCTCTTGTCAATTTGTCCCGCGGCTAGGCCCCGTACAGTTTCAAACTGTACCTGCGCCCGCGGCTGGCTTTTCCACGAATCACAGGTCACGCGTCACCAGTCACGTTCACGTTCCTCCTGCGATTTCCCTTTTTGTTCACCGCGTGATATCTTCGCCATCGCAAGGGGAGCGTTATGTCCGTTAACAAAGTCATTCTTGTCGGCCGTTTGGGCCGTGATCCCGAAACGCGCTACACCGGCAGCGGCCAGGCCGTCGCCAACTTTTCAGTTGCCACCGATGAATCCTACAAAGACCGCAACGGCGAGCGCCAGAAGCGCACCGAATGGCACAAGATTGTCGTCTGGGGCAAGCAGGCGGAAATCGCCCAGCAGTATCTAAAGAAGGGCTCCCTCATTTTTATCGAAGGCCGCATCCAGTCCCGCGAATGGCAGGACAAGGAAGGCCAGAAGCGCACCAGCTTCGAGATTGTCGCCACCAACTTCCGCATGCTCGGCGGCCGCGCCGAAAGCGCTGCAGCCGGCGCTGGCGGTGCAGGCGCCGCACCCCGGGGCGGCGATGACTTTGATCAATCCGCTCCCGCCGAAGAAAGCTTCGGTGGTGGTGGAGGCCCAGCCGCCGGCCCCGAAATCTCCGACGAAGACATCCCCTTCTAGCACGTCCCTGCTCAGAAGTGTTATTCCGAGCGCAGCGAGGAATCTGCTTCAACTCCCAGATTTGGTGTAATTCAACATGACCACGGTCAATCGCCAACTCATTCTTAGAGCGCGCCCGAAAGGGCTGATCGCATCAGGCGATTTGCAGCTTGCAGAGTCGCCCTTGCCGGAACTGAAAGGCGGCCAAGCGCTCGCGCGCGTGAAATATCTCTCCATCGACCCCACCATGCGCGTCTGGATGGCTGGGGACAGTTACCTTCCTGCAGTCGTCATCGGTGAGGTCATGCGCGCCTTTGGCTTCGCGGAAATCGTCGAGTCCCGTCACCCCGATTACAAAAAAGGAGACCGAGTCACGGGCTTCACTGGTTTGCAGGACTACATTGTCCTCGACGCCTCCGCGAGCCAGTCTTTCCAAAAAGTCCCGAAAATCCCTTTCGTGTCCGACACCGTTTTTCTGGGCCTTTTGGGCATCAACGGCCTCACCGCTTTCTTCGGCATGGAAATCGCACAGCCCAAGAAGGATGAGACGCTCGTTGTTTCCGCCGCCGCAGGCGCCACAGGCAGCATCGTCGGCCAAATCGGAAAGATTCGCGGCTGCCGCGTGGTCGGCATCGCGGGCACGGACGATAAATGCAATTGGCTCACGAAGGATCTCGGCTTCGATGCCGCCATCAACTACAAACATCCCGACTGGAAGGCCAAACTCGCCGCTGCCGTTCCCAACGGCATCGACATTGATTTTGAGAATGTCGGCGGGGAAATCATGAATACGGTCCTCGGACTCATGAATCTCCACGGCCGCGTGGCCCTCTGCGGACTGATTTCCGGCTACACCACGGAAGATCGCGGCGTGGCTAGCCTCGAGACCGTGCTCGTGAAGCGCCTCCGCGTCGAAGGCTTCATTCTCCTGGACCATGTTTCGCGATTCATGGATGCGGCCACGCAGTTAGGTCAATGGAAAATGTTCGGCAAAATCAAGGACCGCGAAACCATTGTGGAAGGTCTCGAGAAAGCTCCCGACGCCATCAACATGCTCTTCACCGGCGGCAATACCGGCAAACTCATCGTCAAAGTCTAAAAAAGCCTAATAGGTTTGCGCGCGAACCCGGCACTATGCAAGAATACGCCGCGATTAGGGTACCGTCATGCCACGCGCCCACCCCATCGTTTACGATGCACTGATTGTTGGCTCGGGCGCCAGTGGCAGTTGGGTAGCCAAACAACTCACCGAGCAGGGGATGCGCGTGCTCATGCTGGAGGCCGGGCCGCCCCGCCTGCCCACGTGCGACTTCACCGAACACGTCCGCCCGTACCAGATCAAGTACCGCGGGTTTGGCAACCGCCAGGCTCTGATCGAGCGCCAGCCCATCCAGCGGCTCTGCTACGCCTGCGATGAGTTCAGCCACCAGTTTTTCGTGGACGATCACGAAAATCCCTACACGTTTCCTGTAGACAAGCCGTTCATGTGGATACGCGGGCGACAGGTGGGTGGCAAAACCTTCTGCTGGGCGCGCGAGAGCTATCGCTACAGCGATTACGAGTTCAAGGCCGCGAGCCGTGACGGCTACGGTGAAGATTGGCCGCTCAGCTACAAGGACCTCGAGCCGTATTACGACAAAGTCGAATCGTTCATCGGCGTCAGCGGTTCGCGCGAGGGTCTCGAGCAGATGCCGGACGGCAAGTTTCTTCCGCCCATGAATCTGTCCTGCGGTGGGCGGTTGGCGCGTGAGGTCATCGGCAAAAAATTCGGTTGGATAGTGATGCCCGACCGCGTGGCAAATTTGACTCTTGCCCATCGCGGCCGCCCGGCATGCCATTACTGCGATGAGTGCCAGCGCGGCTGCTACACGGCTTCGTACTTCAACAGTCCTTCCGTGACACTGCCTGCCGCAGCGCGAACCGGACGCCTCACACTCATTAGCGACGCCGTCGTCAGCCACGTGTTGATGAACGCGGAGGGCAAGGCGGAGGGTGTCTATTACCTCGAGCGCATGACGCATGCGCACCGCGAGGCACGTGCCAAAATCGTAGTGCTGGCCGCCAGCGCGCTCGAATCCACACGCATTCTGCTGAACTCGCGAACCGTGCGCTTCCCCGAGGGGCTCGGCAATTCTTCCGGCCAGCTCGGCCACTACCTGATGGACCATTTCACTCTGGAGGGCGCGGGCGGATTTTTGCCGCAGTTCAAATCTTCGCGGCGCGAGCCCCGCGGCACGCCTTGCGGGTTTTTGATTCCCAAATACGTCAATACCGGCAGCCACGTCAATAAAAACTTTGTGCGGGGATATCGCTTTGATGGGGATGGCAGCCAGGAACTTTACGCGCACGCCTTCGGGCTGGCGGGCTTCGGCTCCGACTGGCGGCGCAAAGTCCGCACAGAGATTCCGTACTATTTCGGGATCACCGCACAAGGCGAATGCCTGCCGCGCTACGAGAATTACGTCACGCTGGACTCCCAGAAAAAGGACGCTTGGGGAATTCCCGTGCTGCACGTAGTGGCGAGCTACGGCGAGAACGAGCGCGCCATGGCCAAGGCGATGCGGAATGACGTGTTGGAAATCCTCGACGCGATGAAGTTGCAGGATCCTCAGCCGCCTCGCGAAGCGCTAAGTGTTTTTGGTAAGAACATCCATGAATGCGGGACGGTTCGGATGGGTAAGGACCCCAAGAAAAGTGTCGTCAACAGCTTCGGCCAGCTCCACGATGCGAAAAATGTTTTCGTCAGCGACGGCGCCGTGTTCGTCACGCAGGGTTGTTACGAGCCGACACTTACGATCATGGCGATTTCCGCACGCTCGGCAGATTACATCGCCCACGAAAGCAGCAAGGGGAGTTTGTAATCCGTGAATAGCCGTGGTTCAGGCTAGGACTTGGATCCTGCTATGGATGACAAGAAAGAGAAAGGCGACAAAAGAGAACTTGGCTTCGCTCTTACCCGCCGCGAGTGGCTCGCCGGTTTGGGTCCTCTGTTCGCTCTTTCGGGCTTACCGGGCACACCGTTGCTGGCTGGGCGGGAACTCCAAGCTGCACACGCACCGTTGCCGCCTGGCCTTTACGCGCCTTCGTTCGATCATCTGAGCCACGTGCTCGCGAACGAGAGTGCCTTCCTGCCCGCTCCGCCCGGCACCGAGACCGAATACCTCCGGCCACGATCGGGGCCCTTCGTGCCTCAAGGATTTACGCCGGAAGAATTCCCGGTCGTCCGCCGGATAACCGAAATCATCCTGGGCGAAGACTTGAAGAACTCGCAAGACAAACCAGAGCGCGGCGCTGGCGCCAGCATCCACGACGAAGTCGCCGAATGGATTGATTTGGTCGTGGCGAGCGCGCCAAAAACGCGGGCGCTGGCGAGGAGTCTTCCGGTGGAGCACCGCGCACTCGCAGTCGTTTATTTTGGCAGCGAGCAACCGGTACGCGAGCTCGAAACTTTCGAGCCCGAGCGGATCTGCCGCGAAGGGCTCACCTGGCTTGCGCAAGAATCGCAGCGTCGCTTCGGGAAAAGTTTTCTTGATGCCGTCCCAGCCGGACAAACCGAGCTGGTCCAGGCTATCAGCGACGCGCGACCCGACAGGTCCGCCGTTCATTCGGGCACGCGCCTATTCGATTTCTTCAAGGCGGAATGCATCCGCGGGTTTTATACTTCGCGCAATGGGCTGAAAGAGCTCGACTATCGGGGCAACTCCTTCTACGGAGAACCACCGGGCTGCGGGCTCACAGAAAAATCGGAGGAGAGCAAGACGGGTAACAGGCACGGCCAGTGCTACTGAGCTACTTCGGGGCGTTGCGTTTTTTTTCTTCGTCCATCTTCTTGAGGAACTCTTCAAAGTTCGGTTTTTGCTCTGGCGTGAGAATCGCGCGAATTTGATCGCGGCCCTTCTGCCGCACTTGATCGAGCTGCGCATCCGATTGGTCGCGAATTGTTTTCACTTCCGCGTGACGTTGCATAAGGATCGCATCAAGCTGCTTCGCTTGGTCGCTCGTTAGGACCAGATCTTGGGTCAATTCGGCAACTCGCTTGGCGCGTCTTTCCGGCTCCGACAACGGCGCGCTCGCCGCTGCAACGGAGCGGTGCGCATATCCATAGCCGAGCATTCCGCCAGCTGCCGCTCCCAGCAGGAACACGACGACAACCCAAACAGCCGCCTTGCGAGTTGCTGGCGTGTCGCTCATGGATTTTCACTCGCCCGGCTGATCAAAATGTCGTCCGGAGCGGATTGCTGCGGCGCCTCAAAAATGGATTCTTGAGACCCCGTCGACGGATAGCTTGGCGCCCGCACGACGCTTCTGTAAAACCAAGTCGTGCTCGCCAATAACACAATGGCGGCAACCCAGGTGAGCCGTGAAGCAAAACGCGGAAACTCCGCCCAGGCGCTCACGCGCTCGGCAAGTTCCCTTTCGCGCGAAGCAATTGCCGCCATCACGCGCGATGCAAACCACGGCCTCACGTCCTCCGCGAAACTAGCCGCACCTTGGGAAAGTTCCTTCGTCGCGACAAGCTCCTGAACCGTCTCCCGGCAATCAGTGCACATTTCGATGTGTTTCCGCTCTTCCGCCGTCAGTCCTTTTGTCAGAGTTAGGACACTCACGGCGTGGGCATGCTTAGCCGCCGCTTCTTCGAGCGCATCCCGCAACTTTCTACAATCTTCGTGGTCACTCTTCAGCAGGTTCCACATACCCGCCTCCTTGCTAACGAGCCTTGCATTCTCAGTCTCCTCGCTCTCTCGCCCGGTTCACGACGCGCCGCCGCGCCCGGAAGAGCCTCACCTTCACCGTGTTCGCATTCAAATCCAAGACCTCGGCAATCTCTTCAATCGAGAATCCTTCCACCTCTTTCAGGATCAACATCAGCCGGTCCCGCTCATCCAATCCATCGAGCAACCGTTCCAAGCGTTGCCTCGCCTCCAGCCTATCGCTGATATCCGGCTGGTCTTTGCTCTTCTCCGCGGAACTGATCACCTGCCTAGCCTGCTCCTCGCTCAAGTCCGCTTCGTACACCAGCGGCCGGACCTTCCGCTTTCTCAGCATGTCCCAGCATTCGTTGACCGTGATCTTGTACAGCCAGGTAGTGAATGCCGCTCGCTGATCAAACCGCTTCAGCGAAAAGTACGCTTTCACGAAGACCTGCTGCGCGATGTCTTCTACGTCCTCGCGCCGCCTGATGATCCCTCCGGCTACAGCAAATACCCGATGCTGATGCCGCCGAATCAGCTCCTCAAACGCTTCCTTATCCTCATGCTGAGCCCGCCTCACCAGTTCGCGGTCGTTAGCCGCGTCCGGTGGACCGGCAACACGAGCTCGTCCGGTCTCCGGCGGGGAAAGCGCCTCCAGGGGCCCTGCTTTTGGGACGCGTGCCATGGGTTTTTGGTTACGGTCAGTATCTCCGGTTTGCCCTGTCTTGCACCACTCGTTTCATTTCGCCCGCCGGAAATTTTCTCCTTGCTTCTCTGCTTACCGTTACGGCATAATACCTTCATGATTATCGGTGATCGTCTTCGCGCGCTCCGCGAAGAAAAGAAACTTTCACAGGGCGACATCGAGAAGCGTACTGGCCTGCTTCGGTGCTACATCTCTCGCGTGGAGAATGGTCATACCGTTCCCGCGATTGAAACACTGGAGAAGCTGGCTCGTGCTCTTGAAGTGCCTCTCTATCAACTCTTTTATGACGGTGAAGAACCGCCGCAACTGCCGAACCTGCCCAAGCGCAAGTCCTCGGACGATATCGCGTGGGGCAGCGTCGGCAAAGAAGCCCGTTTCCTCAACAAGCTTCGCCGCTTGCTGAGTAAGGCGGAAGAGGGCGATCGCAAGCTGATTCTGTACATGGCCCAGAAAATGGCCAATCGGTAGTTCCGCGATCGCAGTCAAAGGTTCGGACCACAGTCGCCTCTGGATGACGGCGGAGGAGATGCCGGGTAATTCCAGCGAAACTCGCTTCACCGCCTGCTAACGTGCCTGGATTTTGAGTCCTCCATCCAGGTCCATCTCGATACAGTTCTTCGTGCTTCCCTATTCCCACTCGATTGTACTGGGCGGTTTGGAACTGACATCATAAACGACGCGCGTCACTCCCGGAACTTCGTTTACAATCCGCGTCGAGATCCGTTCCAGGACTTCCCCAGGTAGCTTCACCCAGTCCGCCGTCATGGCGTCATCCGACTCCACCACGCGCACTGCTACGGTGAGACCGTATGTGCGCCCATCCCCCATCACGCCCACGCTTCGTACCGGCAACAGCACCGCAAAGGCCTGCCATACCTTTTCGTACAAGCCCGCGCTCCGAATCTCTTCAACCACAATGGCGTCAGCCTCCTGCAGGGTAACCAGTTGGGTACGGGTGACCTCGCCGAGCAGCCGCACGGCCAGGCCCGGACCGGGAAACGGATGTTTCACCAGGACTTCCGCGGGCAGCCCCAGCTCTTTCCCCATGCGCCGCACTTCGTCCTTGAACAAATCTCGTAGCGGCTCAATCAGGGCAAAAGGCATCTTCTCCGGCAGGCCGCCTACATTGTGATGCGTTTTGATGGTTGCCGACGGGCCTTTCACGGAGACGGACTCAATCACGTCGGGATACAGCGTTCCCTGCACCAGGTAGCCGATTTCCCCGTGCGCTTCCCCGGCTTGCAGCTTCTGCGCCTCTTCGGCAAAAACTGCGATGAATTCCCTGCCGATGCGCCTGCGCTTTTCTTCGGGATCGGTAATTCCTTTAAGTTGAGCCAGAAACCTTTCCGATGCATCGACGCCAATGACGTGCAGTTTCAGCCGGGCGCGCAGCATCTCCAGCGTGTTTTCAAACTCATTCTTTCGCAGCAATCCCGTATTCACGAAGATGTTCGTCAACCGGTTTTCCATGGCGCGGTGTACCAGCACGGCCGCCACGGTCGAGTCCACGCCGCCGCTTAGCGCACAGATGGCCCATTTGTTTCCGACCTTTGCGTGGATGGATTGTACTGTTTCTTCGATAAATGCCGCGCCGCTCCATTTTGGTTCGGCCTGGCACACGCGGAAGAGAAAATTCTTCAGCAGTTCCCTTCCGCGTTCGGTGTGGTTCACTTCCGGGTGAAATTCCACCGCATAGATCTTTTGCTTCGGGTTCTCCACTGCGGCGATGGCGTTTTCTGTTTTTCCGATGGTCCGGAAACCTTCGGGAAGAGAGCGCACGTGGTCTCCGTGACTATTCCAAACGCGGAGAGCCGTCGGCACGCCCGCGAACAAAGCAGAGCTTTCTGATCCACCTTCACAATCCACTTTCAGCTGCGCGCGGCCGTACTCTCTGCGCTCCGCCCTTTCAACCTTGCCTCCCAAAGTGTGCGTAATCCACTGCATCCCGTAGCAAATTCCAAGGACGGGTATTCCCAGCGCCAGCACCTGTGGATCGCATTTCGGCGCATCCGCGTCGTACACGGAGCTTGGACCGCCCGACAAAACAATCCCCGCCGGCTCGAGCTTCTGAATTTCCTCGACCGGAGCCGTGCACGGCAAAATCGCGGAGAAAACCTGCTGCTCGCGGATGCGGCGCGCAATCAATTGTGTGTATTGCCCGCCGAAGTCCAGCACCACCACTCCGCCGAGTTCCGCCTTCATCCTGCCTCCCTGCTCTTGCCCCCGTTCCGTCACCGGCCTCGCCGCCGTCTCTGCCATGCCGCCTCCAGTCCCACTATGATCCCGCCACAACCAGGTTGAGCAATTTATCCGGCACAAAAATCTTTTTCACAATGCGCTTTCCATCGGCATGATGCGCCACGCCCGCATCGGCAAGCGCCAGTTTGAGCACTTCTTCCTCGCCCGCTCCCGCTGACACTTTCACTCTTCCCCGCACGCGCCCGCTTACTTGCACGACGATCTCGACTTCATCTTCGCGGGCCAGTTCCTGGTTGAACGCAGGCCAGCCGGTTTTCCATAGCCCTTCGCTGTGGCCCAGCATTTCCCAAAGCTCTTCCGCCAGATGCGGCGTCATCGGCGCGAGCATTAGTGTCAGAAGCTCCAGCATTTCCTTGCGAACTTCGGGCCGCACGCCCTGTTCCAGCGGCTCTTGCGAATAAATGTCGTTCGTCAGCTCCATAATTAGGGCAATTGCCGAGTTGAAGTGCCATCTGGTTTCGAAGTCGCTGGTCACCCGCCGCAGCGTCTGATGCACTTTGCGCAGCAGCATTTTTTCCTTTACCGAGGCGGCCGCCGCATCCGCCTTTCCATCTTTCACGCCGCGCACTGCGTTCGAATGCCGCTCAATGAGGCGATACACGCGGTTCAGGAAGCGCCATGAGCCTTCAATACTCTCCTCGCTCCACTCCAAATCCTTCTCCGGCGGGGCTGCGAATAGCGTGTACAGCCTCCCGGTATCCGCCCCGTACTTTTGCGCCATCTCTTCCGCGCCAACGACGTTTCCGCGCGACTTGGACATGGCCACGCCGCCCTTTTGCACCATACCCTGCGTAAAGAGCCGCGCGGCCGGCTCGTTGTGCTTGATGAGCCCAAGATCCCGCATCACCTTGCACCAGAAACGCGAGTACAGCAGGTGCAGAATGGCGTGCGTAATCCCGCCGATGTACTGGTCGATGGGAAACCAATACGCGACCTTCGCGGAGTCATACGGCGCTTTGTCGTTGTGCGGATCGCAGTAGCGGTAGAAATACCACGACGAATCCACGAACGTGTCCATGGTGTCCGTCTCGCGCCGCGCCGCGCCGCCGCATTTCGGGCACTTCGCACTCACAAACTCCGGCATAGCCGCAAGTGGCGAACCGCCCTCACCCGTGAGCTTTGCGTTTTCCGGCAGCACCACCGGTAGCTGGCTATCCGGGACGGGCACGATACCGTCTTTTGAACAATACACGACCGGGATCGGCGTGCCCCAATAGCGTTGCCGTGAAATTCCCCAGTCTTTCAGCCGGAAAATCGTTTCGCCGCGTCCAAATCCCTTTTGCTCCGCGAACTCGGTCATTTTCGCAATCGCCTCGTCCGGCGACAGCCCGTTGAACGGCCCGGAGTTCACGAGCTTCCCGTTGTGCTCGTCGAACGGCTTCTCCATCTTCTCCGGAACAAGCTCCTCGCCTTCGAGAGGCTGGATCACCACGCGTACCGGCAGTTTGTATTTCCTGCAAAACTCCAGGTCGCGCCCATCGTGCGCGGGCACGGCCATAATCGCGCCCGTGCCGTATTCCATGAGCACAAAATTCCCTACCCAGATCGGAACCTTTTCGCCGCTAAAGGGATTCAGCGCGTAGCGCCCCGTGAAGAATCCCTCTTTCTCCATCGTCGCCAGGTCTTCGGTCTTTATGGAAGTCTGGCGCATCTTGGCGAGCTTGGGCTCGGCCTCCGCGCGCACGGGCGAACCTTCGAGCAGCTTGGGGACCAATGGATGCGCCGGGGCAAGAATCATTGCCGTCGCACCGTAAATCGTATCAATGCGCGTGGTGAAAATCTCCAGCGATCCAACGCTCGGTGCGTCGGCAACTTCAACTTTCACTTTCGCGCCTTGCGACTTCCCAATCCAATTTTTCTGCATCAGGATGACTCGCTCGGGCCATCCACCTTCAAGCTGCTTTAAATCATCCAGCAATTGATCGGAATAGGCGGTCGTCTTCAGAAACCACTGTTCGATTTCGCGCGATTCCACGCGCGTGTCTTCATGCCGCCAGCAGAAGCCGCCGTTCACAACCTGCTCGTTGGCCAGCACCGTGCAACATTTCGGACACCAGTTCACGAGGCTTTTCTTTCTGTACGCGAGTCCGCGCTCCAGCATGCACAGGAAAAACCACTGATTCCAACGGTAATACTCCGGCTCACACGTAGAAATCTCGCGCCGCCAGTCGTAGCTGAAGCCAAACCGGCGCAGCACGCGCCGAAACTCCGCGATATTGTTGTTGGTCCACGTCCGCGGATGCGTCTTGTTTTTGATGGCGGCATTTTCCGCCGGCAGCCCGAAGGCGTCCCAGCCCATGGGATGCAGCACGTTGAAACCGCGCATGCGCTTCACACGCGCCACCACGTCGCCAATCGTGTAGTTGCGCATGTGGCCCATGTGCAACGTGCCGCTAGGGTACGGCAGCATTTCCAGCACATAGTATTTAGGCTTGGCGGGATCGGATTCTGATTCGAAAACGCGCGCTTCGGCCCAGCGCTTCTGCCACTTGGCCTCTACTTTTTGCGGGTCGTAACCGCTCGTCGCCCCCGTACCCGTTGTGTTCTGCTCCGCCACGCCGACTATCTCCCCTTTTTTCTGGCCGAACCCTTTCTTCGGCTCATCTTGCTGCGCACAGTCTTCTTCGCGATCCTCCGCGAACTTTGTGCTCTCTGCGCTGAAATCTTTTTCTTCAGCGCGGGCGTCAGCATCGAGAATCCTTTTTCCGCTTCTGGCGCCTGTTCTTTCAATCCCGCCAACTCCCACAGCATGGCTACGTTGCGCCGGTCGTCTCCCGGATCATCGATCGGCGTCTCCGCCAAGAATGCCCGCCCCGCGAGCCCTTCACCCGCGGGCGAATTCAACCGCGGATGCCGCAAAATCCGTTCGAATGCTTCTCTTCCGATCTTCCCTTTGCCGATGTGCTCGTGACGGTCCACGCGTCCGCCCAGCGGAACCTTCGAATCGTTCGCGTGAAACACCGGGACGTTTTCGAGTCCGACCGTGCTGTCAATTTGCTCGATCGTTGATGCGAGTCCATTCTCGCTCTTGATGTCGTAGCCTGCGGCAAACAGGTGTGCCGTATCCAGGCACGCCCCGGAGGGCAAGTCCCGGAGAAGCCCGGCCAAAATCTCAGCAACTTCTTCCAGCCGCGACCCAATCGCCGTTCCCATCCCCGAAGTATTTTCAATCAGAATCTTCAGCCCGCCCATGGGCACGCGCTTGGTGGCCTGCTTCAGCGAATCCACAATAGTCGAAATCGCTTGTCCGGTACTGCCTTCGCCGCGCGCTCCCGGATGCACGACCAGAAAGTCCGCTCCCAGCGCCACGGCACGCACAATTTCGTCATGGAAGGCTTGCACCGAGCGCGTGCGCAACATTGGCTGGACTGCGGCCAAATTAATCAGGTAATTCGCATGAACGACCAGCGGCCCCAGCCGCAGTTCTTCCCTTCTGGCCTGGAACGCCGCCGCATCCACCTCGGGGATGCGCGCCGGCCCACCCTGCCACATCCGGGGGCTGGCCGAAAAAATCTGCAGGGCGTTGCAGCCCAGTTTGCGCGCGGACTCCAAAGCATTGAGGTACCTCCCCGCGATGGAGGTGTGGATGCCGATGCGCACCCTGCCATCCATCCAGGAAGGCGGCAGCGGTTCGGGCTCAGGTTCTGGGCGGTATTCGTCTTCGGGGTCGAACTCGGTAGGTACAGCGATGCGTTGTTCTTCGGGCATGCCTGTCGGGATTTCAGCTCCGTCTTAAACTCCCTATTCTAGCACACGCCCCAAATCCCTCCCCCTGCGGCAGGTTTTCAGCTGTGGGCAAACGCCCCCTTTCGGCGCTGTGTTAGAATCCACCCGCGTTGCATGCTGTAATGCCTCGAGGATCCTTCTGGCCCGCCGATGATTTTGGACCGGTCACACTTTAAATGTTTTGTATTTTGTCTTTCCGCCTTGCTGGGGCTTGGTCTTGTTTTTCCGGCTTCTCTTGCGCTTCCCTCTCAGGACAGTCCACCGGGCATGCTCAACCTCCAGGTTATTGTTGTGGATTCTTCCGGCAAGGCGCAGCAGATTTTGGATCGTCTCAATAAGGGCGAGGGTTTTGCGGGAATCGCGAAAAAGGAATCCATCGATCCAAGCGCATCGCAAGGCGGCTACATCGGACTTGTTGATCCTGTAACCATGCGTCCGGAGCTGCGAGAGGCTCTCAAACGGATTCGTCCCGGGCAGACGACTGGGGTAATCGCAGTGCCTTCAGGTTACGTCATTCTCAAACTTCTTCCCGAGAATCAGCCCAGCGTTGGGCAGGGGATGGGTCCTGGGCAAGCCGGTAATCTCCCCCTCGCGGGCCAAGGAGCGGTGCGCTATCCGGCGGATGTAGCCGGACAGGTTCTCGCTGATATGCTTTTCCAAAAACTCCCCAAGCCGCCGAATTGGGAGCAAGACCTGCAGGGCATCTGCGAGATTCGCAAGCGCTCGCTGGCCGCGGGAATCGCCCGGCTGCAAGAGTTGTTCGAACCCGCGAACAAAGCACGATTGGAAGCCACAAAGCCATTCGATGTGATCCAGACGCACTACGCGCTGGCGCAACTTCAGGCTTACGAGGGTAATATGGACCAGGCAGTCGAGCACTGGGAGGCTGCCTACAAGATTGCCGCCGCTGAAATTCCTGCGGGAATCCCGCAGCTGACGGAAGTGCTCGGCGTCGCCTATCTCCACAAGTCAGAAATGAAGAACGATGTTTATCGCAATCCGGGAGATTGGTGTCTCTTTCCGCCGCGCCTCGCCAAGCCTTATCGCGTGACAGACGATTCTGAGAAAGCCATTCAATATCTTCTGAAATATCTGGAGATAAAACCAGAAAGGCCCGATCAAGTGCAAGTGAAATGGCTTCTCAATCTTGCCTATATGACCATCGGAAAATACCCTTCCGGCGTTCCGCGGCAATATCTGATTTCCCCTTCGGCGTTCGAATCGAAACAAGATATCGGCAGATTTGTCGACGTGGCTCCAGCAATGGGTTTGAATTTTGCGTCCATGGCGAATGGCGTGATCGCCGAGGATTTCGAAAACAACGGGCTCCTGGACTTGGCGGTCTCGAGTTACGACGTGTGCGCCCCGATGCATTTCTTCCACAACAATGCCGACGGAACGTTTACCGATCGCGCGGCGCAGGCGGGGCTTTCCAGCCAACTCGGCGGCCTCAACATGATTCAGGCCGACTACAACAACGACGGCTGCACGGATATCCTCGTATTACGCGGCGCGTGGGAATTTCCCATGCGAAAATCCCTGTTACGAAACAATTGTGACGGCACGTTCACCGACGTCACGCGCGAAGCGGGCCTCGCCGAACCCGCGACGCGCACGCAAACCGCCGTCTGGGTCGACTTCGACAACGACGGTTTCTTGGACTTATTCGTGGGCAACGAAAACGGTCCAAGCCAGCTTTTCCGCAACAAGGGCGACGGCACCTTTGAAGATATCTCTCACAGCGCCGGGGTAGACAAAATCGCCTTCACGAAGGGCGTTGTGGCCGCGGATTATGATAACGACGGCTTCGCCGACTTGTACGTCTCCAATCTCTACGGCGGCAATTTCCTGTATCACAACAATCACGACCGCACGTTCACCGAAGTCTCTGAAAAAGCTGGAGTGCATCAGCCCCAATCGCAAAGCTTTGCCACCTGGTTTTTTGATTACGACAATGATGGCTGGCCCGATCTTTTTGTTACTTCGTATTTCTATTCGGCCGACGAAACCCTGCGCAGCTATCTTGGTCTGCCCCACAGTGTGGAGACGCTGAAACTCTACCGGAACATGAAGAAAGGGACGTTCAAGGATGTGACCGCCGAAGCCAGCCTCGATAAAATCAACATGCCCATGGGCGCCAATTTCGGCGATGCCGATAACGACGGCTTCTTAGACATTTTTCTGGCGACGGGGGGCCCGGAGTACGGCGCTCTCGTCCCCAAGATGCTTCTTCGCAACGACGAGGGGAAATCTTTCGTGGACATCACTGCCTCGTCCGGCGTCGGTGAACTGCACAAAGGCCACGGCGTGGCCTTCGCCGACGTCGGCAACAACGGTCAGGATGACATCCTCGTTTCCATCGGAGGCGCCACGCCGGGCGACGCGCATGCCTTCCGCATTTTTCGAAATCCGGGAAACGACAACGACTGGACTACGGTGAAGCTTGTCGGCGTAAGAACGAACCGATCGGCAATCGGGGCACGCCTCCATCTGACCGTGGAGAATGCGGGCAAGCCTCCTCGCTCCATCTATCGAACCGTCGGGAGCGGCGGATCGTTTGGCGCCTCGCCGCTGCAGCAACATATCGGGCTGGGCAAGTCCGCGAAGATCGGCAATCTGGAGATTTGGTGGCCCGCGAGCAATACGAGACAGAACTTTTCGAACGTCGGCACAAATCAATTTATCGAGGTCAAGGAATTTGCCGAGAGTTACACTACACTCGAGAGGCGGCCGGTTCGCATGGGAAGCGTGAAACCGGATGTCACAAAGTTGAGAGATTCATCCGCGCAGAAACAGGAAACGAACCGCTAGCAAACTCGCAAGAGTAATGATGAGCCTGGCACAGAGCAATCTGCGGATACTGCCAACGATCTTTTTGACCTGTTGCATACCGTCTGGTTTGGCCGCCGAGCGCCACCCCGCATTCGGAGTTGTTCTGCAAGTGGATCGCGCTCATCATGCCATTCAAGTTTCCAGCCGAGAGATCCCCGGCTACATGGAAGCGATGGTGATGGATCTTCCCGTTCGCGATGCCAGGGAGTTGGATGGCTTGCAATCGGGCACCCTGATCGATTTCACGCTCGTCGAGGAGAAAGACTCTGCCTACGCGGCTGGCATTCGCATCCATCAATTCCAGAGCACGGATGCAGAACCAATGGCTGTTCGTCAGCTCAATCTCGTCGAGGGGCTTGTGGGCTCAGGTTCCGACGCAACAAAGAAGCTGGAAATCGGTCAGCGCGTCCCGGAGTTCTCCCTGATCGACCAAAGTGCACAATCCGTTTCCCTCTCCTCATTCGCGGGCAAAGTCATCGGCATTACCTTCCTGTACACACATTGCCCGCTTCCGAATTACTGCTTTCGCTTGTCCAATAATTTCGGCATGATCCGAAAACGATTCGCGGGTCAGATGGGGCGCGACCTGATCCTCTTGAACATCACCTTTGACCCTGTCCACGATCAGCCCGAGGTTCTCGCTCAGTATGCGCGCAACGGGGGAGCGGCCGACGTTCCAGGCTGGTACTTTTTAACGGGCCCCATCCTCGAGGTCCAAAAAGTTTGCCATGAATTCGGCATGAATTTCTGGCAAGACGAAGGCCTCATTACGCACGCGCTGCATACTGTCATTCTGGATCGGCAAGGAAAGATCATCGCCAATCTCGAAGGTAACGAGTTCACCGCCCAGCAGCTGGGCGACCTTGTCGACTCCGTGTTGCGCGGGCCGAAATAGGGTCGCCACGGGACCTTTTCCGCCTTTTTTTTTGCATCTGTATCCTCAGGAGGCCAAGGTCCAAGGAGCACGGCAGCTCCCAAAGAGTACAGTCGAGGTTGAAGTTGCCGCTCTCGAAGAACGTCTCCGCCAAGCCAAACTGGGTCCCTGATCCGGCGTTTTTCGAGGAGGTGCTGGACGACAACGTAATCCTCGTTTCTGAGGACGGCCACCCCTTCTTTGCGAAGCCAAGAGTGGTGAGCGCCCACCAACCAGGAGCGGGGCCCAAGTTCATTCGTGTTGAGATGAGCAACATGCAGATCGTCGAGCACGGAACGGCGGCTGTCGTGACCTGCCGAGGAACTTACGAGGGCCACAATTTCAGCATTTCGCTGACGTTTTGCGCGTGTGGTTGAAGAAAAACAACCGCTGGAAGATCGTTGCGGGATCGGTCTCAAAATAGAATGATCTCGGCAGCGGATGTCCGGGACTGCGACTGATCGAGATCTGGCGCTGCGCTTCCTGAGAATGTAGCGACCTACACTCGTTGGATGGGTCTTCCCTGCCGTAACGATAAGAAAACTCACCCGCTTTTTTCCCTGTCCACCCCATCCACTCTGCTCTAAACTCATCAGATTACAAAACCCCCAGCCCCACCTCATCAGATTGGGAAAACTGCATGTTTCAATACTTGGATACGGTAATTGCTTTTGTCCTCCTCATGCTGGTCGCCAGCTTGTTCATTACCGCGGCAACGCAGCTGGTCATCAGCTTTCTTGGCCTGCGCGGCGCAAATTTACGGCGTAGCCTTGTGGACTTGTTCGAAATCGCCTGTCCGAATCAGGAAGCTGCACGGTGGGCCAAGGAAATTGCCGGCAGAGTCCTGCGTCACCCCGCGATTTCCGGATCGGTCTTTTCGCGCTTTGGCCTTCGTGTGGACCGGCTCGCGTTCCTTCCCCCAGAGACGGCCGGGAAGCTGCAAGGGGCGGCCGCCTCCATTCCCCTGCTGCCGTGGATCGCAGGCGGAGTTGGAGGTTTCTTGGTCACTCCCATCCTTCTGGGAATTGCCAAGGTTCTGTTCGGCGCGGATATTTGCAAATATTCGAACCTTCTCGCCAGCTACGTTTCAGCCATCAATTTCTGCCAGCATCCCTGGCGCACCGGGGCGCTCGTTGGCTTCATTTTTGGAGGGCTGCTCGGCCGTTGGCGCCTGGCCACATCCATCCGTGTTGAAGAATTGCTTGCCATCCTCGAAAAGGCTTCCGATCCGTTCCCAGGCACTTTGCCCGATCCAGCCCAGCGCACCATGCTCACAATCGCGTGGACAGAGAGTGCGCCGGCAGCCAAAGCAAAGCAAGAAGCAGCGCCAGCGGGATGGGCTGTGCCTTCGAAGGCCTATTTCGATGAGGGCATCGTCCGCCGCTCGTCGAGGGCTGCTCCGCTGCGGCATGAACATTTCGCCCCTGAGCCCGCGGATTTCGACGAGGGCATCGTCCGGCACGCCGAGCCGTTGGAAACCGAGGGGAGCATCGCCACTGAAGTGGAAAATACCGCGGCGCAAGCGAACGAGCCCGAACCGGAATCCGCTCCTGCCGCGGGAGAATTGGCCGCGGTGCCGGGGGCTGCTGTTCCGTCCGCGCCGCGCCTGGAGGGCATGCGCGCTTGGTTCGATCACGTCATGGAGCGGGCCTCGCAGCGCTTCACTCTTCAAGCGCGCGTCGTAACGGTCGTGCTTTCCTGCATTTTCGTCTTTGCTATGCACTTTGACTCAGTTCGGCTGTTCCAGTCGATGTCGCAAGGCCCCGAATTGCGGGCACAATTGGCCGCTCGCGCGGAAGCCATCGGCAAGCAAGTGGAGAAATCCTCCTCGCACTCCAACGACGGCGCTCACACCGTTGTGCCGGACGTCTATCGCAACGCCATGGCTTCGGTCTTGCGCCCGGCTGCCGCCGCCCCTGAGCCACCAAAGTCTAGGGCCCGTCGGGTTTCTCATACCGTCGCTTCGCCTTTCAAAAACTCGCAGCCCTCGCCCGGCAACAGCCCTTCCCCGCCTACCACGGAAGACAAATTCACTGCGGAAGCGAAAGCCAAAGCGACGCATGATCTCGAAGGTGTGCCCGGATTTGCCAGCCGTGAGGACGCGGAGTCCTGGCTTCGCAGGACTCTCGAGGGAAACCCCGGGCGCGAGAACCTGGCCGCGGCCTATCAGCAAGAAGTGAACGCGGAACTGGTCAGCGATTCCGACAGGCTCATTGACGAATCCGCTTCGCTCAAGAGCGAACTGGCGCGCTCCGAGTTCAAGCTCTTCCCGGACGCGCGAGACTTGGCACAATCCTCAAACCAATTGGCGGGCCTTTTGGTCTCGGTGGCATTGCTCAGCTTGGGCGCGGCGTTTTGGTACAACACGCTGAAGGGCCTCGCCAGCCTTCGCCCGCAATTGGCAATCAGGCAGGATCGCGAGCGCAAAAGCGAGAAGCCGGCCTAGGCTCTATCCACGACTGTTGCAAGAAACACTCGTCTAGCTACTGTTCGCGTGCCCGATAAAACGCTCTTATCGGCTATTTCCAAGCGTAAAAGAAAACGTGGAGCCTTTGCCGACTTCCGCGTCCGCCCAGATGCGGCCATTGTGGCGGGCGATGGAAGCGCTGAAAGGCAGTGAAAAGCTTAGCTATCGAAGCCGACGCCGTTGGCGCGCACGCTATAGATAGGTTCGTCGTCAATGAAGGACTGGCTGACCTCAATAATGGCGGGATCGCGTGGGCGCGCGTATTTGACGGCATTCGAAAGCAGATTCACAAACACCTGCTTCATCAAGCCTCGGTCGCACTGTACGACGCGCCACTCGATATTCCGGTTGGCGATTTCGCTTTCCATTTCGCACCGGGCTTCCTCGACATGCGAACCCAGGCTTACGTCGCACGGGCACAGTTCGTGACGGCTCACCTTCGACAATTTAAGAAGATCGTCGATCAAGCACGCCATTCCGGTGACCGCATGTTTGATTCGATGCAGATACTTCTGCAGCTGTTCATCAAGATGGGGAGCGTATTTTTCCAGGATTAACTTGCTCAGCTAGTTCGCCCTCCAGTGGCCCCAGCATCAATGTGAGCGGAGTTCGAAACGCGCCGCCAAGTCACGAAGGCCTCGGGTTCGCCGCTCGCTCAGCATCCTGCTCGTTATCTCCGTCACGGGATGGAACAGGCCGCCGACGCTGCCGGACTCATCGCGGTTGGGGCTAAAGGGGAAAGTGAAGAAGGTTTCCTCGAGATAATCGTTACGGTCGAGGAACATCCGCTGATTCTCAAGATAGGAGGTAACGCCCCCGCGCGCGTGTACAAGGGCTTCCCCGATGGCGGGCCAGGCCGAAGCCCAGCACTCAGTGAAGTCCTGACCCATGGAATGCGGATGCTTGCCACCACAGATCGGCCAGTAGCCATCGTTGTAGATCTGCACGTGCCTGGGGCCCCACACCGGCGAGATAGGGAAAGTTGGAGGCGAGGCACAGGCTGACCGTGGCGCGCAGGCTCTGGGGCCAGGACTCGATAGGACCCAACGGAGTTTTGGCCCAGTCCATCGCGCGGGTACCTTTGCCCATTTCGCCGCCGCCGACAAGCCAGTCCTCCGGACTAGCAATGGCGGTGGAGAATAACAAGTTTGAAGTACTCGACTTTAGACCCATGGACGTACTCCATGGGCTCATGGTGGAAGGGTGTCCGTGAGCCAAAGACGACCTATCAAAAGTATGAGAGTTCTGGGACTCAGAACGATGATTCAAGACTGATGGTAGTCAAAAGGACACCTACTAAATGCGACCTCAGTCCCGCAAAGTGGCTCCAGAAGT
>QHYM01000004.1 GCA_003223295.1 Acidobacteriota bacterium | reverse complement strand
ATGGGAGAGCGTGGGGAGAATTCAGGCGGTTTTAGGGCGGTGATTCAGGGGGAGGATCCTGGCACCGCCGCCAGACGAAGCAGCCACCAAGGCGGCACTGCGGGGTTCGCTCTCGGAATTCGCAACCAGGGCAGGTTCGGGAGCAGCGGCGGGCTTGCCCGCAGCGATGGCCCCGCCGGCGGTGGCGCCCGATTCCGGCTTCACTTCGATGCGAACCAGATATTGATAGGGAATTTCCCACCGGAAGTGGCCGTGCTTGCCGCGCTGCTCAAAATTCTGCTCGAGGAAAATGGAACGGCCGGAATCGGCGACGAAAATTCCTGAAGCGGGCAGAAGGATATCGCCAGCGCGATATTGCACTTCCACACGACGCCCGAGAAAGTCTGAGTAGCGGGCCATCCTGTCCTTAGTGTCGTCAGCCGGTAGTAACATGTGCAATAGTACGAAAGGACCCCCCCGCGCGATGTGTGGAAAAACGTGCGGAAAAGCTGTCGAGAACAACCGACAAGCCAAAGAGATTCGATCCCACTGCGGCGCGCTGGACTTGCTGGCGATATATGGAGCGCTGGTGCTTGACTTTTGCGCCGGGCGCGATATTGTCGGCGTCACAGATAGGAGCGGATTGCGCGGGAGAGGGGCGCAGTGAGGGGGCTGAACGAAACAGTTGCAAATGGGCTGGCCGCGTATTACGAATATGTCGCCGAAGATCTGCACAAATGGGTGGACCCGCTGACGAACGAGCAGTTCTGGCACAAGCCGTATCCGTACGGAAACAGCGTGGGGCACCTGGTGCTGCACTTGACGGGCAATTTGAGCTACTACATCGGAGCGCGCGTAGCGGAAACGGGATATGTGCGGGACCGGGACCGCGAGTTTATGGAACCGAATCCGCCGCACAAGGATGAGGCGCTGCGGGCTTTTGACCGAACCGTGGCCATGGTGGTGGCGACGATTCGAAAGCAAGGTGAAGGAGGCTGGGGGAAAGAGTACACCGCGGAGCGCGAGCCGGAAGCGAAAGACCGCTTCCAGATTTTCGTGCGGTGCGCGGGGCATGCGTATCATCACGTGGGGCAGATTGTCTACCTGAGCCGAGAGTTAGCGAGAACTTAAGGCCGGGGAAACGCTTCGCCTGGATGCAGAGTGGGCGTCGAGGCGGACGAAGTGGAACGCGAGTGGTCGAACAGAAAAAACTGACGAAGGGCAAAGCTGCCCTTTTGCTGGTGCTGTCCGCCGCGGGGGCGATTGTGTCGGCAACGGAGCTGCATGGATGGCACGTCTACCTGGGATTTGCCATTGTGGGTGCTATCCTTCTCATCGGGTTTCTTATCTGGAACCGCGAATCCTGAAAAAGCTTTTTTGAGGGAACGGGGGCAGAAGCGATGCGAAAAGTGTCTTTGATCCGCTTTGCGATGGCGTGCAGCGGAGTGTTTGCGGCTTCGGCGGTGGCGCAGGAAGCGGCCAAGACGGCGCCGACGCCGGCGTCCACGGTTCCGACAATCGACCAGTCACTGGAGTGGCAGAGCGCGTCCAGTCCCAAGATTTCGCCCGACGGGAAGAGAGTGGTGTATGAGGTGCAGAAAACCAACTGGGAAGAAAACGCGTTCGAAAGGAACTTGTGGATCGCTGAGATCGCGACCGGCGAGACGCACGCGCTGACCACGGCCAAGAAGTCGAGCACAAATCCGGCGTGGTCGCCGGATGGAAAATGGATCGTGTTTCTCTCCGACCGCCCGGGACAAATCCCGGGGACCGCGGAAGGCAAGAAGCAACTGTACGCGATTTCGACGGATGGCGGCGAAGCGCAACAACTCACGAAAGTGGAAAACGACGTGAACGATTTCGAATGGGCGCCGGATTCGAAGCGCATCGCTTTTTCGATGAGCGATCCCGAAACCAAAGCAATGAAAGACCGCAAAGAAAAATACGGCGAATATTCCGTGGTGCATGGCGATTACCAGATGACACATCTTTGGACGATCGAGTTTTCGAGCGGAAGCGCGGGGCCAGCGGAAGCGAAACGCCTGACGGAGGGGGACAAGTTCAGCGTGGGAGATTTTTCCTGGTCACCGGACGGGACGCGGATGGCATTTAGCGCGCAGAAGGATCCGGACTTGATCTCCGGGGACACGTCAGACCTGTACGTCGTAAACGTGAACGACAAGGCGGTAAAGAGAATTGTGAGCACGCCGGGGCCGGACAGGAATCCGCACTGGTCGCCGGATGGAAAGAAGATCGCGTTCGAAACGGCGGCGGGGTCGCAGTATTTCTTTTATACGAATGGAAGAATTGGGGTGGTTGGCGCCGACGGCGGAGCGGTGCAGGTCTTGACGGAATCGTTTGACGAAAACTCCGGGCTGATTGCCTGGGGACCCGACGGAATTTATTTTGGCGCGGTGCAGAAGACGGCGGTGCATTTGTTCCGCTTGAATCCGGCGACGGGAGCGGTGGAGAAACTGAGTGCGCCCGAGGGACTGGCTGCGTCCGGCTTTTCGTTCTCGCGGGATTACAAAATAGTGGCGTACCGGGCGGCGCTCGATGACCAGTATGCGGAGATCTACACAACGAGCGTAGCTCCATGGCAAGGTAAGAAGCTAACGTCGATGGGTGAACAACTGAAGGGGTTCTCGCTGGCGCACCGCGAAGTGGTTTCGTGGAAGTCGGCGGACGGAACGACGATTGAAGGAGTGCTTTATACGCCGCCGAACTTCGACGCCAAGAAAAAATATCCTTTGCTGGTGGTGATTCATGGCGGCCCAACAGGCGTGGATCAGCCGGTGGTGAATGCCGACCGCTACTATCCCATCGAGCGCTTCGTGGCCAAGGGGGCGATGGTGCTGCGGCCGAATTACAGGGGCTCGGCGGGCTACGGTGAGAAATTCCGCTCGTTGAACGTGCGGAATCTGGGCATCGGCGATTATGCGGACGTAATTTCCGGCGTGGATTCCTTGATTGCCAAGGGCTTTGCGGACAAAGAGCGCGTCGGAGCGATGGGCTGGAGCCAGGGCGGATACATTTCCGCGTACATCACGACAATCAGCGACCGCTTCAAAGCGGTATCCGTGGGGGCGGGAATTTCCGACTGGTCGACCTATTACGTGAATACGGACATTACGCCGTTCACACGTCAGTATTTGCATGCAACGCCGTGGGACGACCCGGAGATTTACTGGAAGACGTCGCCGATCAGCAACATCGCGAAGGCGAGAACACCAACCCTGATTCAGCATGGAGAAAACGACAAGCGCGTGCCGATTCCCAATGCCTATGAGTTGCGGCAGGCGTTGGAAGACCGCGGCGTACCGGTGAAGATGGTGGTGTACAAGGGATTTGGCCACGGGATCACCAAGCCGAAGCAACAGCGCGCGGTGATGGAAGAAAACGAAAAGTGGTTCGCGCAATACATCTGGGGCGAAAAGCCAGAAGAAGCAACGCCGGCTGCGCCAAAGAAAGACGAAAAGAAATCAACAGCAGCGGTAAACCCGTAAGTTGGGAAGCGGCTGGAGCTCAGGCTCGACCCAGCCCTCGCGGGCAGCGGCGCTTTGCAGGAGAGTTTCCGAATAGTATTCGGCAGGCAGATTCTTGTCGCAGAGTTCGGGATGGCTCGCGAGAAAGTCTTCGAACGTGCAACCTTCCGGTGTTTCCACCAAAGCCGCAGCCACCAAGCGCATCCAGAACAAAGTGAGCGTGTGGTGATACTTCAGCGTCGCGCCATGATGTTTCGCGAAGCGCAGAATGCCCGCGGTCATGCGTTCGGCGGCGCGGGATGCATCGGAGGATTTCAGGTAGAGCCAGGCGACGCGAAGATGCTCGCGGTGGTGAAACTTGTCCGCCGGATAAGAAAGCTCCTCGAACGCGCGAACAAAGTCTTCGTCGCTCCAGGCGCGAGCGCCGGAGTTGGAATTGGAATGGGTCATAGTTTTGGGAGAGACGAACGATTTGAACTTCATTCAGTGTACTACGTTTCAAGCTTGAAGCGGGAGAAGCCGAGGCGGTAGAGACAGTGCAGGGCGGATTCACCGCAACCGGGCGGTCCAAGGGACGCAAGAATTTATCCGGAAAAGACTGCAAAGTCGATTGAGGCAATCACCTGAATGCGCCCACCCTCAGGGTGTTGGTAGAATTTCTTGAGCTTGCGCGCTTCGATGATAGGCACCGGCGCAGAGTCAACGGTGCTCGTGAGCGCAGGTATTATCGCTCAACTGCGAGACAGCCGCACCCCACCGCGAGACTCTCGGAAGAGCCCCCCAGCGACTACGAAATCAAGAAGGCCGAATGTTATTCGAGGGTCATTCCGCCCACAGAGCGGATACGAACGAGAGTGTCCGAAGCTGGCTGCAGGCAGCGGGCGTTTCGCTGGCAACGGCGCTGCTGGTGGCCACGCCGTTTTTCCGGATGGGAAATGTGGTGGGGCATGATTTCGCATTTCATCTGTGTTCGTGGATGGAAGTCGCGCGGCAGTGGAAAGACCACATCTACTATCCGCGGTGGACGCAATGGGCGAATGGCGGCTTTGGCGAGCCGCGGTTCATCTTTTATCCACCACTCTCGTGGATGCTGGGGGCAGCGCTGGGCATGGTGGCGTCGTGGAAGGCTGTACAGCCCCTGTTTGCCGTGTTCGTGCAGACGCTCGCAGGACTTGGCGCGTATGCGCTGGCCCGGCGTTTTCTCTCCAAAGAGGGAGCCTTGATGGGGGCGGCGTTTTATGCCGCAAATCCCTACGCTCTTCTGGACATTTACATACGCAGTGCTTTCGGGGAGCAGCTTTCCTGCGCGCTGATGCCCCTGGTTGTTTTAGCGGCCCTGGAGTTGTCCGGGCTGATCGAGAGCCGCGGGCGTTCCACGACACAGACGGTTGCATTCTTTGCGGCGACGTTCGCCATGATTTGGCTTTCGGATGTGCCCGCGGCGGTAATGGCCACCTACAGTTCGGCGCTTGTTTTTGCATGGGCGGCGGTCGAGAAAAAAGGCTGGCAGCCCTTGTGGCGCGGTGCGGCAGGCCTGGGTCTGGGCTTTGGCCTGTCCGGATTTTATCTGGTGCCGGTCGCCTATGAGCAACACTGGATTAATACTGCGATTCTGCTTCCGAAAGGGTTTATTCCGATAAAGAATTTCCTCTATGCGCAGCACTACAGAGAACTTGACTTGGAAGGGATTACGCCCTTCGATTGGACGGTATCAAACGTGGCCATCCTGATGTTTGTGCTGATAGGAGTCGCCGGGATCGCGGCCGGCCGGAGAGTGTCAAGAGAAGAACAGGACAGCGATGTAGGAACACTTTGGCGCATTTTGCTGCTGCTATCGGGTGCAGGAACATTCCTGATGATGCGCCTGAGCTGGCCTCTTTGGAGATACCTGCCCAAATTACTCTATGTCCAATTTCCGTGGCGTTGGCTCGGCATGCTTGCGGTGGCTTACGCCTTATATGCGGCGGCGGCCATCGAACAACGGCGCCACCAATGGATCTGGGTTGCGATGATGTTTGTCATCGCGGGCGGAGCGGCAGTTTACACCGTGCAAAGCGGCCGCTCTGAGGGCAGGTGGGCAGACGATATCGTCGGCGCCATGGAGGACTACATTAAGGGCGACATGGGCTATATAGGGGCGCCCGAATACTATCCGGGAGGAGAGCCGTATCACAGTAACTTTTATTCCCATGTTCCTGACGAAAGGCCACGCGTGCAGATTTTGCCAGCTGCGGGCCTAGAAAGCGACCCGCCGCAAGCGAAAACTGAAATTGAGAAATGGACCGCTGAAGAAAAAGACGTACAAGTGACCTCTCAGGAGCCCGTGCAAGTGGAGTTGCGGCTGCTGAACTACCCGGCGTGGCGCGTCGAAGTGAACGGCAAGATTGAAACCCCAGAGCGTTTGACGTCCTTCAATCAGATCATCGTGCGGGTACCCGCGGGGAAGTCGGAAATTCGCGTGAGTTTCACGCACACGCTGGATCGCCTCCTTGGTAGCGGTTTGTCCATAGTGAGTATCCTGGGATTGACAACCATCTTGCTTTTGCCTCGGCTGAGGGAGCAGCAGGCAGGTTGGAAACCAAGCTATGGCGTGGTCCGTCCCACTTCATCTCCCAGGTGACCGAGCGCCATGGCCTAAGGCATGATGGTGCGTTCGCATGAACGCAAAATGACATCTCCTTCTGATCCTTTTGAGTTGGAAGCACATGCAAACCTCCCAGAATGGCTGGCAGCGCTTGGCGTGTCTCTGGGAACCGCGCTTCTGGTGGTTTCGCCCTTTTTCCGCCTGGGAACGGCATCGGGGCACGACATTGCGTTCCACGCATCTTCGTGGCTGGACGTGGCGGGACAGTGGAAGGAAGGAATTGTTTATCCACGCTGGTGCGAGTGGGCGAATAACGGGTTTGGGGAGCCGCGATTCATTTTTTATCCTCCGCTTTCGTGGATGTTGGGGGCGGCGCTGGGATTCATAGCACCGTGGAAAGCAGTGCCCGGAGTTTTCATCGTGCTGGCGCAAACGTTGGCGGGAATGTCCATGTTTGCGCTGGCGCGGGGATTTTTTGCAGCGCGCGCCGCTACGTTTGCGGCGGCCTGTTATGCGGCGAATCCGTACGCGCTGCTGGTCGTTTACATGCGAAGCGATTTTGCGGAGCAACTGGCGTGCGCGCTTCTGCCGGCGCTGGTGCTGGCGGCATTGCAATTATCCGGGTTGACTGCGAATCGCTGGCGGTCGGTGTCGCGGGTGACCGCGATCTTTGCGATGCTTTTTGCGGGCATGTGGCTTTCGAACGCGCCCGCAGGTGTAACGGCTAGCTATAGCATAGCCCTGCTTTTCGCATGCGCAGCCATAGCAGAGAAATCTTTGCGGCCTTTGTGGCGCGGCGCCGGCGGGCTGGCTCTGGGATTCGGTTTGGCGGGATTTTATCTGCTGCCGGCGGCGTACGAACAACGCTGGGTAAATATCGACCAGGCACTTTCTTCGGGATTACAGCCGGCGCAGAATTTTCTCTACACCAACATCGCGGATCCCGAGCACAACCAGTTCAACTGGATTGCATCGAGCATCGCTGTGTTGCTGATGGTGATGACGGCGATTGCCGCACTCTTGGCGAAACGCAACGAAGAAAACCCGGAAGATCGAAGTGCAAGAGCGTTGTGGCTAGCGATGCTCCTGCTTAGTGGTGCCGTAAGGCGTGGATTTGGCCAACCGTTGTGATTCTCGCGAGCGCAGGGACGGCCACTTTCCTGGTTCGAAAAGCCTGGTGGGATACGGACGATATCCCTGCGCTGCAAGATGCGATTGCGAGCGGCAAGGGGTTTGACGGAACCGACGAGTACGATCCGGTGCGGGACGATCACACGAATTTGCCGGCAAAGGCGGAGCCGCTGCAGATTCTACTGGCGGACGGTGCGGAAGCAACTGCGCCCAAAACGGACATTAGGATTGTGCGATGGACGGCGGAAGAAAAAGAGCTGAGCGTGACTTCCTCCCGGCCGTTGCGGCTCGCGATCCGACTGCTGGACTACGCGGCATGGCATGTGGAAGTAAATGGCAAGGCCGTGACACCGGAGTCTCCGGAGACGACCGCTCAAATGATTTTGCCGCTGCCTGCGGAGACAGAGCGGATCAGAATAAGGTTCGTGGACACGCCAGACAGGGTCTGGGGCGAGATGGTTTCCGGCGGAGCGGGCGTGGCATTTCTTGCGCTCCTACTTTTCAGACGCAAAGCGGCCCGCACCCAATGACTCGCACGCTCTGGTTCGTTGACACGTCCAGGACGCGTTACTAGACTCGCGTGCATAGAATCGTTGAGTGTTCCCACTAGGAAGAGCAAGTGAGGCATCGTCGAAGACTTCTTCGGAAAGCAATCCTGCTGTGCGCGGTCCTCGCTACGGTTCTGTGCGCTGGCTTCTCGCGCGCCGAGGCAGAGAATCAGTCCGAAGCGATTCCCGACCGATGGTTGACGAATCAAGATGTCATCGAGATGCTGCGAAGCGGGCTCTCCGTGCGTGCGGTAATTCTGCGAATCCATGATTCGCCTTGCAAGTTCGACAAGTCCGCCGAAGGGTTAGAAGCGTTGCGCGCCGCCAACGTACCTTATAAGGTCGTGCTCGCGATGATGCAGGCTCCGGAGTTGCCACCGCCCGTGAAGGGTCGCATATCCATGGTGATCGCGGACAGCACGCTGGTGGAGATCGCCTTGTCGGAATCGCTCGATACTGCCGCGCAAAAGCCGGGCTACATCGTTTACTTCCGCGTTTTAGAGGACATTCGAATTCATGGGCTGAGGGTGATCGCCAAGGGAGCGAGGGCCCGCGGAAGATTGCTGGATTCCAGGGACCGCTCGCGCACAGGCGAACCGGCGCGGCTGGAGTGGAGCATGCTGGATGTGGAGGCCGTCGATGGGCAGCGAGTCTCGCTGCGCGGAGGCAGTGAAAAAGCAGGAGACGAAGTCAATCAAGAGAAGAGCGTATCCGCGGAAGAAGGAGAGGAATTCCGGGCGTTCACCTACGGAGCGCGAAAAGTGAACGTGCCGGCTCCCATTGAAGTCGGCCCCAAAACTCCTGCTTCCCCGGAGAATGCCGGCCCAAAACAGGAGACACGCGAGATGCGCATGAATGTCTTAGAAGTCTTCCCATGTATCAAACTCGCCTACCGCAACCAAGACTTGCTTGCCGATTCTTGTCTCCTGACATAGACTCCCTCGTTAATGTCAGATCCCTGGCCCCGTTCACACAAAACTTCACTCCTAACGGGAACTTCACAGGTCCAGGGGACAGAATTATCCTGGTATTAAACTTCTGGAACCAGAGAGAGTCTATTTTACGGAGGAAGACCATGCGAGCAAGGTTCGCGTTCCCGCTCATTGCTGTTCTACTACTTATTTCTGGCTTGGCTATCGCCCAGTCGGGCAAGCCGCTCACAAACGATGATGTCGTACAAATGGTAAAGGGTGGATTCGACGAGTCCACGACAATTGCTGCAATCGACGCGGCGAACACAAACTTTGACACTTCCGTGCAGGCTTTGATGGCGCTGAAGACCGCGGGTGTCAGCGAAAAGGTCATCTCCTCAATGCTGGCGGCGACGAAGAAGAATGCAGAAACTGCAAAAAGCGCTGCACCCGCTTCCAGGGCAGCCGCGGCAGCTCCCAACCCGGACGTGCCCGAAGACGTTGGCGTTTACGTGAAACTGAAAGGTTCGCTCGCCGAGGTTTATGCCGAGATCGTGGACTGGAAATCCGGAGGCGTGGGGAAGAGCATGCTTACGGGGGGTTTTACGAAAGGCCACATAAACGCAGTTGTGAAAGACCCCAAGAGCAAGCTGCAGGTTGCTCCGCCCATGGAGTTTGTCATCAGGTGCACAGAGGGCGTAACACCCTCGGAATACATGCTGCTCAAACTGGATGAGAAGAATGACCGGCGAGAATTTCGAGCGGTCACTGGGGGCGTGTATCACTCTTCGGGCGGAGCGGAGAAGAACGCCATCAAATTCGACTTCCAAAAGATCGCTCCGCGCACCTACAAAATTTCCCTGACCGGATTGAAGAAGGGCGAATATGGCTTTTTGCCTCCGGGAGGAGGCTCCGTCGGCGGAGTTGGTGGCGGCGCGAGCGGCGGGACCGTGCAAGGCGGTTCCATGCAATCCGGAAAGCTGTACACCTTCGGAGTCATGGAATAGAACCAAGCTCGGTCAACCACAAGCCTTCCGAACGACCATGTAACTTAGCCGGGCAGTGGTGTGCTCAGCGGCGGTCGACGGTGGGGTGGCGGACGTCCTGGCCTTGCACGATGTAGATGACGTCCTCGGCGATGTTGGTGGCGTGGTCGCCGATGCGTTCAAGGTTTTTTGCGGCAAGGATGAGCTCAAACGCGGGAAACACCACGCTCGAATCACCCATCATGTAGGTGAGCAATTCGCGGAAAATCTGATCGCGGTAATGGTCCACCTGATCGTCGGTGGCGAGGACCTTGTGCGCCAACTCGACATCGCGCCTCACGACGGCGTTAAGCGCGTCACGCACCATTTCCTCGACGAGGTCGCTCATCCGGGGAAGATCGACGTACGGCTTCACGCGCGGATGGCGGAGGATGCGCAGCGCTCCCTGGGCAATGTTTACGGCCTGGTCGCCGATGCGCTCGAGATCGTTGTTGATCCGCGAGAGGGCCAGAACGAAGCGGAGATCCGTGGCCATGAGCTGATGCAGCGCGAGGAGCTGAACAACGCGGTCATCGATTTCCATCTGGAGTTCGTTGATGGCGTCTTCTTCCTCGAGCACGCGCTTGGCGAGCGGTTCGTCCGATTCCAGAACGGCGTGAACCGCCTGGTGCACGGAGCGCTCGGCGAGGCTGCCCATCCAGAGCAGGCGCTCCTTCAGGATATTCATGTCTTTTTCGAAGTGGCGTTCCATGAACCCTTCCCGTAATTTCTAAGCCAAAAAGCCAATTGTTCGCTTCGCCCGGAATGACAGTCAAAACATCGCTTCCGAAACACTATCTCAGCGAGCCTTATCCGAAGCGCCCGGTAATGTACGCCTCTGTTCGCGGATCGCCGGGCGTGGTGAAGAGCTGCGGCGTCGGGCTGAATTCGATGAGCTGGCCGATCAACAGAAAAGCGGTGAAATCGCTGACGCGCGCGGCCTGCTGCATGTTGTGGGTCACGATGACCAGGGTGCAAAGGTCCTTTAGTTGCACCAGGAGTTCCTCGATTTTTGCCGTGCTGATGGGATCGAGCGCGGAACACGGTTCGTCCAGGAGGAGCACTTCAGGGTCTACAGCGAGAGCCCGCGCGATGCACAGGCGCTGCTGCTGCCCGCCGGAAAGCTCGTACGCGGACTTGTGGAGATGGTCCTTCACTTCGTCCCAGAGGGCCGCCCGGCGCAAGCTCTTTTCGACGGCTTCGGATAAGGGCGCTTTTGACCCGTTAATTCTGAGGCCGTAGGCCACGTTATCGAAAATAGATTTGGGAAAAGGATTCGGGCGCTGAAAGACCATGCCGACGCGCCGGCGATGAGAAGTGACATCCTGTTTGAGAATGTTCTGACCATCGAGCAGGATTTCACCCTCCAGGCGGGCGTTGCGTATCGTTTCGTGCATACGGTTCAGCGTGCGAAGAAGAGTGGACTTTCCGCAGCCGGATGGCCCGATGAGCGCGGTGACCTTGTTGGTGGCAATGCCCATGCTGATATCAAACAAGCTTTGTTTGCTGCCGTAAAAGAAATTGACCTTGGAGATGGTCATGCGCATGGAAAGCGCAGGTGTGGAATCGCGGGGCGCGGTGTTGGTTACGGTTGGCGGGATATTGACCGACAAAGCGGGCCTCACAGAAGCTTGCATATTAGGTCCTCGAAACCGAAATGCCACGGGAAAGAATACCGCGGGCGACAATGTTAATCACGAGAATTAGGCCTAACAGAACGAGCCCGCCGGCCCAAGCCTGCCGATGCCAGTCATCGTACGGAGAAAGCGCATAGGCATAGATCTTTGCCGGTAAAGAAGCTGTGGGCTGATTCCAGCCTTGGCTCCAAAACTCATTGCCAAAGGCGGTGAAAAGCAGCGGGGCCGTTTCCCCCGCGACGCGCGCAAAAGCCAGGAGAATGGCGGTGAGAATACCGCGATAGGCCGCCGGGACGATAACAGTCGCGATGGTTTTCCACTTGCTGGCGCCCAGGGCCATGGCCCCCTCGCGCAACTCTTTGGGAACAGAACGAAGGAACTCCTCGGTGCTGCGCAGGGTAATGGGAATCATCATCAAGCCGAGAGCGAAACCGCCGGCAAGCGTTGAGAAATGCTTGAAAGGAAGAACGGCAACGGCGTAAGCAAAAATGCCGACGACGATGGAGGGGACACCGTTGAGCAAGTCCGCGGCATAACGCACGATGAAAGCGGTGGTCCCGCCGCTGAACTCGGCGAGATAAATCGCGCCCAGGAATCCGATGGGAACGCCAAAGAGGGTAGCGAGCAGAAGCAGCTTTCCGCTGCCGACGATTGCATTGGCCATGCCGCCGCCAGTTTCACCGACTGGAACGGGCAACTTGGTAAAGAAGTTCCAACTGATTGAGATTCCGCCATGATAGACGAGGTATCCAAGAATGAGGAAAAGGGCGGAAACGGCGACGAAGGCGCACACGCCGGTCATGGTCAGCATGAAGCCGCTCACAAATTTGCGCCAGCGCAGACGAGCGCTCATGCGTTACCCACGGCGCTGCCTTTCTGCGAAGTGGCAACGATGAGAATGCGGGCAAGCCCGTTAAGAATAAAAGTCAGGAGAAAGAGGACGAGGCCCAGCTCAATGAGGGATTGATAATGGAGATTGCTGGTCGCTTCGGTGAGCTCGTTGGCGATGACGGCGGCGATCGAATAACCGGACGAGAAGAGCGAGGCCTTGATAATGGGCTGGTTGCCGATGACCATGGCGACGGCGATGGTCTCGCCAAGGGCGCGGGCGAGTGCCAGAAAGATGGAACCAAAAATGCCGCCCCGGGCAAAGGGTACCACCACCTTCCAGGTGGATTCCCAGCGCGTCGCGCCAAGAGAAAGAGCCGCTTCCCTCTGATCGCGCGGGACAGACAAAAGCACTTCACGCGAGACGGAAATAATATACGGGATGACCATGATGGCCAGGACCATACCTGCGGTCAGAAACCCGACGCCGTAAGCGGGGCCTTGAAAGAGCGGAAGGAAGCCGAGGGTGCTCTTGAGCGCCGGTTGAATGTACGAGCGCATCAACGGGACGACGACGAAGACTCCAAGAAGCCCGTAGATGACGCTGGGAACCGCGGCAAGAAGATCGATGAAGAATTCCAGCGTATCGGAAAGCCGTGCGGGCGCCAATTCGGCGAGAAAAATGGCCGCTCCGATCCCCAAGGGCACAGCCAGAATCAGCGCAACCGCCGCGGTGACGACCGTACCGTAGATAAAGGGAAGCGCGCCGAATTGATCGAAAATTGGGTCCCAAACCGAAGTGCGAAAGAAATTGAAGCCAAACTTGTGACGGGGCAGGGACGAGCCAATCCAGAGTTCATAAACCAGGAGCACGGTCAGGAGCACAACGGAAGCGGCGAACAAAAAGGTGATCAATCGCGCGATTTCGTCGCCTTCGCGCAGCTTGGCAAGAAACGAGCGCGAGCCCACCAGCGGGCCCGCGCTCGGAACGGTTGCGGTAGGGGTAGCCACGTCTTCAAAAGTTCCTACTGAATCTTATTGATCGCTTTCACTTCCTTGGCCACGACTTCCTTGGGCAGCTTGGCGTAAGACAACGCCTCGGCATAACTCTGGCCATCGGCCAAGGCCCACTTGAGAAAGCCCTTGATGGCATCGCGCTTGGCACTATCAGTGAACTTTTCAGGAATCAACAGCCAGGTGAACGTGGAGATTGGGTAAACGGCCTTGCCTGGAGCATTCGTAATGGAAACGCGAAAGTCATCGGGCATTTCCTTCGCGGCTCCTGCGGCGGCAGCGGTTACCGAAGCGAGGGAGGCCTTCACAAAGACGCCCGCAGCATTCTTCACATTGCCGTACGGTATTTTATTGGATTCGGCATAGATGAGTTCGACGTATCCGATAGAGTCCGGTGTGTTCTTGAGCGTACCGGTGACACCCTCGTTGCCCTTGCCGCCGAGACCCACAGGCCAATTCACCGACGTACCTTTGCCGACTTTGGTCTTCCACTCCTCGCTGACTTTTGAGAGGTAATCGGTCCAACAGTACGTTGTACCGCTGCCGTCGGCGCGGTGCACGACGACGATGTCCTCGGCGGGAAGCGTGACACCTTTATTGACGTCGGCAATGGCCGGATCATTCCACTTGGTGATTTTTCCGAGAAATATTCCCGCCAGAGCTTCTGGAGTGAAGTTCAATTCCGCACTGACACTTGGAATATTGTAGGTGGGAACGACCGCGCCCAGCACCGTGGGAAAATGGAGAATACCCGAGCCGTGCTTGTCCTGGTAGGCTTTGAGCTGCTCTTCGTTCATGGGGCCATCGCTAGCGCCAAAATCCACGGTCCCTTCTGTGACCTGTTTAATGCCCGCTCCGGAACCCTGCGACTGATAGTTGATCTGTATGGTGCTGAATTTCTTGTGGTACTCGTCAAACCATTTTGAATAAATAGGGTTAGGGAAGGTGGCGCCAGCACCGTTGATGGAAAGGGGGCTGTCCGCCCAGAGGAGCCCGGCAAAGCCGAGAGCGACTGCAAGGCCTGCAGAAATTCGCTTCATAAGATATTCTCCTGCTCAGAGTTTGGTGTTTTAGAAGTTGCAAGACAGTTTGTCCCGCTATTGTTACGGAATTGTTACAATTGCGAGAGAGTTGCTTGAATCGGAAACCTGATTTTATGCGGAGTTCTCAGACGCCAGGGTAATTTCCTGCCGCGACTTGCATTTCTATAAAGAATAAAGACTTACAAGGGATTGCAATAGGCGACTTGGCCCTGTAAATCGCCAGGGCTAACCGCGCGCATTGCGGCGGCGTTTGTTCTCCAAGGCAGACATCAAAAACTCCCAGGTTTCGGCGGCGTTGCGCTCCCAGGTATAGGCTTGTGCCGTGCGCGCGGCATTTTCTCCGATGTCCTTACGCAAGTCTGGTTGTTCATAAAGGCGCCGCATCAGTTTGGCCAGAGCCGCGCTATCGCGAGGATCGCTCAGAACGAAGCCATCCGTTCCCTCGGTGATGACTTGCGAGACGCCCGCAAAAGCTGATGTGATGACAGGAAGGCCGCACGCCATGGCTTCCAAGACAGGCAGACCGAAAGCGTCCTCGCGCGTGGGGCTGACGTAAACGTCTGCAGCGACGTAAAGATCGATGGCATCCGTGAGAGCTGTTTCCCAGCGACATTGTTCTCTCAGCCCCAGCCGCTTTGCAGTTTCCAGGAAGTAAGGGGCCGCTGCATCCTGGCCAGCAACCAGAAGACGCAGGGATACCTCCCTGCAAGCACCCATCGCAGCGAAAATCGTGGCGAGACCTTTATTGCGCCAATCGTTGCCTATCAAAAGCATCACAAAATCCGTTTCCTGGAACTGGCGACGCGAGCGGGCCTCTGAGCGAAGCGCGAGGCGTCTGGCCGGAGAAAACTGCAGGGCATCCACACCATTGGGAATAACCCGTACGTCGTTACGATGAAAATACTCCTTGAGCAACGTGGCGGTGCGCCGGGAAACTGCCGCGAGGGAAACTTTCGAGCGGGAGTAGATGAGGCGCTCCAGCCAGGTCAGAAGAAAATAGTACGCGCGGCGGTGAGAACGCCGCAGGAAACCCGACGCTCCGGCTTCGTTTGCGTCGCGGGCAAGATCCCGCAAGCGATGAAAAAGCGCATGAACCAGGACGACGTCCGCGCTAAAGCAATTGACACCCGGTGAGAGAATGAGATCGAAATGCAGTCCATGAATGGCGCGATCCCATCTGCGGCAGGATGCGTTCAAAAGCAGCCAGAACAAGAATTGCAGCAAATGAGGTCCCGGAATCGAGGGCACCTTGTGCCAGACAATTCCGCCGGGTTCCAGAGGGCCGGGAACAGCGGGCGGCCCGAGAGCCAGGTCATCGACGCGCTCCGAATAAAGATGGATTTCGCAATGGTAGATGCGAGCGAGGCGTTCGAGCAGTTCGCCTAGAGAACGCTCCGTACCATGGCGGCGGTCCACGAAAGGAGAAACGACGGCGAGGCGCACGTCAGCGCGTCCAGGGTTGCAGAACTTGAGCGCCCGGCGGAGCGGCTGCAAATTGCGCCGAGAGAGCAAGGGTGGGCAAGCGAAACAAGACCCCCAGGAGCAGCCAAAGGTAGGCGTTCATTACGAAATCCTCGTAAGGTTGCATCCCGGCATAGGTAATGGGAATAAGAAGAACACCGGCGTACCAGAAAATCATGAAGGCGATAGGGAACCAGGGCGATCCCCTTAGGCGTTTGACCACGCGCCACGCCGAGAGGATGATCGCAAAGGACATCAGCAGCCAAAGAAGTAGACCGCCAATCCCCATTTCCACAACGAGTGTCCCGAACCCGCTCTCTACCCCGGTGACCGGAGGCCTGGCATGAAAGAATCTCGCAACGTACTGCGTGCCGAGAGCCGTGGTGCCGATGCCATATCCATAAGGCCAACGTTCGTAACTGAACGCGCCCAAGAAATTTCGGACCGGGTAGTCCCAGGTGCGATTCTGTAGCTCGCTGGCGCTGCTGGTGGGAGAGAGCGTCTCCGTGTAAAAAGCCACACGGGAGAGCAGGGCGTCGGGAAAGAGGAAAAACAGAAGGGCGATGCCCACCACGACACCGGCAAGGGCCCGCTGAAGCGTGCGCAGGACCCGTACCACTTCGCGCTGGCGCCAAGGTGCGCCCCAGATGAAAGCCAAGGCACCGACCAGAGCCGACCCGCCGCCCCACATTACCACACCGCGCGAAGAAGCCAGGACGAGCGCAGCGGCCGTCAGGGAAAGAACCACAAAAGAGAAAGTCCGGCCCCGTTTGTGGCGAAGCAGGAGGTAGCCGGTAAAACCGAAGACCAGAAGCCAGGTTACCAGCAAGAAATTCCCAAAGCGTCCGGTGCTGACAAATACCGAGTTGGGGCGATAGAGAGTTAATCCGGAGATAGGAGCGACACGATAAAGCGTGCTTAATTCGCGAATATCGTCAGCAAGCGTGGGTGGATTCAGAAACGTGTGACCCAGGATGGCTTGCGCTATCCCGAGCCCCCCGATGATTGCGGCAAGCGTGAGGTTCACGAAAAAAAAGCGGCGGAGTTCGGCTTCGGACTTGACGAGGGCATAGCCCACAAACAAGAGAGGGACATAGTAGAAGAACAGTTTAAACCCGAGAAGACCGTACACGATATGCGTAGAGGCGGGATTAAAAATCTGGAGTACGCCGAACCAGACAAACAAAAGGAGCGGCATGAGAAAAGGAGGTCGGAAGCCAGTTATCTCCTTGCGTCGGTAAGCCGTTAGAAAAGAAATATAGACGACCAGGAGCAGAAAGTCCTTGGCGAAGTAAATGGCCATGTTGTTGCCGAGATATTTGCGGGCAAAGTCCTCGAACAAAAGCCAGGCGAGGAAAAAATAAAGGCCTTTGTGCCAATCGTTGAGAATGGCGATCACAATGGCGCAAACCACAAACGCCATCGCGACAAACGCGAGCCCAGTCATGTCGTCGGCAATCACGTAACCGGCGGCCTCGTACGCCGCAAAGGCAAAGACGAGAACAAACCCCAGGACGACGAGAGGGCTGCGGCGCAAACCGCTGGGAAGGATTTGGCCAACAAGGCTCACGTCACCCCACCTCTTTTGTAAGTGCGCATTCTACAGGAGATAGAGGAGGTTTGGAATGTTGCACGTCCTAAAGTTGGAAGGGGGGAGTACCCACTGGAGTACCCACCCCCCGTTTCGCATCGTTATCAAGAAGTATAAATTACTAAATTGAACAGTTGTAAGCGATTGAAAGGTTCAAAAAGTGTGGCAAAGCGGAGGCAATTCGCAGCTATTCTTACGCGTACCCCGCTTCTGTCCCCGGCGCGGCCGATCCCCTATGTCTTGAACGGCCCTGCGAGGACCTGATGATTGCCTTGCGGTCCAACATCCAAACGTACGCGGAGCAATATGGCGTTCCAGACAACCTGCTGTAGATGCGTAGTGTTAACGTAATTTATGGCTTCCAGAGCTGGCGCGGTCCGGACCTTAAATGATGCGCGTTCGTCTAAGAGGGCGTTGCGAGGATGTGGCTGGTGAACTCCCAACGCTCGAGCCATTGGATTTGATAGGACCAGCTCGTGAGCAGTTCGGGAACCGGATTCCGGGTGACATCACCATCAAAGTGGTGCAGCTCAATCAACAGCTTTGGCCGATACTGTGCGATCGTCTTTTCGGCGCCAATCAGTACGTCGTTCTCGGCACCTTCGA
>QHYM01000003.1 GCA_003223295.1 Acidobacteriota bacterium | reverse complement strand
CAAGGCCCTTGCCCCCTTTCCTTCCAAATTCTCTATTCTTGTGGTACCCAATGGCTTCCTGAGGAACCTGCTTCCGTCTCGACGATACGTAAGTCATTTAAAATCAACACTTGTGGAAGTGGTTGAAAACACGGGACTTTAAATATGTTTAGTTCAACATTTACTCAAAATAGGGAGTGGAGGGCCTCCGGTCCCCGTGCCGCCCGTTACACCGGTGGGACCCAAAGGCGCGGCGCTTAACCTTGCTTTCATCCACCCGAACGTTGCGGACTGCCAGTTCCTTTAAATGCCCAATATTCCAGCTTGACAAACCAAACAGCCGATTGGGATAACCAGAGGATACCCTACCCGACATTCCGGCTATCACCGGATTCCTGGCCATCCGCGCGTGCTGCTAAAAGAGGTTGCGGGCCACAATGGGCCTTCGCGTGATTTCTGCTAAATCCTGTTATGACCGTGGTTTGGGGATAAACTCATGCCAAATGCGGTGAGCCTGCCAGAGCTGCACGAGACGACTACGCAGCAACGCGTATCCAACGCCACCCCTGAAATTGCCATTCTAATTCCCTGTTTTAACGAAGAACTTACAATTGGGGATGTGATCGCGCAGTTTCAGAGAGAGTTGCCGAACGCCAAAATCTATGTCTTCGACAACAACTCCACGGATCTTACGGCCGAACGCGCCCGTCAGAAAGGAGCCATCCTCCTCCGGGAAAAGAGACGCGGAAAAGGTTACGTCGTGCAAAGCATGTTCCGTGAGATCGACGCCGACATCTACGTGATGGTGGACGGTGACGGCACGTATCCTGCGTCCAGCGTGCACATGCTGCTTGATCCGGTGTTGAGTAACGAGGCGGACATGGTCGTGGGCTCGCGCCTGAATTCTGCCAGCCAGAGCGAGTTTCGTCTCATGAATCGCCTGGGAAACTATATGTTTCTATGGCTCACCAGGACGATCTTTCATGCCCATATCGAAGATATGTTGTCCGGCTATCGCGTATTCAGCCGCGGCATTGTGAAGCAACTACCCCTGCTTTCCGGTGGTTTCGAGATCGAAACGGAGCTGACGATCAAGGCCCTTGAGAGAGGCTATCGAGTCATCGAACTTCCGGTCGATCTGGCCAGCAGGCCTGAAGGGAGTCACTCAAAGATTCGGCATTTTCGCGACGGCCTGATCATCACTAACATGATCTTTTCCCTGGCCCGCGACTATAAGCCTCTCACTATTTTCGGAGCGATCGGCCTGCTGCTCATCCTCAGTGGTCTCATCCCTGGAACCCTTGTAATCTCGGAATTTCTTCGCACCGGCTTGGTGCCGCGACTGCCTTCGGCTGTCCTGGCAGTAGGTCTGGAGCTTTCAGGGCTCATCGTCGCCATGGTCGGCCTGGTCTTGCACACGGTCGTGCGCCGCTTTCAGGAACTAGATCTGGAAATGCAACATCTGGAGCGTCAAATTTCGGGCGGGGATAAGGTTGGGCTAAGACTCCCAGGTAGGACAGCAACACAACAAGCCGAACACTCCTCCGTTATCTCTCTGTAGATGGAGCGGCTAAGAATCACATGAAGCGAAAAGAGGGTATCTGCCTCGCCATCATTCTGCTGGTGTTTCTTTTTTACTTGCTCACCATTCGGGCCGGCCAGCCTTGGCCCGACGACTTTGCCTTATACATTGGCGAGGCAAAAAATCTTGCTGAGCATGTCCCCCTAAGCGCCACGGGCTACATTTATAACCCCCACAACCCCGGTATCGGGCCCAGGCTTTACCCGCCGGTCTTTCCTGCCCTCTTGGTGCCTGCCTACGTGATCGGTGGTCTCAGTAATCTCACGCCGATGAAAGTGGAGATGGTGCTTTTCTTCGTTACTCTTCTCATTGTGCTTTGGAAAGGATTGGGCAAAGAACTGTCCCTGCCGTACCGCGCGGCAATGCTTGGGATTTTGGGTTTCAACCCGCTGCTCTGGAGTTATAAGGACCTGATTCTGTCCGACATTTTGTTTACGTTTTTCCTTTACCTGACGCTTGCTTTCGCTGACAAATTTGTCGGTGGTTTGGAAAACAGGCCCGCCAGTTCCAGGCACATTCCGGCTTTAGCCGGACTCATATATCTATGCTATGGAACGCGGACGATTGGAATCATTCTCGTACCTGCATTGCTTTTCCTGGCGGTAGTACATTGGAGGAGGGGAGGGCGATCCGTCGCCATTGCGTCCGTCTTGGGTCTCTTCCTTTGCCTGATTCAGCGGAAGTTCTTCGGAGGCGAGGAAACTTACGCCGACCAATTGCAACTCTCGTTCCCGAGCCTTGCCAAAATCCTGCTGGCAAACGTTGTGGATTACAGCTGGAGTCTTTCCACCTTTTGGGAAAACCCCTATACCAAAATGCTTCGCGATGTCGTCCTGATTCTTGTCACTCTCTTGGCTTCTGTAGCCTATTTTCGGCGAATACGAACCGGACCTCGTGTCTATGAAGTTTTTCTTCCCTTATATTTGGGTATAGTCCTTCTTTGGCCGAATTCCGGAGGTAATCGCTACCTGATCCCGGTTTTTCCGCTCTACGTTTACTTGTGTCTGGAGGGAGTCGAAATAGTCAAGACGTGGCTGCACATTCGTCGTTCAGAAGCCATCCTGGTTTCACTGCTCGCCGTTATCTTTCTCTCCTACGGGGCGGAATTTGCTCACTCAGATTTTGGGCCCTTCAAGGATGGCGTCAATAAGAAAGAGGCTGGAGAGCTGTTTGCCTACATTAAGGCGAATACGCTTACTAAAGATGTCTTCATCTTTCGTAGACCGCGGGCCCTTGCTCTCTTCACGGAAAGGAACGTTTCTGTCTACCCCGATTCGCAAAAACGCGTGAGCTTTTGTCGCTATTTTCAAATAATCGGCGCGACGTATCTAATCGAAGCGCCGGCCCTGGATGATCCAGGTTTCCATGAATTTCTGGCACGAGAGATCCCTGCAAAGCAATTGGTCTTTAGCAACTCGGACTTCCGTGTTTTCCACGTGCGGCCTGATGATCTCGGAAGATGCGCGAACCTCGAAGTTTCAGCCAACGCCCCGACTACTGCACCTTGATCAAATAGACGTCCGAGCAGTCTGTGATCCCCGATGGGCAGCCCTTTTGCGCGTAGGCCATGTTGCTGTCAAAAATGACGTATTTGCCGTCCCGGCTGATGGCCGCGTGGGGCTGCGCCCAATAGCTTTCCGCGCTACGCGAGCGGGCGTGTGCTAGGCGCTGGATGGCCAAACCGTCCACACGCGCAAGAAGGATTTCGTCCTCGTACATCTTCCAATTGCTGGAGGACGGCAGCTCAAATTCTGGATTCTTGTTGAAAAGTTCCGGCCCCGGTTTGCGGTCGTCGAAAAAGGAAATGGCAGCCCAGGGCTGAGACGCTCGCCCCCGGTAGCTCACATGCCAGGCAGGCTGTTTGTCAAGCAGGCAGTAGGCCGAGGAGAAGTCATTTTGTTGCCTCACGTCAAGGCCCCATCCCCCCGGACAGGGATTCTTCATTGCTGCAAGCGTTGAGGGATTCCCCATCCCGATGAAAATAGGCTTCCCATTCAAGTCCAGGCCCGTGTCCATATGATTCGTCGCATCCTGCAAATGGACCAGTGTGTCCCCGTTCCACAGCCGGTTTCCGCATTCCAAGCACGTTCCGTCGTTGGCAAAGTCAATGATCACATTGTTGTCCGCCGTCTGTGTAATCCCGTGCACGCAAGAACCTTGCGTGAGTGCGGCGTTTTGTACGCAGTTCGTCACATACGGTGTTTTTTTTGTGTTTGTCTGCATATTGTAAGTATAGATGTTCAGTTTCCCGTTTGCTGTGCCGCCCCACATGGCGAAACTCTTCCCGTCAATCGAAAGGTCCGTTTTGTCCGGCAACATGACTGCGTCATATTCTCTGAAAAGGTGTACCAGGGAAGGTTTGACGGTCTTGCCATGAATGGTTCCTTTCATCAATGAGTTCCCCTTGGTGAAATAGAACACGTCGCCATCTGTGGCATCCCAAAGTAGCGTACCTCCATTGATCGCAGGCATCTTGTCAACCGGAACAACGATGCCTCCAACCAGGTCCGTTACGAACCACGCTCCGTGCTCGTTAACAATGAGAATCTTCGAGTCATTGGCGCTCACGGGTGTCAGCGTTGCGTAGTAGTGGTGCGCGGCCACTCCGTCCTGGAGCGCGTCCGTTAACCTGACTACCGTGCAGCCGAAGACGGGGTCCGCGTAGCTGGCGCCCCTGGCGGGAGGCACAAAGGAAGTCCAATCCAGTGGAATATGAACCTGTTCGTCGTTTGGCTTGCCGCATGCGAGAGTCTTGGGCTCAGGAGTGCCCCTTGCCCGCTCATTCAGATACAGCGCCCTCGCATTACTCCGGTTGGCCATGCAACACGCAAGGAATCCGCCGATGAGAATGAGACAAGAGATTGTCCGCCACACCGTAGAATGTATTCCGCTCGTCATCCGCCCTTCAAAGCAGTTTCATTGACAAGTCTCTGGTTCCCTCCTTTCATGAAACCTGCTCCAAAGCCCTTGTTCAATCCGGTAAATCCTCTAGTCCTTGTCCTTGCCAAATTGCCCTTGGTTTCGCTACAACATGCTCACGGAAGGAAAGCTTTTAGCGGGAACGGCCCTACAAACATCGCGAGGACGGCCAGGGATGGGCACCCCATCCCTGATCATCCCCGTCGACTTTCTGCTTCCGTACTAACCTCTCATTTAGTGGATTTTGATGAGGTAGACGTCGACACAGTTAGTGCTGAATTGGAAGTTCGCCGGGCACCCACTGTGCGCGTACGCCATGTTGCTCTGGAACGCGATGTACTTCCCCGTCCGGCTGATGGCCGCGTGCGGCTGCGCGTAAAAGTCCTCATTGCTCCGTGTGTACGCCCGCGCCAGTCGATACACATAGTTCGAGTTGTTGTTCGCGTCGATCCGCGCCACTACGATTTCGTCCTCGTACAACTGCCAGTTGCTCGCCGTTGGTGCCGCGTAGTTCCCCGTGTTATCAAACCACTCCGGACTCGGCGCGCGCCCGGCGTCGAAGAAGGACACTCCCACCCACGGCTGCTGCGCGTTCCCCCGGTACCCAATATGCCAGCTCGGCGGGTTGTCGAACAAACATACCACCGACTGCATGTTGTAAATCTGCCGTACATCCAGCCCCCATCCGCTCGGGCAGGCGTTCGTCTCGCCCGCTAGGTCATAATTGTTCCCCCGTTCCACGATCACCGCGTTCCCGTTCAGGTCATATCCCGTGTCCAGGTGATCGGTGACATCCTGTATGTGCGCCAAGGGCGTCGCCCCCGTCCACAGCCGGTTCCCGCACTCGTTGCACGTCCCGTCGCCGGCGAAGTCAATGATCACGTTGTTGTCCGGTGTCATGGTCACCCCGTGCAAGCAGGAATTGTTCGGTGAGTTGACGCTGCCCGTGCAACCCGTCGTATACACCGGCCCCTTCGTGTTCGCCGCGAAGTTGTACACAAACACGTTTTCCGAACTCGACCCACTGGTGTCCCCTCCCACCACCACCACGTGCTGGCCGTCTTGGGAAAGGTCGGTCTTGTCCATGAAGTTGATGGCCGCATATTCGCTGAACTGGTGCACGGTCCCGGCCGTCACCGTCGACCCGCTGATGGTCCCCTTCATCAGCGAGTTCCCGCTGGTGTAATAAAAAACACTCGGGTTGGTCGCATCCCAGAGATACCAGGTGTTATTCCCTCCCGGTACGTTCCCTTTGGGCACCACTATGTTCCCCTGGAGATCCGTGAAAAAACGCTCCCCATATCCATCCGTAAGCATCAACAGTGTGTCATTCGCATTGAATGGGGAAATCGTCGCGTATCCTTGCGAGATCGGAATGTAATGCGCCCCATCCCAGATTTCACTCGAAGCATCGCTCACCCGCGTTACCGTGCACCCAAAGGCGGGATCCACGTAACTCTGCCCCTTGCCCGGCGGTGTGAACGTCGTCCAATCGGTCGGCACATAGTTCGTACTATCCCCGGATTTCCCGCAGATCGGCATCCCATTGGCCGATTGGGCACCCCCGCTCCCGCTCAGGGAGATCGTCGCAGGAGAATTCGTCGCATTGCTCGCCACCAAGACACTCCCGGTGGGGTTCCCCGCTGCCGTGGGCGCAAAAGCCACATTCAGCGTGGCCGACTGGCCCGGCGTCAACGTGGTATTGCCGCTCACTCCGTTTGCGCTGTATCCGCTCCCCGTAGTTGTCACTCCCGAAATCGTCACATTGGAGTTCCCGCTGTTGGTCAAAGTTACCTTCAGCGAGCCGCTGCTACCGACATTTACATTTCCAAAGCTCAAGCTCGTCGGGCTCGCTCCCAAAAGCCGCGTCGCCGTCATCCCAGTGCCACTCAAGGAGATGGCAGGCGGAGAATTGGGCGCGTTGCTCACCAGCGATATGGAACCGGTGGTGCTGCTCGCCGCCGTCGGAGTGAACACCGCGTTGAACGTGGAGGCCTTGCCTGGCGCGATTGTCAATGGTGTCGTCAAACCACTCATACTGAACCCGGTCCCCGTCACATTGGCTTGCGAAATCGTGACGCTCGCGCTTCCGGGGTTTGAGAGAGTAAAGGTCTGGGAGTTGCTCGTTGCTATGACGACGTTCCCAAAGCTGGCGCTAGCGGGGCTTGCCGCCAGTTGCGGCTGCACTCCAGTCCCGGTCAGCGAAATGCTGGTTGGTGAGGCGCTCGCACCGTTCGTCACTGATACGCTACCCGTCACGCTTCCCGTCGACGCCGGCGCAAAAGTTACACTCAACGAGACACTCTGGCCGGCTGCAAGCGTCAATGGCGTTGTAATTCCGCTGGCTGCAAAGCCACTGCCGGTCACACTGACTTGAGAGATGCTCAAACTGCTGGTTCCTGAGTTTTTGAGTGTAATAGTTTGCGCACTGCTTTTGCTTCCCACGAGGACGTTGCCAAATCCCAGATTTGTTGGGCTGGTAGTGAGCTGTCCAGTCTGCGTTCCCCCTCCAGTGCCGATACTGCTGAACGCCACGTCCACCCAGTAATTGGCAGAATTGTACGTGTTCTTGGGGAATTGGCTCGTGCTGCCGTAGGCAAAAGGCCCGTCGGGCGTGCTGCCTGTATTGACCAGTGCATGCAACGGCGCATTATCCACGCCGCTTGTGGCGAAGGCTCCTCCGTTCACGCTGTAGTGCCCCACGGTACAGTGATAAGACGCCACGTACACCGTATTCGCCGTGATTGCCACCGGATTGGAGAAATTCACCTGCTGCCACCCTGAGGCCGTCTCGTTGGTGAACGTCGCCGTAGCCAGCAGCGTGCCCGTGCTGGTCCACAGATTACCCACGTGTGTCCCTGTGTTATTCGCGCTCTTGTAAAACCGAACCCCCGTGATAAAGCCGTTGACGTCTGATTTGAAGGACATCCCGAGTTCCACGGGCGAGTCCACTCCCACATCCACAGTCGCCGGCGTCGCTGTGCTCGGCCAGATCTGATACGAGGTGGCATGGGATCCGGTTGCTGAAAACAGCGCAACCAAACCGAGCAGAAATACGACGGACAGAAATCTATTTACTTTCACTGAATAAGCTCCCGTAACAATGATTTACAGGTGGGATCGGCGAACGTCTGCGGCTAGGTTGAACTGCGTCAAGGACGTTTGACTTTTCGCAGTTTCTCGAAGGCCTGTGTGCTGGGGGTTGCCTCGAAGGCTTTCCTGTTTGTGATCCCGCCTGCGCTGCGGAGGATAGAAGTTCACCTGAGGAAGTGATGCAGGTTAAACCATGATTCTTCTGCCAGACCATCTACCCGATGCGCGTACAAGCGTGTCCTACAGTGGTACTACTCGCAAGAAGGAAGGAACAAAGAAAGAATACGATGGCAATGTACTGCAGGAGATC
>QHYM01000453.1 GCA_003223295.1 Acidobacteriota bacterium | reverse complement strand
TTGCTGCGCTTTCCGCTTGCGTTGCTTCCCCGTTCTGCGGTTGTTCGAATCGTCCAGGGTCCACTCCGGGGCTATCGTTGGATTGTGGGCGCCGGCCCTCACGGTCTTTGGCTCGGAAGTTATGAATTACCCAAACAAAAGCGTGCGATGGAGTTTCTCAAAAAAGGGAGCGTCGCATATGACATTGGGGCTAACGTCGGCATTTACACGCTTTTGTTTTCAGAATGCACCGGACAAGCCGGATGGGTGCATGCCTTTGAGCCCCTGCCGGAAAACCTTGTGTTCTTGGACCGTCACGTCAGGATGAATCGACGGCAGAATGTCTCGATTCACCCCTTCGCCGTATCATCAAGCGCCGGGAAAGTTCGCTTTGCGCACACCCACAGCCGTTTTACAGGCCGCTTAGACAGCGGTGGCGACATGGAAGTGAATGCCATTGCGCTCGATGAATTTGTTTTCGATGCGCGCAACCCGGCGCCGAGTCTGATGAAGCTCGACGTAGAAGGCGGGGAGCTTCAGGTCTTGCATGGCGCAAGGCGATTGCTGTCTGCTTCCCCGCCAATTATTTTCTTGGCGACTCACGGTGCTGAGGTTCACTCGGCCTGTTGTGATTTATTGCGTTCATTGGGTTATCAATTGGAAGGGATTGGCGGCGAATCGATTGGCATGACCGACGAACTCGTTTGTTTGCCGCCAATGCGTTGAATGTTTCGTCTCGCCTACATAGTAACGCATCCAATCCAGTATCAGGCGCCGTTGCTACACTATCTCTCACATGCTGGCGGGATCGATCTGCGAGTATTTTTTCTCAGCGATTTCTCGCTGCACCAGCACTACGAGCAAGCGTTCCACCAAACCTTCAAATGGGACGTCGCGCTTACTGAAGGTTACAAGTGGGAGATCTTGCCGCGAATATTTCTCGGCCCTTCAACAAAGTTGCGACGCTGGTGGCCGGTGGCCCGATTACGTCAGCGCTTGGGCGCGGGATATTTTGACGCGGTGTGGGTGCATGGCTGGGCGCATCTGGGCTTGTGTCAGGTCATACAGGATGCGGCGTCGCTTGCATTACCCGTTCTGCTGCGTGGAGAGTCTACTCCTGAGTCGAATCGACGGTCGGCCGTGAGGCGGTGCATCCGCGATCCATTTTATCTGCGGTGGTTGTTCAGGCGGACGGCAGGTTTCCTCTGCATCGGCGCGCGCAACCGTGAATTCTATCGGCAGTATGGCGTTCCAGAAAATCGACTCTTCACGATGCCCTACGCAGTCGACAATGCGTTCTTTCAGAGTCGCTGTGCAGAGGCGCGACCGCAGCGCGAAACACTTCGCCAGTCGCTCGGGTTGCAGGCGGGACGGCCTGTGATCCTGTTCACTGCAAAGCTCACCACAGTGAAGGCGCCGGAACAGTTGCTCGCTGCTTTCGCACAACTGAATGAGCGACTGGCTGGTGACGCAAAACCTCATCTGTTGTTCGTCGGTGATGGGCCCGAGCGTGGCAGGCTCGAAGAAGAAGCGCAGCCATACGGTGACGCGGTGCGCTTTCTGGGCTTCCGCAATCAATCAGAACTTCCTGCTCTCTACGATCTCTGCGACGTCTTTGTCCTGACTTCACGCTTCGAGCCTTGGGGGCTCGTGGTGAACGAGGTGATGAATGCAGGCCGGCCGGTGATCGTTTCCGATCGGGTGGGGGCAGCCTCCGATCTGGTGGGAAACGGCGATAACGGCTTCGTTTATCCCAGCGGCGACGTGGCGGCGCTCGCTTCAAGGCTGTTGCAGATTCTCGAATCGTCCAGGCTGCGGGCAAGAATGGGCGAGCGCAGTCTGAAGCGTATAAGCGCATGGAGCTTCGAGGCTGATCGGCGTGGTTTGTTGGAAGCGTTGGCAAAGGTCTGTCAAAAGCCAGTCGGGCAACTCGACCGTTTTTACTGCTCTCTGTTCGCGGCCACAGGCAAATGGGGCGGGACTCTTGCACGGTTGGTGGGACCTGACGTGATGCTCAATCGCCGGGTGGACGGGCTGTCGGCCGAGAGAGCTTGCGAAAACCCGTGGCCCTTACTGGCTCACCGTTGCCGTGCGCGGCTGCTGCCCGGAACCGCGAACGACTGGGTGCGAGCTAACTCTTGGTTTGATCGCTGGGTGGCGCGCCGGATCGGGAAAAGCGCCTGCTCTGTTTTCGTGGGAGTGGAAACTTGCGCGGCGGAGTCATTCGCGGTGGCCCGCGACCGGGGTATGGTGCGGGTGCTTGATTGCCCCGGGATAGAAGCGGGATTTCTCGACCGACTCGCTACGGACGCGGGGGCGGAATTCGGCTTGACCACGATTAACGAGGCGGATCCTCCCGCAATGCGTCAGCGCAAACATCGCGAGCTCCAACTTGCCGATGCCGTCTTTGTTTGTTCCGAGGTGCAAGGGCGATCGTTTCCCGCTCAGAGTGTCCCAGCCGCGAGGATTCATGTCGTTCCCCTCTGGGTGGACACGAACTTCTGGCATCCTGTGGATGAACCGGTGACGCCACGAACCGGTCCGTTGAGGGTGTTGTTTGCCGGCAAGATCAATCTTCGCAAGGGTGTTCCGTACCTGATGCGCGCGGCAATGGCGTGCGACGCTGCCGTGGCGCTGACCCTTGTCGGACCTGTGGATGAGGAGCTCAAGCCGTTCCTCAGGCGTTTTGAAGCACACATCAAACTCCTGCCTCCGTGCTCGAAAACGGGACTCCGGAAACATTACCACGAGCATGACCTGGCGGTTCTGCCGTCGTTGGGCGACTCCTTCGGCTTCGTGGCCATGGAAGCGATGGCGTGCGGCTTGCCGGTGATTGTCACCGAAAACTGCGGCGTTCCGGTTCCGGATCCTTCCTGGCGCGTGCCTATCATGGACTCCGACGCTATCGGGCGCCGCCTGGAGCTTTACGCGCAGGACCGCAGCCTCTGCCGCGAACACGGTCTGGTCGCTGCGAGATTTGCCCGGCAATTTACACCGAAGCGATACCGGGAGAAAGTCAAAGGACTCTTTCGCCGACTCTTGGAGCTGTCACCTGCATGATCTCTCCAAGTGTTTCCTTACTTGCCAGTCGAACATCCCTATCAAGTAAACGAGTAAACGAGAGTCATCACGGACATAATGACTAAGGGCTCGCGCAGAAATAAATTCACATTTTGGCGCGAGCGGCGGGCGGGCAGATGCGAGGCGCCGCGGCGGAGGCGATGTCGGACATCGTCGAGGAGCGGCAACAAAGTCGATACGCGCCCTTCGCCGCCGCGCCCCTTCGGGCTGCGGCCCGCAGGCCCTCTGGCTTTGTTGCTCGCTCCTCACATACCGCACCGGGTATAGCTCGTCGCTCGCGCCTCGCCAGCGGGCCTGGGGGCCTGCAGCAAAATGCGAATTTATTTCTGCGCGAGCCCTAAGCACATGATTTCATAAATACGGTAACGTATTCCGCCCCAGCGGGGCGAAAGGAAATTAGCCGGGGGTGAGCGAAGGGACAACGATACGCACTCCGACAGGGGTTGCAGGACCTCCCCGCGCCCCTGCCGGGGCGCGGGGGTTACCTAGCTAGTTTCTGGCGCGAAACCAAGGACCCCGAAGGGGTCCAGCAGGACAGCCCAGGGCGCAAGCCCTGGGTTCAAGGGCCAAATTGCGGAAAGCCCTGAAAGGGCGGCGCAGGGAGCTCGATCTCAACTCCAGATAAATGCTCGTCATAAGGCGCCTCTTTGGTACCGGGACCAACTGCATCGCCCCTTCGGGGCTTCCCTTGTTACTGTGCTTGTTCCCAGGGCTTGCGCCCTGGGCTTTCCTGAGTCGCCCCTGCGGGGCTAGTTTCGCGCCAGAAACTAGCTAAGCTAGGCACGGGTCCCAGGGGTTCGCAAAAGGCGCTCACCCCTGGCTAAGTTCCTCCCGCTCCTTCCGA
>QHYM01000134.1 GCA_003223295.1 Acidobacteriota bacterium | reverse complement strand
CCGGAACGCATTCGCCCTGGGTAAGCCGGCTGTTGACGCAGTTGGGCCATGACGCGATCGTGGCTCATGCGCGTAACGTGCAACTGATCACGGAGAGTACCCGAAAGGATGATCGACTGGATGCGCGAACGCTGGGCACGGCTAGCGAGAATCGATCCCGAATTGTTAGGCGCGGTGCGCCATCGCAGTGCCAAAGCGCAAATTCATCTGACGGTGATCCGCGCTCGCGCGGCACTGGTCAGCACCCGCACGGCGCTGGTGAATGCTGCGCGCGGGTTGACGAAATCGTATGGCGCGCGGTTGCGGAAGTGCGGCACCGGGCAAATGAATCGAAAGGTCGATTATCAGGTAGCAGCACCTGCTGAATTGAGGACGCCCAACTTGCACCGAGCGAAAAATCGCTCAACAAAGAGTGCGGATGGAAGGATGGCGACAGGGGCGGCTCGGCTCGAACGCAAGGAACCAAAGGGAGGAAGAAAAAACATACTTGACTCATACCGGCCTTCTCATGGAAGGACCTTGACTCAGCTCCCTGCTAAAAGTGACAGTGTGGAGTTCTTGCGCCGGCTGATAGCTTGTGACGTGAGGAACAGGAACTAGAATGCAACCCCCCTCCAAGGAGGCGTTCATGGCAACACCAGGACCCGCGAGACCTAAAGAGAGCGATTGGACGAAACCAGCCGCGATGGCAATCCCAAAGGAGGGATACTTCACGCTCGAACAAGGGCGCTACGGTCCTATTTTTCCGAAGACTCCCGCTTGCCACGGGTTTTCAGTGGTCGCGAAGGTCAAAGATGGGAGAGAGCAGGCAGTCCGCGACTACGGGAAGAGTATTGAAGAAGCAGTCAAAAATAATCCATCTGTGCTGGCACCACTAAAGTTGCATTATCTTCGATGGATCTTATTCGATGTCGGATCGGGATTGCACTTCATGTATCAGGGCATCTTCGATACCGATTTTGACAAATACCTCGAGGACGCAGTCGCCCTGTTCGTCAAGACCGGCATCACCACCGTGTTCGTGAATCTTGAAGGATGGCCGGACGACTGGAAGACAAATCTGTCGGCAGTCATCAAATTTTTCCGCGAGCATCAGTGTCCGAGCTTTTTGGAATATGGAGAATACCCGTACGTCACGGCCGATCAGGTCAAAAAGGCGCTGAAGCTCAAGGCGGCTTTTGCGAATATGCTTGATCTCATGCAGTAGTGACAGGAGAAAGATGTGGTCATCCTGCAACAATCGCTGACAGGGCGAAACGAGGACGACGCCCTTGAACTGGAAGACATTCAGCATTTCCTGATGTCGCGGCCACCGGCTCGCGCCGCGCGTTACGAATTTTTGACGTTCCGGAGCGCGGCGTGCGGACGAGCGTGGCTGATGGGCCTGATCGACAAGGTGGGCACCGCAAAGGCAGTGGGGTCGAACCTGGTTGACTCCAGGTGGGTGACTATTGGGTTCACGTGGAACGGCTTGCAAGCACTCGGGGTAGATGAAGTCTCGCTGGCCACATTTCCCGAGGAGTTCCGTCAAGGAATGGCCGCCCGAGCAGAAATTCTCGGAACCACGGGCGCCAACCACCCGGACCACTGGGTGGGAAGCCTAGCCAGGCCGGAACTGCACGCCATCGCCATACTATTCGCTCGCGATGTCACGGAACGCGAGCGGTGCCGGAAGGAGCACGAACGCTATCTAGCGCAATGCACGGGAGTCGAACTTCTCTCCTGCCTAGACCTGGAAGCCCTTCCGCCGTTCGACTACGCTCATGAACATTTTGGATACCGCGACCGGCTCTCGCAGCCGGTTATCGAAGGAACGGGAGTGGAGCTGACGCCCGGCTCTGGCCCGCCAATCAAACCAGGTGAATTCTTTCTCGGGTACCCGGATGAAGACGGTCCGGCCGCGGGAATGCCTCAGCCGGGGATTCTTTCTCGTAACGGCAGCTATGTCGCGTATTTGATGATGAAAGAGCATGTGGGCGCATTTCGCGATTTTCTCCGGGAACATGGGGAAACACCCGAGCAGCAGGAATTGATAGCCGCCAAGCTGATGGGACGGTGGCGGAGCGGGGCTCCGCTTGTCCTCACGCTGGATAAAGATGATCCAAGTCTCGGCGCTGATTTTCAGCGCAACAATGCCTTCACTTACGCGGACATGGATCCTCACGGATATGCCTGCCCGCTTGGTGCGCACATTCGTCGCATGAACCCGCGGGACACCGCTGTGAATATGAACCGGCGGAAGATGATCCGGCGCGGAGGGACGTACGGTCCGCCGCTGCCGGAGGGCAGGCCGGAAGACGGAATCGAGCGAGGAATCGCCGCGTTCGTCGGTTGCGCAAGCCTTGTCCGCCAATTTGAGTTTGCGATGAATGTGTGGGCCAATGATCCGAATTTCCATGAGCTGGGGAACGAGCGCGATCCCATCTTCGGGACCCAGGACGGCACGTTTGACATGACTATTCCCAAACGGCCCGTTCGGAAAAAGATCAGAGGCCTGCCGGCTTTCACCACGATACGAGGCGGGGCTTACTTCTTTCTGCCGAGTATCCGAGCACTCCGATATCTGGCGTCCTTGAGCGGTGATCATCGAGCTGATCTTAACTACGAAGACTAGATAGGTAGGCAATCATGAGCACCGAACTTCAACTGCCGCGGACATACAACCAATATCATATGCCGCGCAAGTATACAGGCAAACGACGTATCTCCATCTACTGGACCTGGAGTTACCCATGGGAGTCCAACCGAGATGTCACAGCGCTTGACAACCGCTTCTCGACCATGACTGAGGTGCGCAGAGTTGCCTGGCCAGCGTATGAGGGAATGGAATGGGATGCGATGCATTTCCTGCAAGGAATTGCCGGAACCCTAGAGTTGTTCCACCGTTCCACGCTCGCATTTCAGAAAGCAGCGGGCGAAGTCACTGGCCATGCTGTGGCCGTGTTCCAACGAATTGATCAGGCGGGATACAAGCTGCCGATAGATGAACGAATCCTGGCTGACACGGACACGCTGATGGTGTTCGGTCTCGACCATCTGGTTTCAGAACAGGAGGCCACCTCCGGGGAAATTGAGGCGATCCGCGAGTGGCTAAAGCGAGACGGAACGTGTCTGTTGCTTGGACCTCATCACGATGTGGGATTCACGGAAGACATGCAGCAGCGGCAACTGGAATATAAGCATCACGGTGATGCGCTCGTCCCGCGCCAACAGCGGTTCGGGCAATACACACGTTCAATGATGAAGGGCCTCGGGGTACCAGTCCTGAATCAATATGGACTTCGCCCAGCGGTCGTCACGGGCACAAAACAAATCGCCCCACTTACGATCAACAAAGACCTGGACAAACTAGGCTTGCTCAACGGAGTTACGACCTTCAATTTCCATCCGCACTTGCCGCATTATGCCCTGACCACCGACGATACAAAATCAGTCCACGTACTTACCTGTCAGCCGATTGATCTTGACCGACCGCATCCTTTTACTGCCGCCGGGAACACGGAGTTCAACTCGTGCATTTGGATGCCTCCCAATGGACGACGTGCCGGACACATCCTGCTCGCCGATTCCACCATCTTCACCACGTTGTTTGGTGGAGTGGAGTCATTGGAAACCTTCTGGAAGAACCTTGCATCCATGCTGCTCGCAAGCGGAAAGCAGGCAAAGAAAACGCAGGCCGTCGCTTGATCCGAACTTGGATTGCATTGGGAATGGCATATGGAACTCCTTAGTAAGGTAGTCCCGCTAGCGATGCTGGCCTTTGTGGTGTCGAGCATGCTGGCCGTCGGTGTGAGCCTCACCGTTAGGCAGATTATGGCTCCTCTGCGCAACGGCAAACTGGTCTCTCTCGCACTGCTAGCAAACTTTGTCCTGATGCCACTGGGCGCACTCTTGATCGCGAGGCTGCTCAGGCTAGACGAACCACTTGAGATAGCCCTGCTGTTGCTGGGTACAGCAGCTGGCGCGCCGTTTCTGCCAAAGCTGGCAGGGCTTGCCAAGAGCGATCTTGCGTTTGCGGTGGGCTTAATGGTGCTACTCATGGTTTTGACGGTGGGCTACATGCCGCTCGTCCTCCCATTGCTTCTCGAAGGTGTTTCCGTAGATCCTACAAAAATCGCGCTTTCACTAGTCCTTCTGATGCTACTGCCACTCGGCGCTGGATTGTTGGTGAAAGCTCGGTTCGGCCACGTTGCGGACCGGATACGGACGTCTCTCAACCGTATCTCCAGCCTCAGTCTAGTTTTGCTGATCGTGCTGCTGCTTGTGACAAACATCAGAAATGTATTCAGCTTGCTCGGCACTCGCGGAATTTTGGCCAGCATCCTATTCATTCTCGTCGGCGTTGCAATCGGATGGCTTCTCGGAGGTCCGGCTTTCGGGACGAAAGCCGTCCTGGCGCTGGGTACTGCACAGCGGAACATCGCCGCTGCACTTGTGGTCGGTGGCAAGAACTTCGATGACCCCTATGTGCTCGTCATGGTGGTAGTTGTGGCTGTCGTTGGACTACTGATTTTAATGCCGTTGGCACGGGTACTGGGCTCTCGGGGAGCGGTGCAGGAAGTTTAAAGCGCAGATAAGATCGCAGTATGGCCCTGTCGCGGAAGAGCGAAATTGCGAATCCTGATGAGAACAAAACTGGCACTTCGTCTCTTTTGTCTGGTAAGCCTGGTTCCGGGGCCGATGTTTTTCGCTTCTACTGCCAGTCGCGCACAAGTCCGCGGTGTCTACCCAGTCGGCATGAACGCCACCAACTCCGGAGTCACACCCGAAACTGGTATTACCTATTCAAACCTCTTTGTGTTTTTCTCGCGTGATGAAAAAAGAGATTCCGAGGGAAACGTGGTTGCAACCGGCCGGAACTCAATCATGATGGATCTGAATAGCTTCGTTTGGGTAAGCAAAGGGAAGATAGGGTTATTGGGTGGAGCAGTATTCTCGGCTTCGGCTACCCTCCCGGTCGCCAACAACTCGCTCTCTTCAGACCTTGTGGGCCCTCTTAGCGGCGGCGGCGGATTTGCGGATTCGTTCTATCAGCCGGTGATTCTAGGGTGGAGGAAGAGGCGTGCAGATATTCGGGCAATCTACGGATTTTTAGCACCCACGGGGAAGTTCGAGGCCGACGGTAACAATAATGTGGGTTCCGGCTATTGGACGTCGGTGCTTTCGAGCGGACAAACAATCTATCTCACTGAGAGCAAAGCGACGGCTTTGTCCGCGTTCGAGATGTACGAATTCCATGGCACTCAACAGGGGACCATGAGCCACCCAGGCCAAACCTTCAACCTCGATTATTCGCTAACGCAAGCGTTTTCGCTGCAAGGCAACCTGCGCCTTCAGGTAGGGTTAGCTGGGTACGGCCAGTGGCAGACCACAGACAAGCAAGGCCCAGAGATTACGCCGGAGCAGGCAGCGGCACACTACAAGGTCAACAGTCTAGGATTCACGGCCAATGCAATATTCCCGGGGCGCAAGGCGAGCGTAGGGGTTAAGTATTTTCATGAATTCGCGTGCAGGTCGACCTATCAGGGATACACATTGCAGATCTCCGGCGCGATCACGTTCTAAAAATCAGGGTGTACAGGATGACTCAATACCTGGCAGTGGGAGAGGGGCTCGTCGCGGTCACGGGCGATCACGTCGCCATCGTGACGGACATCGCGGTTGCTGCCGCGAACATCGACGAAGCAAGAGCCGCGGAGGCGCGCCAAAGGGCAGGCGCCCGCTTGCGCGAAAAACTCTCTTCTGAGGAGGTTGCTTCGGTCAACGCCTCCATAACTCGTTCACTCGCACAACTGTACATCAAGCGGCACCGC
>QHYM01000133.1 GCA_003223295.1 Acidobacteriota bacterium | reverse complement strand
GCCGAACAGAAGCGCATAGATGATCCTTGGTGGATGAAGTTGCAGCGCCATTGTGCGGGTGGTAGAGATGTCGATCATATTGTTTAGCGCGGGAAGCAGCAACAGACCTGAGGAGGGATGAGAATCGGGAAGCCGAGTAGCCGCTACCGCCGCGGTCCAGACCTCCTCCTGGATCTTCTTGGAATTGGCCATCTCCATTTCGGCCGCCACCATATCTGGAAGCCTGCGGTAAGTCTCCAGCCGCGAGTCCACATAGTGGCGGAACAATTCCTGAAGTGCAGGCTGTGCCTGGTGTGACACCAAGTGCAGGCGCAGATAGGCGGTTTCGATGCAATTGACTTCCTCGGCGATCAACATCCGTTTCTCGTTAAACCGGGATGCCGCTCCCGAGAAGGTGAACGCTACCATCAGGCCAAACAGGGCGAAAACTGCGCCCTCGACGGTGCCAAGACCGCCCCGCTCGCCTTCGGATTCTTTCGGACGGCGCCGGACACCGAAACGGCGGCCGAGTTCCAGCAGAAGCAGCATGCCGATGAGAAGAAGCAGTGCAAAAAGTAGAGGGGGAATGGGAGGTTCCATGGGAGGCGCTCCTTACGCGAATCCTGCAGAGTCTCGGCTCTTCCGGACCGAGGTCCCGTACCGGACAGCTGGAATACGGGCAATTGAAATATGTCTTACCTCAGTTTGCTAGAGGAAGAGGACCGCGTCGACTTAGCGAGGGATTGGGGCGTCTTGAAGCCATTCTTCCGGTGTAGGTGGCGTCTGGCTCCGGGTCCTCCTGTCCGTTTTAGTTCACAAGAACATAGGGACACTCAGCTTCGCTGGGAACTGTCAAAAGTAGCAGTTCTCTGCGCAAAAAAAGGAACTAAGCCGACCGATTGGAAGAAGACGAATGACGAAAAGAATTGGAATCAGGAGCATTCAAGCCGGCTAACATGGAGTCGGCGCCTAATAAACGCCAATCGGAAATTATCCCTCAAAGTCCGTTAACGCGCGTGCACAGGTCCTTGACGCGAGGCCGTGACGGCGTCTCAGCCAGTCTCGCTATTCCTTAAGGCTTACAGGAGGCCCGCTGACTCGCTTCGCTTGCAGGTCCACCGTTACCGCGACTCGGTCTGCGATCTTGATGAAGGGAATGCCGCTGTTCATCCCGTACTCCTTACGGTCGAAGGCCATTGTCCCTTTGATCGCACCTGCGCCTGTCCCCGCTCCACTAACCACCAGTGATAGCTTCTCGGGTTTAGTCACTCCACGGATGGTAAAGTCGCCATCCACCTCGAAGGTGTCCTGCCCGGTCTGTACAATCTTCTTTGACAGAAAGGTGATCAAAGGATTCTGCTTGACGTCGAAAAAGTTCTTGCCCTTCAGCTTGCCATTTTTCATGCCGCTTCCAGTGTCCACACTGGCTGCTTGAATCTTGATGTCCAAAACCCCTGTATTGATATCGGGAGTTGCGAATGTAAGAGTCGCATCCCACTTGTCGAACGTGCCGTTTATAGCGACCGATGCCTTCACATCGAATTTAATCTTGCTTTCTACTGGGGTAATTGCGAAAACAGGAGCCTGTGCTTGGCTTGCTGATGGCAGCACCGTGGACGCTACGAGGCATAGAATGGTCAGTCGCACAAACTACCTCCTTGGGCATGAAGATGGCGACAAAGCTTCACGTATCCAGACAGGCTGCCAGCGGGGGGACGCCGCGTCCTACTGTCAAAAGTCACAGGCCACTCGGATCAGTCAAAAAGGATGGAGACTAATCACTCATCGGCAGGCGTAACGCGAGGTTTGCTATCAGCTAAGACAACCTAAGTGCCTTTTCTGAGCTGCTCTAATTGGGCTGTGGGAACGTTTATCTCGGCATATCCGCAGTCCAAGCAGACCAGGATCTTCTGGACAACGTAGACGGGAGCTTGTTTGAGTTTTTCGATAGCGAGGAAAGCAACCGACAATTCCCCTGAGAAGTATCGCTGCTTTTCGGAACCACAACTCTTACACGCCATCGCCACTCCAAGAAGGTCAGCCAAAAGGTAAGTTCTGAGCCTATCATCACCGGTTCACAACCCGAAAAACTTCTTCAAGATTCTCTGTGGTTGGCGAACTTGGCCTTTCCAAAGGAATGCCAAACTCACCTAATTTAGCATCAAGGGCCACTTTGTCAGTCGGCCAGAGCCCCTGATTCTTTTGACAGTGTTCGAGAGTCTATCTGAGGCCGAAGCTTAGCTGCGACGCGTCTTGCCAGGTCCACCATAGGTTTGGTGCTTCGTCTCCGACCAGGATAGCTTGCTACGGAAACGAGGGCTCTTACCTGGCGGCCCGCGCTCAGCGGGTTGCTCACTGTGCGAAAAATGCGAATACTCCTGGTCGATGACCATCGGTATCTTTTGGAGTTAATCCGAGGTCTCTTGGAACCAACCTACGATGTTGTCGGGTGTGTGGAGGACGGTGAATCTCTTGTCGAAGCTGCGGGAAAACTGCAACCGGATGCTGTTGTCACTGACATTTCGATGCCGAAACTCAATGGGATAGAGGCAGTCAATCGACTGAGAGAATCCGGCTCCAGGTCCAAGATTATATTCTTGACTGTACATGTTGACCCTGATTTTGCCCAAGCTGCTCTTAAGACCGGCGCACTCGCATATGTTTCGAAGTTTCGAATTAGCACAGATCTCGTGGTTGCTATCAAAGAGGCCCTAGAGGGGCGCACTTTTGTGTCCCCATTGGAAGCAGCGGTGTGAACGGAAAAACTGGGTTAGCTGTCAAAACTGACAGACGACCGCGGATTGCCACGGTTCGAAAATGTACACGGAGTTAGGTCTGGAATAAGTCTCTCAAGAAGTCGGGTCCGAACCGACGGGAAGAGCCTTTAATTCGCCAATCGCAGTTGTGGATATGCCCACACACACCGCTAATCCTCTCGTGAACGCCGGCGCCATTTCAACGGTGAAGCCTGAATGGCGCCAAAGGTTGGAAGAATACTTGAAGGAGGTCTCGGGCGAGATGGTGCGGCGCAAGGCAACCGCGCTGATTCCCGGCTGTACCCATTTCGAGTACTTCGAGCGAGACTTCGCGGAAGTGCTACCGACCTTGGCAGCCCGTAATGGCATCATTGGCCCTTCGGGAGCGCTCGCCTGCCGACTGCTCGATGGGTTTGACGAATATCTAGAGGAGTACCCAGTGCGCCCCATTACGACCGAGAATCGGAGCTATTTTGCGTTCTCCGGCGAACCCCCGCCAGAAGAAACATTCAAGTCACTGGGATTAGATCAAATTGTAATAGCCAAGCATTTGTGATTCTCGAGTAGCTCGATGGTTGCGTACAGACGACTATGGGTAGTGCTCGCTCCGCTGCTGTTCGCGGCCGCCTGCAGCCAACCCACAGTTCCCACTCAGGGAATTCCGTCCACAGCTGAGTGGCGCACGTTCGAAGGTGCTTGGTCCGCCTCAGGTACGCGGCAGACGATCAACCTCGAGACGAATCACCGTGCCTCGATCTTCGATCTAACCGGGTCGCTGCTCCTCGTCGGGGACCAGGGGCTGGGAGTTGGGTTCCAGGCGCAGGCCATCGGCTTCACCGACAGTCTTGCCGGCATGCAAGGCCGGTGTGTCTGGACGGACGAGCGCGGCGATAAGGTGTATAGCGAATTGAAGGGTGAATTCGTGGCAACCGGGAATCACATCGTGGGCACGTTCCTCGGAGGCACGGGCCGTTACGCCGGGGTTACCGGGGAGTACTCCTTTCAGTGGCGGTTCATCGTTGAGTCCGAGGATGGCACGGTTAGCGGGCGGGCCGTCGACCTTAAGGGCCGGGCGCGGTTAAGCCCTGCGGCTGCCGCGCCTGGCGCAGAACACGGAAAATGAATCCGGCCACTACCAGCTTACGCAGTCTGCTCAAACAAGCCCTGTCTTTCGCCTTGGCCTTTGCCATATGGTTCTCGCCGATACCAGCCGGGCTGACAAGAGAGGCTTGGCATCTCTTTGCCATCTTTGCGGCGGCCATCTTCGCTGTCATTCTGAACTCATTCCCACTCTTGACCGCCTCGCTGCTGGCGGTATCTGCTGCGGTGCTTACTCGCACGGTCGATCCTGGTAAAGCCTTTGCCGGGTTCGCCAACGCCAGCGTCCTCCTGGTTGTCGTCGCCTTCCTCGTCGCCAACGCGGTGGTGAAATCGGGACTCGGACGACGCATCAGCCTGCTTGTTGTAAGTGTATTCGGGCGCTCCACTCTCGGGTTGGGCTACAGCATTTTTCTCACCGATGCCATGATCGCGCCGGCGTTTCCGAGCAATACGGCGCGCGGTGGCGTGCTCTACCCCATCATTCTTTCCCTGGCCCAAAGCTCCGGCTCCAAGCCGGACGACGAGAAGAACCGCCGGCTGGGTGGCTACCTCATGTTCTGCGGGATGGCCAGCCTCAGCGTGTCGTCAGCTCTCTGGCTCACCGCCACATCCGGCAATCCAATCGCGGTTTCGTTGGCAGACCGCTATGGCGTGAAGATCAACTTCGGCTCGTGGATCGTTGCCGCTTCGATTCCGGTGTTGACGATGATCGCGTTCCTTCCCCTGATTCTTTACAAATTGTTTCCACCCGGGGTGACCAAGACCCCCGATGCGCCGAAGGCCGCACGCGACGCCCTGCGCACGATGGGACCGCTCACGCGAGACGAATGGGTCGTTGCGGTGTCTTTTGCATTCATGGTGGCAGGATGGGTGATGGCGGGGACACTAAACTTGAGTCTCGCTGCCGTGGCTTTCGCCGGCCTCGGTGCGCTCCTTGCAACCAACGTCCTCTCACTCGAAGACATCAACCTGCAGGGAGGTACGCTGGTCACCTTCATCTGGCTTGCAGTGCTCTTTGCCTTGAGCGGTCAGTTGAACGAACTCGGCTTCATGGGCTACGTCGGAGGACGGCTGACGTCCCTGCTCGGTGGCTTTACCTGGCCCCTTGCATACGTCATTCTGCTGGTGCTCTACGTTTTGATGCACTACATGTTTGTCAGTCAGACCGCACAGATATTGGCTCTCTTCGACGTTTTCCTGGGAGTCGGCGTGAAGACCGGCGTTCCCGCACCCTTAATGGCTTTTGCCCTGCTCTTTGCCAGCAGCTACTTCTCGACGATCACCCCGCAGGGTGGGAGCCAAAACGTCATCTTCGTAGGGAGCAGCTACCTCACTCAGGGTGAGCTCTACCGACTTGGCCTGCTGACCACGGTCTTCTGTATGCTCGTTTTCCTGGTGGTCGGAACGCCGTGGCTGCTTTTCGTCGCGCGGTGACGCGGGGTTCAAGAAGGCTCTGCAGAAAGCCGCTCAACGACCCTAAGCAATGACTCTGAGATATTTGCGCGCTATGTACCTTCCGCTTGCTCAAGTCCCAAACGCGGTTACCGGAGAAGTCCGTGAGACATCGAGAGGTTCCGACTAAGTCGAACAAGCCCGGCCGAAGGATGCCTCCGTCCGGACTACGAGTTTCGGGTCTAGCCTATTCGCGAAGCTACGTCGGCTTGCCGTCCGCGCCGCGAGATTTGAGCCCGAAGCCGACCGCGCGACTTAGACAGTGAGTGAAATACACGATGATGGAATCTCGGTGGTCGAGAAAAACAAGGGGGCCACTAAGGGGCCAATAAGGATTCCTTTGCGTTCCCTATCGTTCCTTTCAATGCCTTGGCACTTCCCCGCATTTCCTCTAAGTCCTTGAAATTCCAGGTATTCTTTCCGATCTTTACCGCCCAAGAGTGTGCGGATAATGCTAAAGGGTGCCAACCCGCGTTCCGCGTGGTACATCGGAACCGCTTTTCTGCTCTTCGTTTCGTGGGAACAACCTGAGGAACATTAGGCGTTTCTAACTTCTCTAAGTGCTACTGAATGCTCCTGAAAGTGCCTCGTAAGTGCCTGAAATTCCGTTGGCTCTAGAATTGCCAAGGTTCAGGTGTCGGTTCGATTCCGATAGGCCGCTCCATTCCTCCTCCAAGGTTTTCCTCAGGTTCGAAAAATTCTACGTGAAATTCTCCTTGCAGAGCCATTACAATTGCCGCGTCAGACTCCACCCAGAATGCCCAAAATCATCATCGCCATCGGCAGCAAGCGCGGTCCCAAGCTCAGCGCAGTCAAACAAGCCTTGGAAGTCTTCTCTCCCTCTTTTCCTCCAGCCACCGAATTCGAACTGGTGGGTCTCGAAGTGGACAGCGGCGTAAGCCATACCCCCTCGTCCCAGGAAGAGCTTATGCGGGGCGCGCGCCAACGCGCCGAAACGCTCGCGCAAATCGCGCAGAAGAACGGGCTGCAGTGGCACTACTTCGTCGGGATGGAAGGCGGCCTCGATGTAATCCACGAAACGGCTTCGCCTCTTCCAACGCGGCGGCATTCCGATTTACCGCCAAACGCACGCCGCCGCGTTTTCCTTGAAAGCTGGGCTTACGTCTCGGATGGCGCCCACGGCCATTACGGTCGTTCGGGCGGCATCGAGTTGCCGGAGCCGCTTGCTCGCGAAGTTCTCGAAAATGGCACCGAACTTGCCGTGGCCATCGACCGCTTCGCAGGAGCTGTGGGCATTCGAGATGGGCAAGGAGCCTGGGGCGTTCTTTCCGGTAATCTCATCTCTCGGCAGGAAGCGTTTCATGTTGCCGTGATTGCCGCCTTCGCCCCGTTCTATAATGCAAAGATGTACCGCGCCGCAGCCGTGGGCGCCTCCGGGGCATCCTCGTGAGCGTGCCCTGGTCGTCAGATCGAATTCTTTCGATCGAACATCAAATATACGGGGAGATAATTCGCAAAGATGGGATTGGGCAACTTAATTAACGCCGGTATTCTAATTCCCTGGAACGGTTTTCTCGAAACTGACAACTGAAAACTGAAAGCTTACAGGAGCGACCGTGGACATCGTCAAAGGCAATATGGGCTGGATCGAAGTCATTGTCGGCCCCATGTTTTCCGGAAAGAGCGAGGAGCTCATCCGCCGCCTCCGCCGCGCGGAGATTGCGCGCCAGCGCGTACAAATCTTCAAGCCTGCCATTGACGAACGCTACGCCGCCAACGAGATCGTTTCGCATTCCGGCCTGGGCATGTCCTCGGACAATGTTACGAAGGCCGCCGAAATCATGGACAAACTCTCTCCGCGCACCGAAGTCGTCGGCATCGACGAAGCGCAGTTCCTTGGCGACGAAGTCGTCGACGTCTGCACCAAGCTCGCCAACCTTGGCAAGCGCGTCATCGTTGCCGGCCTCGACACCGACTACCGCGGCCGCCCGTTCGAACCCATGCCGCGCCTCCTGGCCATCGCTGAAGAAATTACCAAGCTCCTGGCCATCTGTGTCCGCTGCGGCAATCCCGCCGTTCACACGCAGCGCCTCGTCGAAAGCGAAGAATTGATCGTCGTCGGCGCCATGGGTGCTTATGAGGCCCGCTGCCGCCGCTGCTTCGAGCCCAATCCCGCCGTCGCGGTCGAAAAGAAAGACGGCCCTCAACTCATCGCCCGCAACCGCGCTGCTTCTGCCGGCAGCTAACGCGCCCCTTTTTCTCAGGCTTGCCAGCCGGTACCGGTCATTACCTTTGCGCTGACGCCGCCCGTTTCCTTCCTTGAGCTTGTAAGCTTATTCCGTCACACTGGCTCGTCCGAAAAAATCCAACGATTAGGCTAGCTCGCCCTATGATCATCGAATCCAAGGCGCCAACCCGTGTGGACTTCGCCGGCGGCACGCTCGACATCTGGCCGCTCTACCTGTTTCACCCCGGCGCTGTCACAGTAAACGCCGCAATCTCCCTCTATGCGTCCTGCCGCATTGACACGCAGTCCAATGGCAGCGAATGCATTCGGCTCATGTCGCGGGATACCCAGCGCGAAGAAAGTTTCCCCTCCTTTGCCGCGCTGATGAAAACCAAGCGCTATCGCCTTCCACTTCTCGCGGAAATCACCAAGTTCTTCCGCCCGCAAGGCGGTTTCACGCTGATGACCGATTCGGAAGCTCCCGCCGGTGCCGGTATTGGCGGCTCCAGCGCCATGGCCGTCGCGATTTGCGCCGCGCTGGACCGCTTTACCGGAGCAGGGAAGAGCAAGGTGGATTGGATTCATATCAGCCGAGACGCCGAGGCCATCGTTATCAATGTTCCCACCGGCACCCAGGACCACTACCCGCCAGCTTTTGGCGGCGCCGCCGCCATTGAGCTGCCTCCCGGCGGCGAGCATCGCGTCGAGTTGCGCGTCAATCTCGATGAACTCGAGCGCCGCGTCCTGGTCTGCTACGCCGGCAAGCCCCGCCAGCACGGCATCAATAACTGGGAAGTCTTCAAAGCCCAAATCGGCGGCAAAAAGGCGGTCCAACAAAGTCTCGAGCGCATATCCGAAGTCGCCCAGTGCATGCGCGTGGCCTTCGAAAAACCGGATTGGAAGGAAGCCGGGGGACTCATGCGCGAGGAGTGGTCCTTCCGCAAACGCAACCTTCCCACGATCTCCACCAAGACGATCGACCGCGTCATCGACAACGCACGCCGCAATGGCGCGCTGGCGGGAAAAGTGTGTGGCGCCGGAGGGGGCGGCTGCGTCGTTCTCCTGATTGAGCCGGAGGCGCGCGATCGCGTCGAAAAGGCCATCGCCGAGGCTGGAGGCGAGGTTCTGCACACGACCATCGACCGTCAGGGCGTCAAAGTCGTCTCCCGGTAAGCTGCCGGGCTACTCGGCACCCCGTTACTGAGGACCGCCACTCCTCCACCCGTCCCATCGTACAGCCCCGCTTCCAATCGGGACAGTTAAGCGACTTGCGTCCTTATCCACAACTGGCAACTGTTCAGCCCCCCTCCCCGCATCATAGAATAGGGTATGCGGGTACTCCCGGCCGGCGCCCGCTATGAGTATGCCGAACTGGTACGCCATTCCTCTGGCTTTCTTACTTTTAGCCGACGCGGACGTCCCGCGCGTCAATAGCCTTCGTACGCCCGAAAAGCCTGCCCTCAGTTTTCCGTCGGATGAAGAGATTCCTATCTTCCCGAGTGCGGCAGACTCTTCGGATAGCAGTCAGGCCCAGACAAAGCCCGCCAGCACGCCCAATCAGCCGCTGCAGGAAAGCTCTAAGCTGACCTTAATTCGTTTCGTTTCCGGTGAGTTTGCCAAGGCTGTCAAGTCTTTGCCCGCCGGCAAAGAAGGCTTTAACGTCCCGGTAGGTAAGCCCCTCAATGCCGAACTTCTAGACCGCGCCGTCGCAACGCATGGCGCCGCCGTCAATTCCGGCGACAGCGTGCAGATTACCGGCCTCGAATTCCGCGGTCGCCAGATTGCCGTGGACGTGAATGGCGGTGGCCGCGGTAAGCATCACTGGCGCGACCATCTCCAAATCGGCATCGGTGGCGGCTATCCCACCATGCAAAGCTCCTCGACCCAGGAAACTGGTCCTCCGGGGTTGCAGCCTGGTATGGGCAGCACCATTTTCCTGGAATGGAATAAGTTCGTTCCCGACATGACACCTGAGGAATTGAAGCAGATTCTCTCGCCCTTCCTCAATTTTCAGAGAGAGCGTTCCGCTTCTGTGCAGTGGATTGATACCTTGCCGCTGGAAATGAAGAAAGCCATTCAGGAGCGCCGGCCCGTCGTCGGCATGGACCGCGAAGAAGTCGTTGCTGCCATGGGCAAACCCGATCACAAGGTCCGGGAGCGCGACTCCGACGGCAACGACATCGAGGATTGGATCTACGGCCAGCCGCCGTCAAAGACCGTCTTCGTCCGCTTCATCGGCGACCACGTCACCAAAATCCAGCAATTCCCGCAATAGGACTGGGCCATACTCGGCGGGCTTATGTCCGTCTAATGTTATTGAGTCCCCGCAATTTTGGCGGTTTGGAGTCTAGGATGCCCAAGAAAGATTTCAGGCGTCGAAACTTCTCTTTTTCTCCTGAATGCTTGGGGCGCCAGCCTCGTTCAACCTCTTCGTCCCTGACTTGTGAAATCTCTTTTTCGTCGGACATGGCCTCGTATTCCATATGGAGTTATGCATCTATGTAACAAAAACCCATCGCCAACAGCCGTCAACCAGTTCCTGAAGCGCTTCTTTGTGCCAAACCACCCAGACTACTCTCGCGGTTCCATCATCGCGGGCCATTGCAACACTACAATTCTTCCATCTTCTTCCCGCTCCAGCGTCGGCGCGTACAATCCTAGTTGTTCCCGCCTCCACCACAGCCCTTGTGCGTGCTTTTCTTCCGGAGTTGTAAACCAGTATTGCCACAGCACCGCCCGCACCTGCCTCGGCGGCGCTTTCGGAAACGGATTGCCCGCAAACAGGAGCAGCACATCCGGCGCGCCGCGCAACAGTGCCTGCTCCGTTCGCGGCACAATCGGCTCCTGCCGCCATGTGCTGAGCGACGCGAACCACAAATTCCAGTCAAACCGTGGCTGATACGGCGCGTAAATTCCCGGCGCCTTCGCGGGATCCTGTGGCTTGAACCGAAACGGATAAACCAGCCACTTCTGCCCATCGTCTGAGCCCTGGAACTCAATCTCGTACCGGCCCCGCGTCATCATCGCGAACAACCCATAGCGGTTGGCGATGCGCAACGGTTCCAGCGCTGAGATCGGCGGCGTAGGCAACTCAACCGGTTTCATCATCCATACCAGCTGCACGGCCGTGACATAGAAAATCCACGCCAGCATCACCGCCGTTACCGCCAGCTTCACGGCAGCCCATTGCTTGCGTAGCGTATCTCGCCAATTCTTCTCCGAATTTGCTTCCGCCACCGGCTTCACTTCCTGCCCAGCCGGAAACTTGCTCTTCCAACGTTCCGTCATAAACCGCTGCAAAACATTGTCATCCAACAATAGGAAACCCAGCGCCAGCACCAAATAATTCAAGAACGTATAGTTCGCCGAAAGAATGATTCCGAGCTGCCACGGCGTCACGATACAAAAGCACGCGATACGAAACCGCCGCGGCAAAAACATCATCCATGCCAAAACCAATTCAAGCGCCAGTGTTCCAAATGCTGTCGCTGCGTGGAACCAGTGTGGCCAATGCTGCAGGTACCACCCAATCCACGTTGGCAGTGGCCCGTTCTGGTAATACTCGTCAAGCGCCGTGAAATTCCGCCACTCCGGATCGCCTCCAACCATTTTTGCCACGCCCGATTCGAAATAGATGCGAAAGCACTCCCATACCAGCAAAAACCAGCTTGCTCGCGAAGGCGGGCTCGCCTCGCCCCATCTTGGCCGGAATCCTCGCGGCGCAAAAAACAGAGCAATGAATCCCGCTTCGAGCAGCATTCCATCGGATTGGTACGCGGAAAAATCCTGCGCCGCGCTAATGAACGACAGGAAGCACACAAAGCAAATCGCCAGCATTCCCCTCGGCCACAAATTCAAAACCAGCAGCACTGACGTGATCATCCCCACCCAGCAAATTCCCGTCAGCATGTGCGGACTGTTGGAAAGCCACAGGAGTGTGGGCGCGTACCAATAGCCCGCGCGGCCAAATTGTTCCGCCACCGCGCGCAAGTATTCATTCGCGGGCAGAATCCCTTGCGGCCCGATCAATCCTCGAATCTGAAATGCCAGTGAGAAAAATGCGGAGTAGTAAATCAGCCCCAGCGCGCGCAGAAAAATCCAGCGGGGAAGCAGCCCATCCGCTTTGCCCTGTTCGGAGGCAAACAGCCAGCGCACCGCCGACGCCGGTGACCAGTCCCTCATCGCCCGTCATTATAGCCTCAGCGTGGACTCCGACTCGCTGACTCGATCCATGCCACCTTCTCTGCTGCCTGGCCTTCTCCGCGTGTCATTCCGAGCCTGCCCGCGGCAAGCCGCGCAGCGAGGAACCCCGGCTGAATCGAAATACCAGCACGCTCGCTGTGAACATCGCTCTTCAATGTCGGCGGATGGATTTGTCGTTGGTTTTGCAGAGGCCGGGCATTAGCCCGGCTTTCCGGATTGCGAGCCAGTTCCGCCGGACCAGATCGCTTCAATGACTTGAATGCGCAAATCGTCCTTGACGAAACTCGCTGAGATACTAAAATGCTTGTTAGTGAGCAGGGCAAAAGAGTGTTGGGAGCGGCTTGGTTGCCGCCCCTTTCTTAAGGTTCAATTTCTGCTCTCTAATCTGTGGCGCAATGTGCGGTGCGACGAGCCACCGCGTGATTCTCGGTGATCTAGCGCTCTTTAACCCTTTTAGAATCAACACTTCCGTGACGTCTCGCAACTGTTGATTCTAAAGCACTTACAGAAACGCTAACTCCTTTAGAATCCGTACTTACAAAAAAGGGGGAGGGGTCTCTCCCGTTTTCGCAAGACTTTCTAAAGTTATCGCGTTGCGGTCAACGAATCTTCATCGGAGGAAGGTATGCCCATCAAGGTCGGGATCAACGGCTTCGGCCGCATCGGACGCAACATCATGCGCACGGCTATCGACGACAAGGACATCCAGTTTGTCGCGGTGAATGACGTTACGGACGCAAAAACGCTCGCGCATCTGCTGAAGTATGATTCCGTGCTGGGCAATCTGCCCCACAAGGTCACTCACACGGACGACAGCATCTCCGTGGAAGGAAAGAGCTTCAAGGTTTTTCGCGTGAAGGATCCCGCCGAGCTCGATTGGGCCTCTGTTGGCGCGGAAATCGTCGTGGAATCCACCGGCCTTTTCACCAAAGGCCCCGACGCGAAGAAACATCTCCGCGCTCCGGTGAAGAAAGTCATCATCTCCGCGCCTGCCGATGGCCCCGACGCCACTTTTGTTCTTGGTGTGAACGACAAGACCTATGACCCGGCGAAGCATCACGTCATTTCCAACGCGTCTTGCACCACGAACTGCCTCGCGCCCGTCGCCAAAGTCATTCAGGATACTTTCGGTATCAACAGCGGCACCATGACCACCATCCATTCCTATACCAACGATCAGCGTTTGCTCGACCTGCCGCATAAAGATTTGCGCCGCGCTCGCGCCGCCGCAATCAACATGATTCCCAGTTCCACCGGCGCCGCCAAAGCCTTGCACCTCGTCATCCCCGAACTCAAGGGCAAACTCGACGGCTACGCCATGCGCGTCCCCACACCCAACGTGAGCGTGGTAGACCTTACCGTTTTCGTCGACAAACCGGCCACCAAAGATTCCGTAAACGCCACGCTGAAAGCCGCTGCGAATGGCCCGATGAAGGGCGTTCTTGGCTACACCGAAGAGGAACTTGTCTCCGCCGACTTCAAAGGCAACTCCCACTCTTCCATCGTCGACGCCGAATACACCAAAGTCGTTGGTGACCGCTGCGTCAAGGTTTTGGCCTGGTACGACAACGAGTGGGGCTACTCTTGCCGTTGCCGCGACCTGATTAAACTCCTAGCGTCCAAGTTCTAGAAATGGATCAGGTTCTCAGTTTTCAGTCTTCAGAAGTCAGTGCAAGCCAGGAAATGGAACGGTGCTGGCCCAACAAAAGGAACCGCCCGTCGATTGACGTTTCGCGGAGGCTTTGTTTTTTTTACTGAAAGCGGATAACTGAAAACTGAGAACTTCCATCATGTCCAAGCTCACGATCAAGGACCTCGACCTCAAAGGCAAACGCGTTTTCATCCGCGTGGACTTCAACGTTCCTCTCAAAGACGCGGTCGTCACCGATGACACCCGCATCCGCGAAACCCTTCCCACGCTCCGCCTCGCCATCGAAAAAGGCGCACGTCTCGTCCTTGCTTCGCACCTTGGCAGGCCCAAAGGCGGTCCCGACGCGAAGTATTCGCTCAAGCCCGCAGCCAAGAAGCTGGAAGAGCTGCTTGGCAAGCCCGTGGCTTTCGCGCTCGATTGCGTTGGCCCCGGCGCAGAGGGCCAGAGCAAAGCGTTACGCGACGGCGAAGTCCTCGTCCTCGAAAACGTGCGCTTTCATCCTGAAGAAGAAAAAAACGACGAAGCCTTCTCCAAGCAGCTCGCGGCCCTTGGTGACAGTGTTTTTGTTTGTGATGCCTTTGGCTCCGCGCACCGTGCCCACGCTTCCGTCGTCGGCATCACGCGCTTTGTCCAACAGGCGGCCGCTGGCCTGCTCATGGAAAAAGAGCTGGCCTATCTTGGCAAAGCGGTCACCAATCCCGCGCGCCCTTTTGTCGCGATTCTCGGCGGCGCAAAAGTCAGCGACAAGATCGAAGTTGTCGAGAATCTGATGAAGATTGCCGACGCCATGCTCATCGGTGGCGGCATGGCCTATACCTTCTGCAAAGCCGATGGACAGCCCATCGGCAAATCTCTTGTGGAAGAAGACAAGGTCGAACTCGCCCGCCGCCTTCGCGAGGAAGCGCAGCAAAAGAAATTCGCGCTGCTTCTTCCCGTCGATCACGTGGTAGGCGCGGAGTTCAAAGCTGACACCGCCACAAAAACCGTTTCTGTTTCCGCTACTCCCGATGGTTGGATGGGGCTAGACATTGGTCCCAAAACGATCGACACCTACAAACAGAAAATTGCCGGCGCCAAAACCATCGTCTGGAACGGTCCCATGGGCGTCTTCGAAATGCCCGCTTTCGCCAAGGGCACGCTTGAAATCGCTAAAGCCGTTGCCGAGGCCACGACTGGCGGCGCGACTTCCATCATTGGCGGTGGTGATTCCGTTGCCGCCGTTCATCAATCCGGAGTGGCCGACAAGATCTCCCACATCTCCACGGGGGGCGGCGCCTCGCTCGAATTTCTTGGCGGCCGCAAACTTCCCGGCGTCGAAGCTCTCACCAACAAATGATTCTCGTTCTTCTCTGCGCGCTCTGCGTTAAATCTTTTTCTTTCCGGAGGTTCTGACATGCGCCGCCGCGTAATCGCCGGTAACTGGAAGATGTACAAGACGCTCGCCGAAACCCGCTCGTTTTTCACATCATTCCTTCCCCTCGTTGCCAGCGCAAAACACTGCGACATTGTCGTTGCTCCTCCATTCACCGCAATTTCAACCGCTGCAGAAGCTGCCAAGAACTCCAGCGTCGCCATCGCCGGCCAGAACGTTTCCTGGAGCAAAGAAGGCGCCTTCACCGGCGAAGTTTCCGCCCTCATGCTCGCCGAAGCCGGTTGCCGCTACGTCATCATCGGCCACTCCGAGCGCCGCCAGCTTTTTCGCGAGACCGATGACAACGTCGCCAAGAAGACCTTGATGGCGCTATCCAGTGGTCTCACCCCCATCGTCTGCCTTGGGGAAACCCAGGAGGAGCGCGACGCTGGCCTGGCCGCGGAAGTTCTGAGCCGTCAATTCACCGGCGGCCCCGGCGCGTTGACCCCCGAGGAGTTCTCCCGTATCCTAATTGCTTACGAGCCAGTGTGGGCTATAGGCACCGGCCGCACCGCGACCCCGGAAATTGCTGCTGAAGCTCATCGTTTGCTACGGCGATGCGCGGGTGAGAAGTTCTCCGTTCATCTCGCCTCCGCCCTGCGGATTCTCTATGGCGGCAGCGTCAAGCCGGACAATATTCAGGGGTTAATGGCGCAGGAAGAACTGGACGGGGCCTTGGTTGGCGGCGCGAGCCTCGACGCAAAATCATTCGCTGCCATCGTTGAAGGTGCCCGGTAGCAAGCCACGGAATGAATTGACTTCGAGATTTGAGCCGTCGATCACTGCCAGACGCGGGATCGCGATTAGGAGACAGAAATGCCTGGTTGGATGAAATGGGCCATCGCGTTGCTCATCGGATTCGGGATCATCGCGCTGGGCTTTCGCCTCTCTTGGGGCGGTACGTTTATTCTCAAGCCATTTTTTGTGCTGAATTGTCTTGTTCTTATCATCGTGGTGCTGCTGCAAAGCGGAAAGGCCGCTGACCTTGCGGGCGCTTTTGGCGGGGCTGGCAGTCAAACGGCTTTCGGTCCGCGCGGTGCTGCAAACGTCCTATCCAAGGCCACTACCTGGTGCGCGGTGATGTTCATGCTTTGTGCCTTTGCCTTGGTTGTGCGCACGGACAAGGCGGTCGAGGAAAGCGGCTCCATCCTCCAAAAGGTTTCCAAACCCGCGCCGAAACCGGCTCCGGCCACGACTCCGGTTGCGCCGCAGCCCAACACGCATGATGCGCTTCCATCCGGTCAGCAACCCGCTAGCCAGACGCCTGTTACGACGCCGCAGTCAAACAATCCGCCAGCGGCTCAGACACCGGCGGGACAACCGGCAACTCAACAGGCTCCCGCGAAACCTCAGTCTTCGTCGCAGCCGCCGACAAGTTCGCAGCCCGCTGCTCCTGCGCCAACGAAAAAGCCATAGTGATTTTTGCGAAGTTTGGGCTGTCCGGATTCTTCCCTCGCTTTTCCTGAGCTCGGACTGAGACTGACGACTGTGAACGGAAGACTGCTTAGCGGTTGCAGGCCTTCGGTTCCACAGCTAAAATGGTTCATCACCCACTGTGCGGTAGTGGCGGAACTGGCAGACGCACCAGCTTGAGGGGCTGGCGGTAGCAATACCGTGGAGGTTCGAGTCCTCTCTACCGCACCAAAATTTTTTGCAGGAAACTATTCCGGTTAGTTACTTCGTTTCTTTTTTCGGCAGAGGTTCCCAGAGTTCAATGCGGTTGCCGTCGGGATCCATGATCCAGCCAAACTTTCCGTAATCGTATTCCTCGACTTTCGTGTCCACCCACACGCCCTCTTTTCGCAACGCATCCAGCACGGCATGCAAATCGTCGACAACATAATTCACCATCAGGCTCGATTGGCTTTTACCGAAATACGTTGTGGAGGCGGGGAAAATGCACCATGCCGTGAAGTTGTCTTTCGAAGGACTCTCCGGTTGGTCCCAGCGGAACATGGTTCCATGCTCGCCTTCGCTCGCGATCCCCAGATGTTTGGCATACCACGCGCGCAGCGCTTCCGGATTCTCCGACTTGAAGAAGATTCCGCCGACGCCGCGCACTCGTCCCATGGCACGCGCATCATACACTTCGCCCCGGATAGGAACAAGCGTGGTTCGTAATAGACTTTTTTCGCTGCTGTTTTTCGAAGTGCTAAACCTTGCGGCGCCTCGTGGAATCAAGCAAACGACTATGGTGAAAGCGCGTGCGATTTTCGTGTGTATCCTGACTTGGATGGTGTTTACCGCGTGTGCCCGCTGCGCCGCTCAGAGTTCCACATCCGCGACGCTGCAGACCGCTCCAGAAAAGGTCATCATCGACACCGACATTGGCGATGACATTGACGACGCCTTCGCCGTGGCTCTGGCCCTGCGCAGCCCGGAACTGCAAATCCTCGGCATCACCACGACTTTCGGCGATACGGAAATGCGCGCCAAACTCCTAGACCGGCTGCTGGGCGAAGTGGGCCGCGCGGATATCCCCGTAGCCGCCGGCCCGCCTACGCCGCCCAAGACCGCTTTCACCCAGCTCCGCTACGCCGAAGGGGGGCACTTCGCAAAGACTTTGCATCCGGATGCAGTCACATTTTTGCTGGAAGAGATTCGGCGCAACCCCGGGGAAATAACGCTGGTTGCCATCGGGCCGCTCGTGAACGTTGGCTCCGCCATCGAGAAAGATCGCGATACTTTCCGCAAGCTGAAACGCGTTGTCCTGATGGGTGGCTCGATCTACCGTGGTTACGGCGACGTTGGCAACGGGCCACCTCATGGCCCGCAACCCGAATGGAACATTCTGAACGACATTCCTTCCGCGCAAAAACTGCTCGCCGCGGGCGTGCCGTTGTTCGTGATGCCGCTCGACTCAACGCAATTGAAGATGGATGCGGCAAATCGCAATTTCTTGTTTCGCCAGGGCACGCCGACCACCGATGCGCTTACTCTGCTCTATCACCAGTGGGCCCAGGAGACGCCAACACTCTTCGATCCCATGACGATTGCTTTCATCGTTAAGCCGGAGCTTTGTCCCGTTGAGCCCATGCGTATTCATATAGACGAGAAGGGCTATACGCGGCCCGTTGAGCCTCCGAAACTGGCAAATTCTCAAGGCGCCCCTTACGTACCCAACGCACAAGTCTGCCTCAAGTCCAATCCTGACGACTTTTTCCATTTCCTCGTGCCCCGCCTCGCGGCTCCGTAGGTCTTAGTCCGTCGAGCATTCCGGGAGGACTTTCCAGAAGCAAATCTGCCCGTAGGTTCCCCGGTCGCGCCCTGCGTAATACTCGCCGGTCAAATGATGGTGGTCGTCTCTGCACATCCTTAGCATGCCGGTGCCAAAGTGCATGTGCATGCTCTTTCGCGCGTTTGCGAGCGGCTGGGACTGGTATTGGTAGACAAGTCCAACGCCGCTCAGGTCGGAGACCTGAATCACAGCCACACAGCTCGTCGAGATGGAGGTGGCGGTGGTGAGATAGACGGAAATCTGTGTCCAGCTCTGGAAGATTTGTAGCATCACATCATGCTGTTTAGCAAAGCCGTCAAAGGAAGAGACCAGGAAGCCGTTCCATCGCCCCGCCAAATTTGGGACCTTCGATAGCCCCAGTTTGCGCACATAGGTTGTCCGCCAAAGATATTTGTCAAATAGAGTGTAAAGCACTCCGTAAAGACCCATGCTGGAAGGAGCTTCCATCCACCAGGGGAGGGACACGTGCGCCGCTGCGAGGACCTTAGACGAGCCCCAGGCAAGCACGATGGCTAGTGCCGCCAGGATGAGAGGGACAAGTCTCCTCTCGTCGGAGTCTGTGCTGTAACTGTGCATGTTTTTACCCGCCCGGCATCTTGCTGCCTCCTGGACTGTTTGAATTCGCTGACCTGCGGCTGGGAGAGGCGCGGAGGAGTGGGGATTCAACTTGAGCTTGGTGAATGGCTTTCCTGAAGAGGGTTTCCGCCCGCTTTGCGAAAGTGCGTTACTTCAGAGTTATACCTCCAATAAAGAACAATGGCGTGCTTCTTAAAGATGAGATGGGAGATATGGCATTTTGGTGGCCTGGCCCCCTAGCGCACTTCTGGCCTTCAGCTGCGGTGATTACTATATATGTATAATGGCTGCCCTGCCGTCAACATCTCAGGCACTTATTCCGCCAGTTCCACTGGCGAAAACAAACGAATAGCGGTCAACACGCCGGCCGTCTCAACGGTTCATGGCTGGCAGGGTGGCGCCACACGAACTGCAAAAGCGCGCGCCGGCTGCACACGGCTTTCCGCAAGTGTTGCAGAAAAAAACAGCCTCAGCCGCGGCCTGCGGCAACGCAGTAGTCGCAGGTTGCGCCGGGGCGGCTTGGGGTCGTGGCTCCGGGAAGAGCGCCCAAACCAACGCTACAATCCAGCCAATGAACGTCCATCCCGCGAGGAGGTTTAACAGCAATATACCCGTGAAGTTGGGCTGGTTCCGGGCCAGATACGCGGGCAGAAAGTACAGGAATAGGGACACAAGCAGGAAAATGGGGTGGAAATGAAAGAGGGAGAAGAACCGCAAAGAAAAGATCGGCATGGAAGCACGCTCCCTTTTATAAACAGTGTTGTAGCATGGATTCAGGCGGTTTGGGGTTTGAGCCATACGGGCACTCAGGGATGCAGAGCGGTAATTGCCAGCCTTCCCTGAGCATGCCTCTTGTCTTTTCGCGTCCGATGTATTCTATTTATTCGCCCCCAAGGCCTGATTCCTTGGGGGCCACGGGGCTACTCAAGCGCGCATGGTCACTTACGACAGCGGAGCGAATCAACCGGATACGCCGCAAGGCCGCTTTACCTCTCGCCGTTTGTTCGCCGCCGATCACAAAACCATCGGGCTGCGGTATTTGTGGCTGGCGCTGTTCAGCGTTTTTCTGGGAATGGCGATGTCGCTGGTCATGCGTATCCATTTGGTTTGGCCGGGCGTGCACATTTCTTTCCTTTCCGTACTCGGCAGCACGCCGGAGCGCTACGCCACGCTCCCTCTGCTGCACGGCTCGCTCATGGTTTTCCTTGTGCTTACGACTGCGCCGCAAGCGGGATTCGGGAATTATTTTCTCCCGCTGCAAATCGGTGCGCGCGAAATGGCGTTCCCCACCCTGAATCTTTTCTCGTTTTGGGCCACGGTCGTTTCGCTCTTGGGCATGACTGCCGCATTTGTGCTCGCGCCGCAAACGGGAATCACTCTCTGGATCGCCAGCGTGTCGGTTTTTTGTGCCGCCGCTCTCTGTACCGCCATCAATTTCGCGGTGACTACCATCGACTTGCGCGCGCAAGGGATGACCCTCCCGCGGTTGCCGCTAACCGTTTGGGCCTGGTTCATCAATGCCATCCTTGGCATGCTCATCTTCAGCATTCTTTTGGCGGCATGTCTTTGCTTGCTCTCGGACCGGTTCTTCAGCACTCATTTCTTCTCGGCCGTGGATTTTCTGGCTTCCCAACCTGCGAACACCGCGCCTGACGCTTTGCCCGTACTCTGGCAACGCCTCTTCTGGTTTTTTGCGCAAGCGGAAGTCTACATTGCGATGCTTCCGTGCTTCGGGATCGTGTCGCATCTTATTGCCACATTTTCCCGGAAGCCGATTTGGAAGGAGCGCCTCGTCGTCCTTGCTCTCTGCGGAGTGGGTCTGGTTGGGTTTTGTGTTTGGGGCCAACACATGTTCTCGAGCGGCCTGAGTCCGTTTTCGCCGCTGGTGTTTTCGGTCCTCGCGTCTTCATTAGGTTTGCCCGCGGCGATTCTTCTGATCAGTTGGTTTGGTGCGCTCTGGGGTGCGCGCATCCAGTTCAACACTTCTTTCCTCTTCGCGCTGGGCTTCATCTCTCTCTTTCTCTCCGGCGGACTTTCGGGAATTTTTCTCGCGCGGAGCGACATCGCTTCCGCATCCGTCACCGAGGATTTCGTCACCGGTCATTTTCATCTGATCATGGGCGTGGCGGCAACGTTCGCCATTCTCGGCGGCTTGTTTTTCTGGTTCCCGAAACTGTTCGGGCGGCGCATGAATGAGCTATTAGGGAAGATCCACTTTTGGCTGACGTTCGCGGGCGTCTACTGCGTTTTCATGACCATGCACTGGCTGGGACTCGTCTCTCATTCCGCCAAGAATCCCGGCGCGAGCCTGACCGCTGCCGCCGGGTGGATTGTCCCCGCGCGCTCATTCATTACCGCCGGCATCCTGATCACCGTTCTTGCTCAGGGAATCTTTTTGTTCAATTTTCTTTGGAGCTTGTTTCGCGGCGAACGAGTGGAAGAGTGCAACCCTTGGCGGGCCACCACGCTTGAATGGAGTGTGGCTTCGCCGCCACCGCAGGACGATTTTGGCGCGCACGAACCGGTTGTCTATCGGGGAGCGTATGAATTCGGCCTGCACGGCGTGGCGGAAGATTTCATTCCGCAAGACGTTGCCCCAGATCGCGTCGTCAAGGCAAACTAAGGAAGAGAGAAGCAGGCGAGAAAAGACAGTATGCCGGGCACAATTGCACCTCCGGACATTGAACTCATCGTCGAGAATCGCCGCGTGGGTGGCGGCGGAGGAAGGCCACCGGATGGGGGCGACGGCGGTGATGACGATTACGGAAGACGCGGCCGCGGAGAGTCTCCTTCGCCGCGGCGATTCTCCACGGGAATCGCCATCGGCATGGTTTCCATCCTTATGTTCTTCATGGCGCTGGCCAGCGCCTTCCTGGTTCTCCGGCACAACAGCGGCGTGTGGGTGACCGTGCGCTTGCCTTGGATTTTGTGGGTGAATACTGCGGTTCTTCTCGGAAGCAGCTTGATTCTCGAAAGGGCGCGGCTGCGGCTCTCCCACAGGGATGTTTCCGGCTTTCGCAAGCTATGGATGGTGACCACGGTGCTGGGCTTCCTGTTTGTCGCCGGACAACTTGTCGCCTGGCGGCAACTTGTGACACAAGGCGTGTACATTGCGAGCAACCAGGCCAGCAGTTTTTTCTACATTTTCACGGGCGCGCACGGCGTGCATTTGCTGGGCGGTGTTGCGGCGCTGCTTTTTGTTTTGCTGCACAATTTTGAGAAGTCGCAAGTTTCCGTTTCCCTGGCGGCGGAAATCACGTCGTATTACTGGCACTTCATGGATGGGCTGTGGATTTTCCTCTTCGTGCTTCTGTATCTGGGCAAATAGTTTCGAATTGACGGCGCCCTAACACTTCACAAATTCGGCGATGGCTTCCACCACGCGGGCGATCTGATCCTTCCTTAATTCCGGGTACATCGGCAGAGAAAGAACTTCTTGTGCAGCGCGCTCGGCGTGCGGAAAATCACCGGCCTTGTGGCCGAGATGAGCGTACAAGTGCTGCAGATGCAACGGATGCGAGTAATAGACGGTGCTGCCAATCTTCCGCGCGGCTAAGTGCTGCTGGAGGGCATCGCGCCGCTCGCTGCGAATCGTGTACTGGTGGTAGACGTGCTCGAAGCCTTCGGGTTCGAACGGCGGCATGACTCCACGGACTTGTTGCAGCAGGCGAAGGCGGCTGTTCCACCCGGGCTCGCTGCTCAGGTATTTGCCGGTCTGGCCATGATTACGCAGCGTGCGAATGCGCGTGGCAATTTCCCCGGAATTCGAAACCACCATCCCCGCATCGCCATACGCGCCAAGATTTTTTGTTGGGTAGAAGCTGAGACAGGCCGCATCACCAAAGGAGCCGGTCCGGCGTCCTTTATATGTTGAGCCGATCGCCTGGGCGTTGTCTTCGATGAGAGGCAGCTTGTGTGACTTCGCGAAAGAAACAATCGGGTCCATATCGGCGGCAAGGCCGTAGAGATGCACGACGATGATGGCACGCGTGCGTGGTGTGACGCGGCGCGCCAACTCAGAGGCATCGAGGTTATACGTCTCCGGGCGAATGTCGGCGAAAACCGGCTTCGCTCCCAACGCGCTTACGGCGCTGCCGGTGGCAACAAAAGTGGACGCCGGCAGAAGCACTTCGTCGCCCGCCTGCACGCCGCATGCGCACAAGGCTAGTATCAGGGCATCCGTGCCGGAAGCGACTCCTACGCCATGAGAAACACCACAGAGTGCGGCAATTTCTTCCTCGAGAGCTGCTCCCTCGCTCCCGAGCACAAATTGTTGTGAAGACAGCACGCGCTCGACAGCGGTTCGAATCTCGGGGCCAATTGCAGCGTATTGCGGGGCGAGATCGAATTGTGGAATGGCCTCGACGCCGGGATTTGCTTGTGGATTTGTGCTCATGATGTTCGTCTAGGCGCCCTTCAGTATACGCGAGCAGGCCGCCGTGGGGCTTTTGCGGTACGGTGGATATAATGCCTGCCTACCGCAGCTTGCCTGCTACAAGAAGGGCAGGCCTGCGGCAAGATTCAAATGATCATGTTCG
>QHYM01000002.1 GCA_003223295.1 Acidobacteriota bacterium | reverse complement strand
TTTTTCTCTGCCGGACTTTCTGCTTCGCCGCCCTTGCCTCTGCCATTCTTTCTCCCCGCTCAGGAACCGAGACTCTACTCCACGCATGCCTGCAAGGCAATCCTCAACGTGTCATGCGGACGGTGCAAAATATTCATCTGCGTGCAAAATTCGATGGATATGTTTCGCTAAGGGTTTGCATGAGTGTCGTATAGGAGTGCGTGCCTAGAAGAATTGGATCCCGGGCGGCTAGCTTTTCCACAGAGCTTGGCTTTGTCTTCACCTCACTCTTGTGATAGAAGATAGGCAAATTACAGAGTTGTTTATGCAGGTTGACGGCCGGTGCGTGTGGTCATCGAGCTTGACCTAAACTGAAGCCGCCCTTCTACCCCGGGAAGGCCGCGGGTGTGCACGGTTGCGCAACACGCCGCACAAGCCCTCTAGGAGGAAAGTGCATGAAAAAGAATGCGAGTGGATGTTCCACCGTCAGCTCTTACCTTGCTTTGGTCGTAATCGTGGCCGCACTATTTTTGTTTGCGGCGAGTTCGTTTGCGCAGTCAACCACTGACGGCGCCATCGCCGGTATTGTGACTGATCAGTCTGGAGCCCTCGTTCCGGGTGCCAGCGTAGCTACCAAGAATCTCGGAACGGGCGCCAGCGCCAGTGCCAAGAGCGATGAAAGCGGTCGGTTCCTGATCATCCATCTGCAGCCTGGCGTTTATTCGGTGGAGATTACCGCTTCCGGTTTTGCGGCGTACAAGGCTACCAGCATCACTGTGGAGGTGGGACGCACAACGACTTTTGATGCCACCCTTGGAGTGCAAACGCAAACGGAGACCATCGTGGCCACCGCTGAGGCCCCTGTGATCACTACCGACCGCGCTGATTTCTCTACAAATATCAATTCGACCACCATTGATAATTTGCCGATCAACGGCAGGCGCTGGTCCACTTTTGCGCTTTCTACCCCTGGCGCGGTGCCGGACGGGAATTTTGGGCTGGTTAGCTTCCGTGGTGTCTCAGGACTGTTGAACAACAACACGGTAGACGGCGGCGACAATAACCAGGCCTTTTTCGCGGAAGAGAAGGGCCGAACGCGCATCAGCTATTCCATTAGCGAATCCTCCATCCAAGAGTTCCAGGTGAACACATCAAACTACTCGGCAGAGTATGGCCGCTCAGCCGGCGGGGTGACCAACGCGGTGACCAAGTCCGGCACCAATAGGCTGCATGGGCAAGCGTTCTGGTTCTACCGCAGCAGCGATTTCGGCGCCTTCAACCCCTTCCAGACCATCGTGCTTGCCCCGCCCGCGCCTTCGACTCCCATTCCCATTAAGCCCGAGGACAAGCGTCACCAATTTGGGGGAAACATCGGTGGGCCGATCATCAAAGACAAGCTGTTTTTCTTCTTTAATGCCGATCAGCAGAAGCGGAATTTTCCGGGTGTAGCGAATGCCAGCAGCCCCGCCGCGTTTTTTGCACCTCTAAGTGCATCGGAGCTGACGACGCTTTCCGGCAGGGGCATTACTGCCACACAGGCGAATGCGGGTCTGGCTTTTGTTCAAACCTTGACGGGCGTTGTTCCGCGCACAGGGAATGAGTTGCTCCTCTTTCCCAAGTTTGACTGGGTCATTAATGCCAAGAATCATGTATCGATGGAATACAACCGAATGCGCTGGGCTTCCCCCGCGGGAATTCAGACCGCCGGGGTCGTGTTTCGTGGCCAGGAAAGTTTTGGCAATGACTTCGTAAAGGATGACACTGTCATCGCCCGGCTGGTGTCCACGGTCACTCCCACGATGATTAACGAATTCCGTTTCCAATATGGACGGGATTTCGAATTTGAGAACACTCAGCCTGCGATAGCGGGTGAGCCCGTTTCATCACAAGGGATCTCCCCGCAGATCACCATTTCCGGCAGCGCCGGAATTGTGTTTGGCAAGCCAAACTTCCTCGATCGCCGAGCCTTCCCGGATGAACACAGCTACCAGCTTGCAGACAACTATTCGATGACCCATAGCAAACACGTTTTCAAGGTTGGCGCTGATATCATCCGGTTCCATGACTTGAACGACAACCTCTTCCAGGAGGCTGGCGCCTACAGCTACAACAACCGAGTGGACTTCATCAGCGATTACGTGGCTGCAGTCAACAACTTCACCAATCCAGTGTGCGGCTCGTTGGCGGTGCCGGCTCCTTGCTACTCCAGCTTCAACCAAGGATTTGGCCCGACGGCCTTCGAATTTACAACTTGGGATTACGGCGTCTTTTTCCAGGATGACTGGCGCATCAAACCCAGGCTCACTCTAAACCTAGGGATCCGTTGGGACTACGAGAAGTTTCCGAGCCCGCAAATTCCTAACCCCGGCTTGCCCTTGTCCTCGGTCTTCCCAAGTGACAAGAACAACTTCGGGCCGCGCGTGGGGTTTGCTTGGGACCTGAGCGGCCGCGGCAAGTCCGTTGTGAGAGGCGGATACGGGATTTACTATGGCCGCGTCATCAACTCGACAATCTCGAACGCCATCACCAACACCGGTGCCCCCAGCAGTCAAGTGCAGTTCCAATTGAAGCCGGGGGATCCTGGGGTTACACCGCCACTCTATCCCAATGTGCTTACTGCATCCGCGGGAACGACTCTCCCACCGGATGTTGTCGTCTTTGCCAAAGACACTCAGAATCCCATGATTCATGAATTTGATCTGGTATTCGAGCAGCAGATTGCAACAAACACAGCCGTATCCGTTTCATACGTTGGCAGTCTTGGACGCAATCTGCCGATTTTCATCGACACAAACCTAGCCCCGCCCGCCGGCAGCATCACGTATACCTTCAGCGGCGGACCGAACAACGGAAGTACCGTCACGCTCCCTCTTTTCATCGGCGCCCGCCCGAATACTACCTTTGGCCGAATCACCGCTATTTCCGATAGTGTCAGCTCGAAATATAACGGCGTCGTGTTCATGTTCAATCGACGCATGACTAGCGGGCTCCAGTCACAGATGTTTTATACATACTCCAACTCGTCTGACACGGGCCAGAGTTCGCAGACCTTCACATCCTCGAACAACGTCTTGAACCCGTTTGACCTCGCTTTGGAAGATGGCCGGTCCAATTTCGACATCCATCACCACTTCGGCTCGACGCTGGTCTGGCAGCCGGGCTATTTCAAGGCTCGCGATAAGCTCCTGCGTACTGCGCTCGACGGATGGACAATCGCGCCTATCGTCATGGTTTCGTCGGGAGCTCCGTACACGGCCACCGTGTCGGGAAACGCACTTGTTGCGAGTGCGCTGCCGTCATCGCAAAAACCCACTTCTACCGGGATCCTGGGAGCGGGTGGCACTAACCGGCTGCCGAGCCTTCCACGAAATGGGTTCCAAATGCCACGAATCGCCAATGTAGATTTGCGAATCGCAAAGAAATTCAATTTCTACGAATCGTGGAAATTCGAACTCTTCGGCGAAGCGTTCAACCTCTTTAACCATGTGAATGCCGCTTCGGTCGGCACCCGGAATTATTCCATTACCAATGCGGGCACAGCTGCGGCGCCCATTCCGACGCTTACCGCCGACCCAGTTTTCGGAGTTGTGCAGTCATCGAGCAACTCACTTCTTGCGCAGCGGCAAATCCAAATCGGCGCGAAGCTCACCTGGTAGCTTTTACGGCAACGCGGCGAGGGAGTCCATGCTTTCTCGGGCTCCCGCCGTGGGCCTTTGCGCTTTCAGAGCTGCCTTTTTGCTGACCTTTCAACGGTGGGCACAGATCCTTGCATAGCATGCCCTGAGTTCCCGTGTCTTTCAATTTCCATGCCCAGAGCGGCTTCTCGGCTATACTCTCCCACCCGGAGCAATGGATTGCTAGAAACCGCCAAAAACGTACTGCTGATCCTGAGCGCCCTCTTTCCGATCGTCAATCCGTTCGGCGGCAGTCCTGTTTTTCTGGCATTAACGCGCCACTACCCAGCCGCAGCGCGCCGGGCTCTGGCACGCCAAGTGGCCATGAATAGCTTTGTCCTGCTCATTTCCTCTTTTATGGTTGGGACGCATATTCTCAACTTCTTCGCCATTTCCATTCCCGTGGTGCAAGTCGGCGGCGGCCTCGTGGTCATTTCCAACGGATGGGCCATGCTGAAACAAAAGGAAGAGCCCGACCGCGGGCGTGAGGTGCAGAAAAAGGTGAATCTCAAAGATATCTTCCGGAACGCCTTCTATCCGTTGACACTGCCCCTTACCGTGGGCCCTGGCTCGATTTCCGTCGCCATCACGCTCGGCGCCAACCTGGCGCACCATCTGGGAGCCAACTTGCTGCCAATTCTGGCCACGGTGATTGCCTCCGCAATGGTCGCGGTTAGCATTTACGTTTGTTATGGCTTTGCGGACCGCCTGGCTGCCTTGGTCGGCGAGAGCGGCATGGGCATCATCGTGCGGCTTTCCTCGTTTCTTCTGGTTTGCATTGGCGTACAGATTATGTGGAATGGAGTCAGCGCCCTCATCCATTCTGCCGTGGGCGTTGCCCACTGATCTCTCCGCGGCTACTCAAACTTGCTTAACCGCAGAGTCTTGCGTTGCGGTCAGGCTGGTACACCAGATAAACTTCTCTAGGCTGTATCTTTCCCTAAATTCTAGCCAACACCGCGCGAAAGCGTCGCGGAAGACGGACTGGTGACGAGCATTGTGTGGGATTACCGGATTCACCACTAAAAGTTGGAGCGCGCCTCCGGAAAGAATCCGACAGGCCACCGCTACGCTGATCCACCGCGGGCCCGATCAGCAGGGCGTCTTCCAGTCGAATCTTTTTTCCCTAGGCGCAGCACGCCTGAAAATCATCGACCTGGCTCAGGGCAATCAACCCATCCTGACCGAAGACGGCGACGGAGGAATCGTCTTCAACGGAGAGATTTACAACCACCTCGAGTTGCGCGCCGAATTGGAGAACCTGGGGCACCGCTTCGAATCGCACTCCGACACGGAAACGGTGTTGCGCGCGTTCCTGCAATGGGACAAAGACTGTTTTGCCAAACTGCGGGGAATGTTTGCGGTCGCGCTCTGGAGCAAGTCCAGGAAGCGCATCGTGCTGGCCCGTGACCGCATGGGGATCAAACCACTTTACATTGCGCGCCAGGATGACGATCTGTTCTTCGGCTCGGAGTTGAAGGCCCTCTTTGTCCATCCCGAGATTGACCGTCGGCTCAGTTTGGCGGGCCTCGATTGCTACCTTGCGCTGAACTACATTCCTGTCCCATGGACTCTCGTGGATGGCATTGAGAAACTTGCGCCGGGAGATTGGCTCGAGTGGCAAGACGGCGAGGTTTCGGTAGGGTCGTACTGGACCTTGCCTTTCGGAGTTTCGAACGCGTACACGTTGGAATCCGCCAAAGAAGAACTCGATGCGCTGATGCAGGATGCCGTTCGCGAGCATTTGATTTCGGATGTGCCTCTGGGCGTTTGGCTGAGCGGCGGGATTGATTCGACAACCATCCTTCATTACGCCTCAAAGGCTTCCAGTTCACAGTTAAAAACTTTCTCCATCTCGTTTCGCGGGCGCAGTTTTGATGAAACGGAATACATCCATCGCGCCGCAAAACAATACGAAACAGACCACACCGAACTGGACTTGAACCCCGCCGAAGACTTGCGCGGAGCGATTGAGGAGTTTGCTTACTATTCGGACGAGCCGAGTGCGGATGCCGGAGCGCTGCCGGTATGGTTTCTCTCAAAGCTCTGCAAAACGAAAACCACGGTAGCTCTGAGCGGAGAGGGTGCCGACGAGCTCTTTGGCGGCTACTTGACCTACCGCGCGAATCCTCTCGCCAACAGAGCGCGCATTTTGCCCCGCTCGCTTCTGCGAACGGCTCTTGGGGCAACTCGCTATTGGCCCGTCTCGGACGACAAAATCAGTCTTGAATACAAGGTAAAGCGCTTTCTGGAAGGCGCATTGATGGCGCCTGCGCGCGCTCACGTCTACTGGAACGGCACTTTTTCCGATGCCGAGAAGAAAGCACTCGTCAGACAACCGCTGCCTGGTTCGTTGAAACGAGTCCTCAGCGAAATCGATGGACTTCCTGCTACCAGCGATGACCTTGCGCCGTATCTCTGGCTGGACCAGAGATATTATCTGGCGGATGACATTTTGACGAAGAGCGACCGCATGAGCATGGCGCATTCTGTCGAGGTGCGACCGCCATTTTTGGATCACCGCATTGTCGAGTTTGCCGCCAAGCTCCCCGCTTCGCTGAAGATTCGCGGCGCGCAACAAAAAGTAGTTCTGAAGGAGTTGATGAAAGAGAAGCTGCCGCCGGCAATTTTGCAGCGGCCGAAAATGGGCTTCGATATCCCGGCGCACGAATGGCTGCGTGGCCCGCTGCTTCCTCTCTTAACAGACGCTTTGCACTACGGCGTCACTGAATGCGGTGAAGTGTTCCGCCCAGATGTCATGAACAAATTTCTACAGCTCCATTTGGAGCGGAAAGCCAATGTTGGATACCACCTTTGGGGACTGCTAATCCTCTTTCTATGGATGAAAAGATGGCGCATTCAGGCGGCATCCTCGGAGACGCGGAAGGTTTTATTACCAGCCAGAGCTGGCGCGTCTACCTGACCGTCCTGCTTGTTGCCGCAATCATCTATCTGGGTTGCATCGTTTCTCCACCGTCCTTGATGGACGATGTGGACGCAATTCAGGCTCAGATTGCGCGCAACATGCTGAAGTCCGGCGACTGGGTTACCGCGCGGCTGGACGGCGTCGCCTACCTCGAAAAGGCGCCACTCATTTATTGGATCATGGCGATTTCCTACAGGGTTTTTGGCGTCCATGACTGGGCAGCGCGGATTCCCATCGCCCTTTCGGTGATGGCGCTGGCATGGCTCACCGCCGCGTTTGGGATCTGGGCGTTTGGCCGGCGCGCCGGACTGTACGCGGGCCTGTGCATGGCCACGTGTGTGGGGCTGTTCCTGTTTACGCGCATCTTGATTCCGGATGTGATGCTCACGCTCACCATAGCGCTGGCAATGTGGGCGTTCCTGCGCGCGCTGGACGAAGAAGAACCGCATCCGCGGCTCTGGGCGTTTGTGCTTGCGGCGAGCCTGGGAACCGGGCTGCTGCTGAAGAGCCTCGTCGCTCTCGCGTTTCCTGTTGCCGCGGCCCTGATCTACCTGTTTCTTACCAAACAGTTCTTTCTTAAGCGCACCTGGCAGCGTCTCCGGCCGTTCAGCGGTGCGCTGATCGCTCTGCTCATCGCTGCGCCGTGGCATGTTCTGGCCACACTCCGAAATCCTCCCTATTTCTCATTCTCGCTTCATGGCGGGCCGGGTGAGTATCACGGCTTTCTTTGGTTCTATTTCATCAACGAACAGTTCTTGCGCTTTCTCAACCTGCGTTACCCACGCGATTACAATACGGTGCCGCGGCTGTGGTTCTGGTTCTTTCATTTGCTATGGCTGTTTCCGTGGAGTGTTTACTTCCCTGCCCTCATCAAGCTCTCCTACAAGCCGCTGGGCCGCGCGGGCCGCGTGCGCTTGCTGGCGCTGTGTTGGACGGGCTTTATTCTCGTTTTTTTCACTTTTTCCACGACACAAGAGTATTACTCGATGCCCTGTTATCCCGCGCTGGCGCTATTGTTGGGTTCTGCCATGGCGATGGGCGGGGTTTGGATTGGTCGCGGGACGCGCATTCTCTGTGCGATAGCATTTCTGGCAGCAATCGCGACTGTCGGAATCTTTCTTGCCGTGCGCCACCTGCCTGCGCCCGGTGACATTTCACAAGCGCTCAGCCACCACCCCAGCGCCTACACGCTTTCGCTTGGCCACATGATGGACCTCACCTTCGACTCCTTTGCCTATCTGCGGCCGCCATTGCTGGTCGCCTCGCTGGCATTTCTTGCGGGCGCGATAGGAACTCTCCGCTGGTTGGGGCAGCGCGCATTTCTCGCGACCGCGCTAATGATGGTGGTGTTCTTTCATGGCGCTCGTCTTGCCCTCGTCGTTTTCGACCCGTTTTTGGGATCGCGCCCTCTGGCCTACGCCATTTTGCGATCGTCGGAAGGAACATTGATCAACAACCGGGGTTACTATTCGTTTTCATCTATCACGTTTTACACGAACCGTGACGCGCTGATTCTGAATGGCCATTACTTCAATCTGGAATATGGATCCTACGCGCCGGGAGCACGGGACGTATTCATTGACAATGGGCGGTTTAAGAACTTGTGGCTCGAACCTCAGCGCTATTATTTGCTTGCGTACGCAGATCGTTTGCCAGACTTTGAAGAATTGGTTGGACGTGAACGGCTCACCGTGGTGGCTTCCAGTGGCGGAAAACTGGTGCTCACGAACCATCCGCTGGAAACGGCAGTGTCACCCGGTCTTTCACCGTAGTGTCTGTCGGTGCAACGTAGCCATTGCGGCTTTTGCATTCTTTGTGCGCACGGGGCAAAAACCAGCTTGCAAAGCCAGCAGTATACAGGTAAAAAAAGAAGTCCACGGTCGAAGTGACGAATTCTCGCATTTTCTTGTTGCGGCTGCCATGCAACCGCAAGAGCCCCTGGTGGCTCCCATAGCCGTAGACATTCTGACGATGAGTTCACCTTGAGGAGGTTTCATGAACATTGCCGTGCTTGGTGGGGACGGCTATTGCGGTTGGGCGACAGCTCTCTATCTGTCGCAGAAGGGCCATACAGTTGCCATTGTCGATAACTATGTGCGCCGGTTGTGGGATCACGAACTGGGGGCCCAGACACTCACGCCCATTCGCCCCTTAACGGACCGCCTGCGCGTGTGGCAAAACTTGACGGGTAGAACTATCGAAATGTTCGTCGGGGACGTCACCGACTACGATTTTCTCTCTTCCGCTTTCAAGTCATTCGAACCGGAAGCGATCGTGCACTTTGCCGAACAACGCTCCGCGCCATACTCGATGATTGACCGCAAACATGCGGTGTTTACCCAGGTGAATAACGTCGTCGGCACGCTGAACGTGCTCTTTGCCATTCGCGAATTCCTTCCCGATTGTCATCTTATTAAGCTCGGCACCATGGGTGAATACGGCACTCCTAACATCGACATCGAGGAAGGCTACATCACCGTTGAGCACAACGGCCGCAGAGACACCGTTCCTTTCCCCAAGCAGCCGGGCTCCTTCTATCACCTTTCGAAAGTGCACGACAGTCACAACATCATGTTCACATGCAAGATTTGGGGAATTCGAGCAACGGACCTGAATCAGGGCGTGGTCTACGGAACCATGACTGACGAGACCGGCCTCGATGAAGCGTTAATCAACCGCTTTGATTACGACGACGTTTTCGGAACGGTGCTGAATCGCTTTTGCTTGCAGGCGGCTATCGGCCAGCCACTGACCGTTTACGGGAAGGGCGGTCAGACCCGCGGATTCCTGGACATTCGCGACACCGTTCGCTGCATTGAAATCGCCTGCCACCATCCCGCGGCGAAAGGCGAATGCCGGGTTTATAACCAGTTTACGGAACAGTTCTCCATCATGGACCTGGCCGGCCTCGTGGACGCTGCCGCCAGGAAGATGGGGCTGACAGTGGAAGTTGATCACATCCCCGATCCCCGTGTGGAGGCCGAGCAGCATTACTACAACGCAAAGCATTCGAAGCTGATTGACCTCGGCTTGCAGCCGCATTACCTATCCGATTCCCTGCTCGACTCGCTCATGAACATTGCCCTCAAATACCGCGAGCGCGTGGATCCATCGTTGATGCTTCCGCAGGTCAATTGGCGCGAGCCGAGAAACGAGCGGCGCTTGCAAATGAACATGCCGGCGAAATCCTCAAATGTTGAAACCCGCGCGGAAGCCAAAGCCAAGAAAGCTTGAGCGAGTTACGCCGGGCATCGCGCTTTGTAGGCGTTAAGCTGATTCGCAACCCGCAAGGCAAAATCCAGGTCAAAAGGAGAGGCCGCGCCCTCGAGCTCGGCCTCTACTTTTTTCATGACGTTTTGGATAATGCGTTCGCTGCCTTTGAGCAGGTTAATCGAGGCGGCGCGTTGGCCATTTCTCTCGATCCACACAAGCCGTTCGTCAGGGCGCTCGTAGGCGCACTTGATCTCGGAGATTTCTGCCGCCGGCACAGCAAATTCGCGGATCGCCATGAGGTGACTGCCAAGATTGTCGATGGCCGGGATGCCGCTCCTGTCGGCGCGTCCCAGAAAAAAATGCCCGCCAAATCGCAGGCCCGTACCGGGATGAAAGTCTTTTCTCCAATTCTCAACTTCGCGGTGAACCAGATACTCGAAATGAATGGCGACCAATCGGCCTCGCGCGCGCGCCAGAGCTTTGAGGCGCTCCGTATCTTCCGCAGAGCCGTACCAGGGCTTCTCCACAATGACGTGCAGACCGGCTTCGAGACCGGCTTGCACCATTAGAGACACATGCGGGCCGGGGGCGACGCACAGCCAGGCGATGTGCGCGCGGCTCGCCTTCATGGCTTCCGCGAGGCGAGATACATAAGCTTGGCTCGTTTCTGCCGCACGCTGCCTTGTTTCCTCGATGACTGTGGCGCTTCTCTTTTCGCCGGCGATGATGGGCAGTATTTTCCTCGCCCAGCGGCCGCGGCCGAGAATGACGTACGCGGGTGCCTCAGCCATTTCTGGAAACCCCTTAGGGGTAGTCCTACCGATTATGCAGCGGTTCGCCAAGAAACGATAGAAACCACTGCCACGTACTTTTCAATCCGTCGTCCAGTTTGGTTTTTGGGGTATATCCCAACATGCGACGCGCCTTTTCGATGCTGGCGTAGTTGCGTTGAATTTCACCTTTCCTGGCCAGCTCATAGCGCACATCGAACTTCAGTCCCGGAATAACTTTTCTGATTGTTTCACACAGGCCCCGGATCGATGTTTCCCGGCCCGATGCGATTTGGAACGCTTCGCCGGGAGTATCAATGGAATCAGCTAACAAAATTGCTTCAACCAAATCGTCCACATATAAGAAATCGCGCGTCTGTAGCCCGTCCCCGTACACCACCAGCGGCTTCTTTTGCATCAGGTCGCGAAAGAATTGTGCCACGACACTCCCCTTGTGGTAGGAATACGGGCCATAGACATTCGAAAAACGAAGCATCACCGTGTTCAATCCATACGATCCATGAAATGCAGAGCAGTAGGCCTCCCCAGCGAGCTTGCTCGCACCATACGGTGAAACGGGGCGCGGCACCATTCCCTCGTGAACCGGCGGCTCTTGTTCTCCGAGAATCGCTCCCCCGGTCGACGCAAAAATCATTTTCTTCACGCTCGCGCTCCTGCAAGCCCTGAGCACGTTTACGGTTCCGATTGCGTTGATCTCAAAATTGACTTGCGGGTTCTCGACGGAATCGACTACCCGTGTGTGCGCCGCCAGATGCACAACTTTGTCCACGCCCTCGCACGCTTTTGTGACTGCGCCAAGGTCGCGGATGTCGCCGATTTGCAAATCAATCCCTGGAAGTTTGGCGTCATCCTTCTTCCCCGTGCTTAAATTGTCCAGGATCCGCACAAATTCGCCGCGTTGCGTAAGCGCCCTCACCAGGTTAATGCCGATGAAGCCACACCCGCCTGTCACTAGATACGTTGTCATTAGCAGCTCCGCAAGCGATCTGAGGCCTTCATCTCGATGCGTCTGGCACTGCACTTCGAGCGGCTGGGGAAAGTTGCCCTTGACGGAGAAAGTAATCAACTCCGCGCCAGCGAATCGTGCGCTGCGTGAAACTGACGATCCAGATGCAAAAAGCCATTAAATCCCATAGGGGAATCAGGGGGATGCGCTTCCATATCCCAACCTGCTTCATAGCACGTATTCCAATCATCCAGGTGACCAGTATGCGGCATAATAGATAGCCACCGAGATAACCCATCGCCACAAGCGCTGTCGGATGGGCCGCCACAGCCGCAAGCGCCCACGGCAAACCCCACGTGAAGAGCAAGCCCAAATGGCCCCACGGCCGCATGTGTCGCATTACCGTCATCCAACGAACACGTTTGATGAGGAGTTCTCGCAAGGAATGGAAATCCGCCACTGACTCTACAACATAGGGAAGGAGCTTGGTCTTGAGCCCTTGCTCCGAAGCAAACCGCCCGATATAGAGATCGTCGGCTGGGCGGTTCTCAAGGACCTTGTACCCGCCGAATCCTTCGATGTTTCGGCGCGTCGTTAGAATCGATTGCGAGAGCGTAAACTTAACGCCATCCAAGCACCATGCGACCAGAATGCCGGCAAAAAAGTCCGAAGTCATTGAAATGGACTGGAGAGCTTGCGTCAGTGTCGTCTCTCGAGTCGATTTATACAGGCAGGTTGCGGCCCCGAGGTTAGGATCCCTGAACGGGGCAACCACGGTTCTCAAATAATCTGGCCGAACTCGGACGTCTCCATCCGTTATCACGAAGACGTCGTACTTCGCCTCTTTAGTGAGTCGCTCTAGCCTCGCAACTTTATCATTTACGGCGTCTCGCCCGGAGCCAAAGATTAGGCGAATACGGCAATTAGGGAAGTCGCGAATCAACTTCTCAAGTATAGCCAGTGCTGCATCGTCTGGGTCAACGCAAAAAACCACTTCGTACTCGGGGTAGTCCTGTCTGCAAAAGCTCGCATAGTTTTCGTAGGCTTCTATGTCCAAACCCTTGATGGGTTTAAGGCAACTTACACCGGGCGTAAAGCCGGTGTCCGATGTTTGCGACTGACCCGACTCCTGCAGGAATCTCACAGAGCTGTATAGCGCTAGTAAGTAGTAAACAAATGGGGTCGCGGCAACAATCAGCAGAATGTCAAGAATGGCACCTAAAAACATCGCACCTCGAGCCGCGTAGTCTTTTGAGTGATCTGTTTTTTTGTAAGTATAACACAGGCCTGAGAAAGTCCATGAATCGCTAACGTGAAAAGGAAGCCGCCAGAGTGCGGAAAAATGAGTATTGCTGGTCGACGTCGTTTGAGAACACGATTACACATACCAATACGCAGATGGATTCAGCGACCATTCAAGGACCTCCATGTACAGGATCGCCGTGCAACCCGTTGTACAGCGGCCCGGCACAGTTCGTCATCTATCAAGACAACCTGTTTGGTACATTTTTGTTCGATGGTGTTAACTAACCCAGATAACCACATTGCGTTCTATTTCCCATTAAGAGAGGGTTGGGCCCGCGGCGTGGATCGCGGGCTCACCCCAGATTGACATTACTTCGCAAGCATGAGAGAAGTCCTTCCCTTAGGGTGCCTGAATAAGAGTCCTTCGTACCGCGGACAGAAAATCAGCGGTACGCATATGTGGCCTGGTCTGCGAACTCCTTTGGAAGCAGCACGGATGTCGGTTACGATGGAAACGGGAGTCTGAAAGAGACGACGCCTCAATTCAATCTTTCGGGATTCTGGAGGGTCCAGCGCAGCACATGAAGGCCTCAGTCGGGTTACGACTAAAAACCTATGTCCTGATATTCTTTATAGTGCTCTTTGCGCCGACGGGCAATGTTCTGCTCGGCAAAGGAATGAAGGCCATCGGCTCCGCGCGCAATTGGCAGTCGCAGCAGCTTTTTCACATTTTGGCTCGGATTCTTACTTCCGGCTACATCTGGCTCGGCATCGCCTGCTTGCTAATGTTTTTTGCCGCCTACATGCTGGTTCTGACTTGGGCGGATTACAGTTATGTTCAGCCTGCTTCTGCCTTCTCCTACGCCGTCGTGGCCGTCCTTGGGCTGCTGCTCCTTGGTGAAAAAGT
>QHYM01000001.1 GCA_003223295.1 Acidobacteriota bacterium | reverse complement strand
ACTTTGTATCCCGGCATCTTCGACAGAACGTTTTCAATCCACGCCGTAATGGTCTTTCTTCCCACAATCGGCGCCTCTCCCTGCATCAAATCCACTCCATCCTCCGCCTACATCGCCATGATCTCCGGTGCATCCATCTTCAAATGCAACTCCGTGAACTTCTTGTCGAACGCAGCAATCTCGCCGCGCGCGTCTCCTTTTGAATCACCTGCGCTGATTTGGCCTGCACATAGCCCCAAAAACAGAATTCCAGCTATCCTCACAGCCTTCATGAATCTCGACATCACACCCCTCCCCGCCCAAGTCAAAATCGACGCCAAATCTATCCCAAATCTATCCCATTTTGCGAAATTTGACTCTTCGCGTATGATTAAGAATTGCTCGCGACCTAGCGACGCGGCTGAGTTGACCGCTCGTGCGGTCACAACTTCGAATTGACCTGGCTTTGCCGGGTTTGCCGTGCAGACCGGACGCGACGAAAGGTAGCCCCATGAAACCCGGTATTCATCCCGATTATCATCCCGTGACCGTGCACTGCGCCTGCGGCCATACGTTCCAGACGCGCTCCACCATCAAGGGCGACATGCTGCGCGTGGAGATCTGCTCGAATTGCCACCCATTCTTCACAGGCAAACAGAAACTCATTGACACCGCTGGCCGCGTCGAACGCTTCACCAAGAAGTACGCCGACGCCGCTGCCAAATCCACGGCCGCCAAAAAGTAAAACTACTCTCGCATCGTGGGACAGGCAATCGTGTCTGCCCCACTTTTTCTTCTTGTGGCGCATTCTGAATTCCTTCTTTTTTGCTTTCTTCTCTGCGCTCTCGGTGTCCTCTGTGTTAAATCCGCGCCCGCGTGTAGAATAGATCCCCAACGTGGCTACTCAATCGCGCATGTTTGACAGCTCGCGCCCCGGCGAGCTCGTCGAATCCGGCCCGCCTCGCGTCACCCTCCGCAACGCTTTTGCGCATCCTTTCGACTCCGCCATCGCCGCTGCCCGAACCTGTTACGCGCCGCGTCTCATCACTCCCGAAGAAATCACCGACAAACAGCGCCTCAACGTTGGCGCCGCCACGTTCTACAGCGGCCACCACACGGTTTATCAGCACGCCCACTTCGAATTCGGCCTCGAGAACGTCAGCCGCCAATTCGTCTGGTCCTTCCTTCACGTCCACCCCTTTTACAATTCCGAGCAGCAGAGCCAGCGCTACGTCCGCCTCGACCGCGCCCAGGCTTACGTCCCTCCCGTCTCGCTCTTCTTCGACGAAAAGTGCAAAGAAATCTACGATGGTGCCATCGCCCGCGCCTGGAATTACTACCGCGAACTCTCCGCGCTGCTCATCGGCGACGCCCGCGACATTCTCAACGACATCTGGCACGTTAGCCCGATGTCTCACCCCAAGCGCCTCCAGAAAATCGAACGCTCGGCGGAAAAACGCGCCATCGAAATCGCCCGCTACGTTCTTCCTGTCGCCGCGTTCACCACCATGGTGCATACGCTCTCCGGCATTGTTCTTCACCGCCTCTGGCGCATGTGCTCCGCTTCCGACACGCCCAGCGAAGCCCGCACCATCATCGGCGAAATGGTTTCGCAGGTGAAGATTCTCGATGCTCAGTTTTTTGATCGTTTCGAAACGGAACCGCTCGAAGAATTGCCCGAATGGAAGGCCGTCCAGAAAAATCCAAACGCCGGCGAATCTTTCGCCCGCGAATTCGACGCCAAGCTGAATGGCAAAACTTCACGCCTCGTCGACTACTCCCCCAACGCTCTTCGCATCATCGCCGAATCCTACCGCGCCGTCGCCGGCCTCACCGCCTCACAATGCTCGGACGCAGACGCCCTCGACCGCTTGCTCAATCCCGCGCGCAATCTCTACCGCCTTGAGACTCTCAACGTCGGGGTCCACGCGCCCATGATGCGCGCGCTCCAGCACGCCAATTACACATTCGCAAAAAAAATCAGCCACACCGCCGACAGCCAGGACCAGCGCCATCGCATGGTCCCAGGCTCGCGCCCGCTACTCACGCTCGCCGACACGCGAGATCCCGATTACATCATGCCCCCTTTGCTTGCTGCCAACCCGCGCGCCAAGGAAACTTACGACCGCGCCATGCATGACGCCTGGTGCGCCAAGAATCAACTCCTCGACCGCGGCGTCCCTCTCGAAATCGCTCTTTACGTTCTCCCCAACGCCAAATCCATTCGCCTCTATGAATCCGGCTCGCTCCTCCATCTTCTCCACAAATGGACCATGCGCACTTGCTTCAACGCTCAGGAAGAAATCTTTCAAGCTTCGATGGACGAAATCGCTCAGCTCCGCGAAGTCCATCCCGAAATCGCTCGGTACATCGGCCCGCCCTGCTATCTCCGCGCCGGTATTACTACGCCCATCTGCACCGAAGGCTCGCACTTCTGCGGCGTCAAGGTCTGGCTCGACTTCCCCAACATCCCCCGCCGCATCTGAAACCAAGCTCGGGCGAGACTCGTCTCATGCTTGGCCGTACGAATCTTCGGTAACACCTCCCCGCCTCCCGACCCACTCGGGGATTTCCGGAGTTTCTGACTACGGTTTTTATCGGATTGTCCAAGTTCATCCGGTTATCAAGACTCGTGAGTCAATTGTGGAGTGGTCAAAGCAAGTTCTCTGAAACTGCCGGCAAGCCGCCTCACCGCTGCCGTCTGTTCTGTGTAGTTCGGTTGCCCGGGGGGTTCCTATGTCCGCCGTCCTCTTTTCGTTTTTTGCATCATTCCGGAATTCCAATCCCGGTCTAGCCAAGCGGAGGCCCATAAGCCTCTTGGGAGAAACACGATTTCTTTGCCAAGAAGCAGCACTCTCCCTAACTCTTCTTTTTCTGATCGCGTTGCTTGGAGTGACATTCACGGCTGGCTGCGGGAGTTCAGGTCCCCCGATCTCTGTCAACCTTTCTCCCTCTTCCACGCAGAGCGTTCAACAGGGACAGACGGTCAGCATTTCAGCCACCCTCGGTAACGATGCATCGAATAAGGGCGTCACCTGGTCGCTATCTGCCACGGGTTGCACCGGCGCAGCTTGCGGCTCACTGACAAATCAAGCTGCCACGTCCGTAACGTATAACGCGCCCACTTCGATTCCCTCGGACCTCACAGTGACGGTCACAGCGACCTCGGTGACGCGGCCAATGAAATTCGCGTCGCTCACCATCACGGTACCAGCCACGGTTGTGACCATCCAAAACAAAGTGACCAAACTTGCCGCGGGGACTGGGAATTATCTCTTTGCACGGTTCGACGCGACCGTGCAGAACGATCCCGCCAACGCCGGCGTGACTTGGACACTAACCGCCAGTGGCACGCCGTGCTCTCCGGCCTGCGGAACTCTTTCTACACCAGCTCCCTACGAGGTAAATTACGCCCCTCCTGCGAGCGTTCCGGGCGCCCCGAATAACATGCCGACGCTCACCGCAATTTCTGCATCCAGTACCGCCCGGTCGGACACGGACTCATTCACTATCTTTGACGGCAGCGCCGCTTGCGCTACAGGCGGCAACGAAAGCCTCCTGAACGGCCAATACGCGATCATGCTGCAAGGTTGGAGCGGAACTGGCACAGGCACGCCGATTATGTATGCCGCCAGTTTCGCCGCCGACGGCACGGGCAAGGTTACAGGTGGACAAGACCAACTGAATCCTTACGCCAATTTCGCCTACTCGGGCGCGGGTATCATCCCCTCGGCCAGTTCCTATTCTGTAGGCCCCGACAACCGCGGCTGCCTCACCCTGACGGACCAGGAAGAAACCACATTTACGTTCCGCTTCACTCTTGGCGGCGTCAGTGGCGGCATTGCATCCAAGGGCGACATCATCTTCGTCAACGAACAGTCCTCCACGCCCGAACATGCCTCCGGCATCCTGCGGCGACAAGACCCAACCGCCTTCTCGCTCAGTGCCCTCGCACCAAATTACGCGCTGGGCTTGGAGGGCTGGAACAAATCGAGCGGTACGCTCACCCACTTCGCTCAGGTTGGTTCATTCGCGCACAGTGGAGGCACCCTCTCCGCTCTCTCTTACGATCAGAATGATGGCAGCAAAATCCTCACAACGGGAGGCTCGCAGGTACCTGGCAACTTCGGCATGATCGGGCCCATCGCGACTGGAACTGGAGGCGCAAACGCATCACTAAACCTGGCGGGAATTTCCCCCGATCCGGTTCCCGTGGTGGTTTACGTAATCAGTTCCTCCGAACTATTCTTTGTTTCCATGACAGTTAATCATGAAGGCCCTGAATTCAGTGGCCGAGCCATCGCCACATCCAGTTCCTTCAGTGCATCTTCCATCGCGCCGAATTATATTTTCCGTTTTATAGGAAATTCCTCGGGAGCTGCGTGTGCTTCCATTGGTTTGGCCAGCTTTTCAACCCCTGGCTCGCCGGGAATATCTGGAACAGTTTCGGGAACCATGGATCAATACGCTGGCGGCATGGCCACCAGCCAGAACCTCTCTGGCAGTTATGCCCTTACAGGAGCTTCCGGACGGCTGAGTATTACGGGCTCAAGCCTCGCCACATCGCCTGTTTGCTATCTCGCGAATCCGCTCGACGGGGTTGCCGCTTTCTGCATGAACACGGATTCCTCTGCGAGCTTCGGCATCTTCGACATCCAACCCGCTACGACCTATAGCAGCAACTCGCTATCGGGCAACTTCTACTTTGGCAGCGGCGAATCTGGCGACAACTCTGCTCCAGATCTTTCCGGAGTGGTCTCGCTTTCGTCTGGCAGCCTTCAGGGCGCCGAAGATAAAAGCACATCGTCAGGCTTCTCCCTGGCCATTCCCGTCAACGCAACACTCTCCATTAACGCAGACGGCTCCGGCAATCTTGGCGCGAATACCGTAGCCCTAACCAACGGCACGGTGCTCTACCTTATTGACGAAACGGGGACTTCGCCACCGCTCGTGAGAGTCTTTGAGCAATAGAGGATGGCTCCTAACACCAAACACTGTGCTAGGGTGTCATTATCCTTGTGGACCAACCAGTAAGTGCGGGAGGCTTGCCGAAACCGCGCGATTATCTCCCCCGTCTAATGAGCGTAGGAGATCCCTCCATGCCCTCATGCCTCCGCCCCTGCCTCGCGCTTCTGACGGGAGTATTGCTGCTTGTGCCGCCCTCCCTGGCCTTCCAGTCCCCTCTTTCTGACCAGGCCGTCCGCGAAGCGTACTTCCTTGGCCAGCGCCGCGACGAGTCCATGATGGCTTTCCTGAACAAATACACGAAGTTTCTTCCTCCTCCTAAAACCGGCCCTTACATCTCATCGGTCACGTTCCTCACGCCTTTCGCGCTTCTGGTTCAGCATTCCAGCCGGCAATCAGATTACAGCGCTCAGCGCGCCGCTCTTGACCACAAAGCGCATGGTGAAACGGTTGAAATCTCGATCGAGATCGTGCTGACACAATCCTATGGCGCCATCATTTCCACGCCTACGAATTCCCGCTCTGGCTCTCCAAACGGCATTCGGCTCCGTTCCCCGGAGTTCTGGCGCTCGTTCAAGTACCGCGTCTTCGACGGCAACGAGGAGATCACCACGGAGGACCTCACTGGCGAGCCCCAGTATCAGTGTTCCGACGGTGGTTGCCTTCTCACCGGCGCAACGGTCTATATCCAGTTCCCCGCAAACGCCTTCACTACGGACTCCGCGACAATCGATATCACTCCCCGCGAAGGCGACCCCGTCTCCGTCGACTTTGACCTTTCTTCCGTCCGCTGATTTCTAGAGTCACGCCACATCTTCTCTTGTATTACAGAACGTAATACGCTATTCTGGAGGAGTGAGGTCCCTGTGGCATCTCCTCTGACACTGCGGCTCGACGAAAAAACCCGTCAACAAATCGCCCGGATCGCGCGTCGGAAGCGCCTCTCTACTTCCGAAGTGATTCGCCAAGCTATAGAAGTATGGGCCGAAGGCCAGGAGCCCGTTGCTGCTCCCTTTGAGCTGGTCTCCGATCTGCTCGGAGTGGTTCGCGGCGGGAATCCCGGACGCTCGGAACAGGCGGGCCGCCGCTTTACCAAGCTCCTCAAGAACCGCCGGAGCCCCGGTTGATTCTTGTGGATGCTGGGCCTCTCGTCGCCCTGCTCGATGCCGACGACCAGCACCACACCAGATGCGTCGCAGCCTTGAAATCTTTGCGTGAACCCCTGGCCACTGTTTGGCCCCCTTTCACCGAAGCGATGTACTTGCTAGGCGATCTGCCAGCAGCGCAGGAAGCTCTTTGGGAAATGTTGCAGCGGGGGGCGGTTCATCTGCTTCCGCTCGACTCAACCGACGTCCCGAGCATCCGCGAACTAATGCGCAAATATGCCAACCGCCCAATGGATCTCGCGGATGCCGCGCTGCTGCGAGTCGCGGAGCGGGAAGGCCTCCGCAAAATCTTTACCGTGGACCGCGGCGACTTTGCGGTTTATCGCCTTCACGGCCGTACTCGCCTCACCCTCATTCCCTGAGGCGTGCCAATCTCCTTCACGAGACCACGAAACGGCGTTACCATATTCTTACGTCTATTTCGTAGGGAGTCGCACGCCATGCCCCAGACCCTCCGCCCCGGTTTCGCAATCCTCGCTGCAGCTTTGCTCCTCGTCCCACCTGCCCTCGCCTTTCAATCTCCCCTCTCCGACGAAGCCATCCGCGATGCCTACTTCCTCGGGCAGCGCAATGATGAGGCGACTGCCAACCTTTTTCTCAGCTATCTCAGGACCCTCCCTCCTCCCAAGTCCGGCCCGTACATCTCTGAGGTCGAGTTCTACACTCCCTACTCTCAACTCGTGGAGCGCTCTCGCCTGCACAGCGTCGGCTACAGCGCTCAGCAAGCTACGAAGGACTATCGCGCCACCTCCGACACCATTTACGTTCGCATCCGCATCGATTTCACTTCCACCTACGGCGCTTTCGAGCTTTATCGTTCTGGACGTCTCCTCGACGCGCCCAAGCGCGCTGCCGAGACACAACGTCCGGATTACTATCGCGATTTCCGCGCCGGCATCACCCAAAAAGACCAGTGGATCGAGCCTCTCAGTATCCAAATCGTTCCCGCCGGCTGGCAGCGTTCTGGCCATGTGCCTTTCTCGGATTTCTTCTTCGCACCCTTTCTTTCTCCGGCTTCCTTCTATAGCGGCTCTTCCAACGGTCGCGGCTCCTCCCACGGATGCGCCTACTGTTTCATCGGCTGGGACGTCTGGCTCCAATACGACGCCAGTGATGTCCGGTCCGACGACGCCACCGTCGAAGTTCTCACGACCGACGGCCAGCACATCGCTGTCCTGTTCGACCTCTCCCACCTCCGCTAATCTCGGCCCAACGGGTTCTATCTGTTGGTTTGCTTTTCGCCTTGACTAATTCTATTTACCGCATATATGAAGTATCAGGTAATACTGTGGGAGACCAAGATGCGGCGGCTCGTCTTCCGCTTTTTTTTGTGGGCTTGGCGTCCCTCTGGGTCGCTGCGCGCGCTAACTTCCTTAGAATCAACACTTGCAACAGTCCATGAAAACAAAGCGCTTTAACCACCTTTAGAATCAACACTACTTACGAAGAATACGGGGTGGGGGTAGCGGGACTCTTGGCTCAGCTTCGTTAGTTACGACCGCCAGAGGAGGGTCACCGGCTCGTCCATCGGATGCACCATGGGCGCGCCGGTGCGCCGCGACTCCAGCAGGTTGCCTTTCAGGGCGAAATACCATTTT
>QHYM01000452.1 GCA_003223295.1 Acidobacteriota bacterium | reverse complement strand
AAACCTGGGAAGGAATGCAGACACACGAATTCTCCACGACTTCGCTGGGACCCGCATAAACATTGATGATTTTGGTGGACGAGAGGGGATTCGAACCCCCGGCCTCCTCATTGCGAACGAGGAAAATTTCAAGCTAAGACGTGATGCTGCAATCACTTAGTCTTCGCGAGGCGGTCGTTAGTTGGCCTACTCGGCCTACGGACGGAAATGGTTGGGGTGGACCACCCATACCGTTTCCTCCGTATTGTCCGCCATGTTGGTGGACACAGTGCTCAGGCGGCATTTCGATTCGGGCGAACGGCATGCGAATTTAGAGCTCAACGATTCAACTTGCACTCGAGGTAGCCGCAGGACGCTGGGAAGAGAAGGGAATCGGAACGTTCAAAACTTTCCAAAGGTCGAAAGTCAAGACCCGCACCCTGAAAATCGCAGGGTTGTGGCATCCGGCCTAGCCTTGATCCTTTTGATTAGGACATTTGCAAAGCGGAAGTGGCCCACCCTCTGCAAGAAATACCCCATTGAAGGATTCGTTCGCCATGGCTTGCGTGCAGACTATAGTGCATTAGATGGGAGAGCAAGCTCACAAAGTCTGAAAACCGCGGCAATCGGAATAGTTAAATCGGCGAAAAGGACTTTACCGGTAACGACTAATCGGGCCCTTGGGTTCGAATTTCGCACACTCCGCCAGCACGTCCCGTTTATGATGTTCTTTTGCATCCAAAGCTGGTTAGCTAGTCGCGCAATCTTAGTAACTAGCAGGGCTTGATGGCTAAACGCATCGTCCTAGGAATATTGGGCGCAATCGCTGCATTCGGAAGCTTCCTACCGCTGGGATATGCATTCGAGATCTTTAAAGACTTCCAGAATCCCGATATCGCCTTCTGGCCCAACGTTCTAGGCATACTGCTCATGTGCTCAATTGCGCTTGCTGGGATGTGGATCGGAATACGGTTTCTACGATTTGCGTTGTCTGGTCAAAGTGAGCAAAGTAACAGCTTGGCGAAGCCGATACTTCTCGGAATCGGGTCTTTCTTTCCAGGGTTCGTATTTTCACTCCCGATCACCATAATTTGGGTGAGCCGTAAGTGGCCTGGTGATAATGGTAAAATCGATCTTGCATTCAAGATAAGCGCGTCTGTTGGCGTGGCAGCGGCGATCATCTGCACGGTACTGCTACTCAGGAAACGCGGGAGCGCTGCGTCGCCAAGTACCGATCCACAATTTCCACTTCTCCGATAAGACTAACCGGGCACTTGATAGGGGATGGCTTTATGCGGTGAGACGTGTCGGGTCAGTTCGTGCTGCGTTTGGACGCGCCATCCACATCGAAAGAACAAGACCGAAGAACCACGCCTGCATTGCCCAGGACGAGTACAAGCAAGGCAACACCGAATGCAATCAGGAAACTGCGTGAATGGAAACTCTTGCTAGCCAGTACATAACTGGCAAGGGCCACTAGCAGGATGGTAGCCTGAAACGCGGACATAACAGCTATGCCAACCAAGAATGATACAGGCCAACTTAGTTGTATCCCTACCATAAGAAAGGATAGGAATCTGGCATTGTGAAAAAGCTGATTCCAAGGGACGGTAGCGCAAACAACTAGTGGAAACACGACAACGATCCAACGGCGTCGCAGTTCCCCAAGGAAATTCACTGTGATTGCAGCAACGACCTGGCGCCAAAACCACATATCAGACCGACCTTGGCTGCGTTCCTCCAAGAGGTCTCCCGCCAGAGCCTCGCGATTCTGCCGTTGCGTCAGGCGCTCAAGCAGCCAGGCAGCCAGTATTGGTGGTCTCGATGATTTCATGTCGCCTCTCCTCGTAGTTTGCGTACTCCGCGCCATAATTTCATCAAGGCTTGCCGCATTTCGCGAACCTCACGCAATCCTCGCGATGTAGCCCGAAAATATCGCTTGGCCCGGCCGCCCCGCGCTGCGGTAGGCTCGCCCTGATGAGAGGACACTAGCCCCTTTTCCTGAAGCCGTTCCAATGCCGCATACACGCTTCCCAACGCCACTTCCCGACCAGATTGTCGTTCAATTTCTCTTGATATGGGGACACCGTAGGCGTCTTCACCCAATCGCAGTAAAGCAAGCATCACGGTCAATTCGAGCCCGCCGAGATAGGTATGATCGCTCATTTATTCAACAATAGTGAATAAACTAAAAAAGCGCAAGTGATCTTACATGCTGATAAACGCGGAAACCGTCCAAACGAATCAAAAACCGGCCA
>QHYM01000132.1 GCA_003223295.1 Acidobacteriota bacterium | reverse complement strand
AATGAGGGCCGTGCTTACGAAATTGCCATCCGCAGCGCCCTTGGTTGTCCACGGATTCGGCTGGTCGGACAGCTTTTCACCGAAAGTCTGTTGCTTGCCCTAACTGGCGGAGCGTTGGGTTTTCTGTTAGCCGGAGCTTTGCTAAGAACGCTCGTAGCGTTTGCACCCGCCGGCGTGCCACGGATCGCCGACGTTCATCTTGACGTGCGGGTGGTCCTTTGGACATTCGCTATCTGTTTGACTAGCGGTGTACTGTTCGGAGTACTGCCGGCATTTCTGTCAACGCGGGCACAAGTTGCTGGCAGCCTGAAAATCGGTGGTCGCGGCGCGACTATTGGCCGGCGATCGTTCGCCAACGCGTTGGTGGTGTCGCAGATGGGGCTCGCTCTGGTGCTCCTGGTTGGGTCAGGGTTGCTGTTACGAACATTCGAACGACTGGTCGAGATCAATCCGGGCTTTGTTCCTGACAACGTGCTAACGATGCGCTTTTCTCTCCCCGTGGCGGCAATCAATTCGGATGAAACTGGCTCGTCAACGCCTTACGATCCGGTACACGTCGCCTCTTTTTCAGCATCTCTTCTGGATGGAATTTCTTCAGTGCCGGGTATATCGGAGGCTGCAATCGCTACGGGAGCTCCCTTCGTTTCTGAGGGCTACAACGGCACGTTCGAGATTAAGGGGCGCCAGGTTGACCCAAACAAGCCAAAACCATTCGCGAACGTGACGTATGTCACGCCACAATATTTTGAAGTATTGAAAATACCCCTAATTAGTGGGCGACTCTACACTCGCGCAGAAATGCGTGTCGGTAACTCGCTAGGAAAAGGCGCCGTACGCATCATCGATGAGAAGCTCGCCAAACGTTTTTGGCCTAATCAGGACTCCATTGGCTCCGAAATCGGAAATGAGAGGGATGGGTGGGCGACGATTATCGGCGTCGTCGGCAACGTACGTGACGCCAATCTCGCCGCGGAATCCAAAGGAATGATCTATGTTCCCGGATATGCTGGAACGACACTCAAACTCATCGTCAGGACAAAATCGAATCCCACAGCGTTTGTCGCGGCTATCCGAGAAGCAGTCCATGAGGTCGACAGCAGCGTGCCAGTGTACGATGTCAACTCAATGCAGGACTTACTCGCCGCATCCCTGCAAAACCGGAAGTTTGCGACACTGCTTCTCACTCTTTTTGCAGCTCTGGCGCTAGTGCTCGCGTCTGTCGGTCTCTACGCAATATTGAGTTACGTCGTAACACGTCGAACTCGGGAGATTGGAATTCGTATTGCGATTGGCGCCTCTAGCGAGAATGTTCTTCTGCTCATATTCCGACATGGGCTAATAATGACCTTTTCTGGCATGGCGTTGGGACTAGGAATTTCGCTCCTGCTGAAGCCTTTGATTGCCAGTCAGCTTTTTGGCATTAAAGTGTTCGACGTGGCTACATTCACCCTAGCTTCGGTGTTGCTGGCAATAACTGCAGTGGTTGCCATCTTTGTGCCGGCTAATCGAGCGACGCGCGTAGATCCAATGATTGCGTTGCGTCACGAATGAAGGCGTCTAAATAGCTGACGGCAACGGAAACCGAGTTGCGACGCAAACTCTAAAAGGCGTGCCCGACGAGGCCTGCCCTGACGGCCAATGCGAGACGGGTTCTACTGGCTGCCGGTCTGGCCCAGATCAATCTCGAAGAACATCAAGCCACGATTTTTTTCGAGCGCTACGATGTCAGGAACGTATAACCGGGCGCTATTTAGAAGATCAAATTGGTTCTGCAGATCGAAATAAAGAAGCCCCTGCACAGAACTGTGTGGCGCGACAACGCTGGCTCTCACTCCGGCTTCTCGCAGCTCTTGTGCAACCTCCACCCATTTCTTGTCGTGCCCCACTTTGGGCCCGCCGATGGGGATGGGAAACCGGCTCCTGGTCACGTTTCTTGCTCCCGGCTTCAGGATCACGTCGGCTGCTTGATCGGAAGTCAAAGGGTTCAAGGCCTGATGATCCTCTTCTGAAAGAGTGACGTTCAGGCGGATGCGCTCGAGGTTCACTTTCAGGCTGTCATCGGAATCGTTGCGAAACATCACTTGCAAAGCCACAATCCCGGCTGCGTAGGGGGACTTCTTGTGGAATTTTTCCTTGTAAAGTGCGGGATTCGTCCACGGCTGAGCCGAAATGGTCATGCCCTCGTGCGATTCGAGCGCGGAGGTTTTGAGAGGAGCCTGCGGGTGGGCAGCGCCTTTGCCGGCCGCTAAATGCGCGGCCACAAAAACCGCCAGGAAGAAGGTTAGCTTTTGGGCCGGGTTATAATAGACTTTTCTCATATTGACGCCTTCGATTCCTTGGAGATACGCAGGGTTGCCCTGCGCTGCGCACCCGCCTGCTACCGGCGGGGCACGGACTAACCGGAGCCACGCATAGTGTATTTCATTTATAGCCTGCTCATGGGCCTCGCGGCCCTTCTGCTCACGCCGTACTGGTTGGTGAAGGGATTGCGCCACGGCAAGTATTTGTCCAACTTGAGGGAGCGCCTGGGCCTTTCTTTTCCCGCGCTGGCTAAGCTTCCGGGCGAGCGCGCTGGCGCAATCTGGATTCATGCTGTCAGCGTCGGCGAAGTGCTGTCCGGCGTCACCTTGGCGCGGCAGTTGAAAGCGGCATATCCGCGTCGCCCTCTCATCATGTCTACAACCACGATTACCGGGCAGGCGCTGGCTCGCGAGCGGATGCCTTTTGCAGATGCTGTGATTTACTTTCCGCTTGATTGGAGTTTTTGTGCTCGCCGCGCCCTTGACGCCGTGCAGCCTGCGCTCGTTCTCGTGTTGGAGACGGAAATCTGGCCGAATTTTCTGCGGGAGGCCGGCCGGCGCACAATCCCCATTATTTTTGTGAGTGGGCGTATCTCGGACCGCTCGTTTGCGCGCTACCAGAAGTTCCTTGCCGCCACTGGTTTTTTTCTGCGCCCGCTTCTGAGGGACGCGCTCTCTCACGCGAGCGCCTACCTCATGCAAAGCGAAAAAGACGCGGAGCGAATCCGCGCGCTGGGAGCGCCGGGCGATCGTGTGGTTGTGAGCGGCAACTTGAAATACGACTCGGAGCTGCCTGCGCCCACGCCTCTTTCAAATTGGCTTGAAGCCGAGGTCAAACGCAGCGGGCGCTCGCCAATCATCGTGGCGGGGAGTGTGGTTGCCACGGAAGAGCCGCTGGCGCTGATTGCTTTTGGAACACTGCAAGGCGAGTACCGCAATGCATTGCTGGTGCTTGCGCCGCGGAAACCTGAGCAATTTGCGGCCGCCGCGGAGTTCATCGAGGAATCGCATCGCAAGTTTATCCGGCGTTCAGCATTGCCAATTCCGAGTCCTGCTCAAACGGCCGGACGAGCCAGCGAGCCTGTGGGTCACGCCGCCATTCCTGACAACGTTACGATTCTCCTTCTCGACAGCATTGGCGAACTGGCCTCGCTTTATCGTTTGGCGGACGGCGCGTTTGTGGGGGGCTCCCTGGTTCCGTCCGGTGGCCATAACATTTTGGAACCTGCGGCGTTCGGCAAGGTCCCAGTTTTTGGCCCCTCGATGGAGAATTTTGCGGAAATTGCATCGCGCTTCGTTTCAGCGGGCGCCGCGATTCAGGTGGAGAGTCCCGAGGACGTAGGCGTGGCGTGGATTGAATCGCTTCGCAATCCAGAGCGCATGAAAGAGATGAGCGAGAAGGCGCGAAGTCTTGTCGAAGGCAGCCGCGGCGCCACCGCCCGGGCGCTTGCCCGAATCGCCGTACACTTGAATGGTGCCGCCCGATGAACTTTCATCCATTCTTGGGCGCCCTACTTTGGCCGCTTTCTTTGCTCTATGGCGTGATTGTCCGCGCGCGCGTATGGATGTACCAAAAGGGCTGGCTCAAGCAAAAGCGCTTGAAGGCTACGGTTATCAGCGTGGGCAATCTGACTGTGGGCGGCACCGGGAAGACACCCATGGTGATTTGGCTCGCTGAGAAGCTTCTTGCCGAAGGGAAGCGCGTGGCGATTCTGAGCCGCGGCTATCGCGGTGCCGGGGGAAGCAGCGATGAAATCGAATTGATGAAATTCCGGCTGCAAGGCCGCGTTGCTTTCGGGGTTGGCAAGGGCCGCTTCGCCGAAGGTCAGCGCGTCGAAGCACAGCAGCCCGTCGACATTTTTCTTCTCGATGATGGATTTCAGCATTTGCAGCTTGCTCGCGACCTGGACATTCTTCTCATCGACGCATCGCGGTCGATGCAGGACGAATGTTTGCTTCCAGCCGGCAGGCTTCGAGAGCCCCTGTCCGCCATGAGCCGCGCAAACGTGGTCATTTTCACGCGCACAGAAGCAGTGCCCGGAACGCTCGAAGCCATCGAGAGACTCTCTCAGTTTCCCGTCTTTGCAGCATCCACTCGTTTACTAGGACTTCGACTTTACGGGAGCGGGATCCAGCTGCAATCCGCCGAAGAGATTGGCGCGGGCCCATTTTTTGCTTTTTGTGGCCTCGGCAATCCTGACGCTTTCTTTCGGGATCTTCAAACTTGGGGACTGCCAGTCAGCGGCCGGGCTGTTTTTGCGGACCATTATCGTTACACGGAACGAGACGTTTTGGCCATCACGCAAGCGGCGAAAAAGGCCGGTGCCAATGCTCTCGTCACAACGGAAAAGGACGCTCAGAATCTTTCTGGCTTGAAACTCGAAGAGACTCCCTTATACATCTCGGTGATCGACCTGGTGGTCAGCCCGGAAGCCGACTTTTGCAACATTCTTGAGCGCTTGCTTGCCGCCAGGATAGGGGCTGCGGCGTGAAGATCCTCATCCGCGCGACCAACTGGGTGGGCGACGCCATCATGACGCTGCCGGCATTGCGAGCGGTGCGCGGACGTTTCCCCGAGGCCGAAATCGCCATCCTCGCACACCCTTATGTCGCCGACATCTACCGCGAGCAGCAGATTTGCAATCAACTCATTGGGTATGATTCGCAGGCGAAACACGCCGGGATTCTTGGCCGCGAACGCCTGGCAGCGGGATTGCGCGCTCAGAAATTCGATGTCGCTCTTTTATTACAAAATGCCTTCGACGCCGCGTGGCTGGCGTGGCGCGCCGGTGTTCCCGAGCGCATCGGTTACGCTCGCGACGGCCGCAGCTTCCTTTTAACGAGAGCTATTTCTGTTCCCAAGGCGGGAGAAGTTCCGCCACACGAAAAGTTTTATTACTTGGAGCTTATTCGCCGGGCTGGCTGGATCGATTCGCTTCCAGATGAAACCTTCATCGCTTTGAACGTTTCGGAGGGAAACCGCCGGCGAGCAGCCGAGTTTCTTGTTCAATCCGGTGCGCGCCCTGATTCTCTGCGCATTGCGATCGGCGCTGGCGCTTCCTACGGGTCCGCAAAATGCTGGCCACCTTCACGATTTGCCGAGCTGGCGAATCGGTTGCAGTCACAAACAGAAGCCGACGTGATTCTTTTCGGAACGGCTGCCGAGGCGGCCGTCACTCGTGCTATTCTCTCGCAACTGCGCAAGCCTCCTATTGACCTCACCGAGAAAACGGCCATTGCGGATCTCCCGGCGCTGCTTTCTCAATGTCATATTTTCATCGGGAATGATTCCGGAGCGATGCACGTGGCGGCTGCTGTGGGGCTACCAGTCGTTGCCGTGTTTGGCCCCACTGATCCGTATGGCACGGCCCCTGCGACGCCGCGTTGCACCATCGTTCAGGAAAAGCCGTATTGCAACCCTTGTTTTCTTCGCCACTGCCCAACCGATCATCGCTGCATGCGGGCGATCACGCCAGATATGGTAGAAGCCGCCGCAAAACCTTGGCTCCATGCCGTGGAGGCGCAGCGTGCCTGATCCCTCCCGTTTGCGGACCGCCGTGTTTCTCGATCGTGACGGCACCATCTGCGAAGAAGTCGGTTACTTGAATCACGTCAGCCGTTTTCGTATGTTCCCCTTTGTTGCCGCTTCGCTGCGGCGCCTCAACGAAGCGGGCTACCGCGTCATTGTTGTGAGCAATCAGTCTGGCGTGGCTCGCGGATATTTTCCGGAATCCTTGGTGAAAGAAGTAACGCACCGGATGACCCAGCAGCTCTCCGAAGCGGGCGCAAGAGTGGACGCGGTTTACTATTGCACGCACGCCTCTGCGGAAAACTGTCCATGCCGCAAGCCTAAAACTGGCATGCTGGAATGCGCTGCGCGCGAGCACCAGATCGACTTGCAGCGCTCGTTTGTGGTTGGCGACCGGTACATCGACATCGAATTGGCTCGCAATGCGAAGGCGCGTGGCATCCTTGTCCGCACGGGCTATGGAGAAGGCGAACTTGCATGGCGCGAGGCGAAGTGGCCAGCGCCGCCAGACTTGATAGCCGACGATTTGGCACAGGCCGTGGATTGGATTCTGAGGCAGCCGCAATGAAGCGTCCAACCTCGCCAAAACCGGCTTCCGCATCGGCCGACCTGCGGGAGCTTGCCGAGTGCGTGGAGAAATTCTCCGGGAAAACGATCGTTCTGCTTGGTGATTTCGTTGCCGATGAGTTTCGCTATGGTGATATTTCGCGTGTGTCGCGCGAGGCCCCCGTCCTAATCCTGAAGCATCGCGAGACGCAGGTAGTACCGGGCGGAGGCGCCAACGCCGCCAACAATCTTGCGTCCCTTGGGGCAAAAGTGTTGCCGATTACAGTTGTCGGCAACGACGATGCGGGTGATGCGCTCATCCAATATTTCCGTCAGAAGGGAATGAGCACGAGCGGCATCCTTCGCGCCAAGGGGCGTGCCACGCCCACGAAGACGCGTTTTCTGGCCGGTTGGGCGCACACTGTGGCGCAGCAAGTTCTCCGGTTCGACTACGAACCGCAAGCATCTTTGCCCGAAGCTATTCGCAAAAAGATTCAGCAAAAAGTTTCTACGAATCTGCGCCGCGCTGATGCTCTGGCCATTTCGGATTACGGATTTGGCGTTGTCACTCCGGAACTCGTCCGCCAGGTCACCGGAAAACTTAGAAAGTCGCTGCCCATTGCGCTCGATGCTCGTTATCAGCTCCACAGTTACGCAAAGTCCGGCATCACATGCGCCACGCCGAACGAAGCCGAGCTGGAAGCCGAACATCACACCACGATCGGATCCAATGCGGAGGAACTCGCACGCGCGGGCCGCGCTACACTCGCCAGCATGAAATTGCAGGCGCTCCTGGTCACGCGCGGCCGCCATGGCGCGGCTCTGTTTGAAGCAGGCGACCGCCTTACGCACATTCCAGTTCACGGGTCCGACCAGGCCGTGGATGTTACTGGCGCCGGCGACACTGTTCTTGCTGCTTACATTGTGGCGCTCGCTTGTGGGGCCTCGCCTCTCGAAGCTGCGCAGATTGCCAACATTGCTGGTGGCCTCGTGGTGATGAAACGTGGCACCGCTACGGTTTCACGCCAAGAACTTCTCGACGCCATCCGCGGCGAGATTTCCGGGACTGCTTCCTGAGTTATGCGCGAAGCTGCCTCCAAGATTGTTAGCCGCGAAGCGCTTCGCCGCAAACTGCTGGAGCACAAGCGCCGCGGCGAGTGCGTGGTCTTCGCTAACGGCTGCTTCGATACGCTGCACGTAGGCCATATTCGCTATCTCGAAAGCGCGCGCCGCGAGGGCGACATTCTGGTTGTAGGTGTCAACGATGATTCTGGCGTCGGGAATTTGAAGGGTCCCGGCCGCCCGATTCTTGATGAAAATGCCCGCGCTCTCCTGGTCGCCGCGCTCCGTTGCGTCGACTACGTCGTGCTCTTTTCGGAAGCCAATGTGCAAGCGCTTCTCGAGGAGCTGCTGCCCGACGTTCATGCGAAAGGCACGGACTATACGGCAGATACCGTGCCGGAACGCGCCACGGCCGCGCGACTCGGCATTCGCGTGGCCATCGTTGGCGATCCAAAAGACCACTCCACTCGATCCCTTTTCGATTCCATCCGCAAGGTAGCGCATGAGTGAGCCGCGTTTCCTCGTTGTGCGCCTGGGCTCACTCGGAGATATCGTTCACACCTTTCCCGCCGTCGCGGGCTTGCGCGAGTCGTTCCCCAAGGCCGATATTGTTTGGCTCACGCATCCTCGCTGGAAAGCACTGGTGGAAAGCAGCGAACTGGCGACTGAGATCTGGGAAGTGGAGACGCGCTCGTTCGAGTCAGTTCGCGATATCCTCGGGCGCATTCGAAAGAAACACTTCACTGCGGCGATCGATTATCAAGGGCTCTGGAAGTCCGCGGCGCTGCCATTTCTGGGACGCGTGCCGCGTCGCATCGGATTCTCCTCACACTCGGTTCGTGAATTCGGCGTGCCTCTTCTCTATACCGATCGCGTGAGGACCACGCCAACTCACATTGCCGAGCAAAACGGCGAGCTTTCGCTGCAAGCCGCCGCGCGCAATGGTGGTGGAAAGTTCTCTCTTTCCGTGCCATCCCGGCAAGAGGCATTTGCCTTGCAGCTCTTGCGCGGATTCGACATCGACCGTTACGTTGTGCTGAGCCCTGCAGGGGGATGGCGTTCCAAATGCTGGCCTCCCGAGCGGTACGGTGAACTCTGCCGGCAAATTCATGCGAACCTCGGACTGCGCTGCATCTTAAATCAGGGCCCGGGTGACGAGGCCTGCATCGCGGCGGTCAAAGCGGGTAGTGGAGACGCCGCTCCTCTTGCCTGCACTAGTTCGCTTCACCAGCTAATGGTTTTCTTGCGCAATGCGCTATGCGTCGTCGGTGGCGACACCGGACCTTTGCACCTCGCGGTGGCGTTGGGGACCCCCGTGGTTGCGGTCTTTGGCCCCACTGATCCCGCGCGTAACGGTCCCTATCGCGTGGGTGCGGATTCCGAGAAGGACATCGTCTTGCGCAGCCCGCGTGCGGTGACTAGCTACAAGCGAGGTGATCAGCCCGATCCTTCGTTGCTCGAACTCGAAGTCACCACAGTTTTCGACGCCGTTCGCCGCCAAGTCGAGGCGCGCCGATGATCCCTCCCGGCGCTTTTTTCATGCGCTGGCGCGTTCGCCTCGGTTACCCCCTTGCCGCTGTCGTCCTGTGGTTTTCCCGCCCCACTCCTCAGAGCATCCTGCTGGGCGGAATGGTAGGCTTGCTCGGTCTTTGGTTGCGCGCTTACGCGGCAGGGTATCTACACAAACAGGAAGTTCTCACCGTCACAGGCCCTTATGCCTTCACGCGCAACCCGCTCTATCTTGGCAGTTCCATCCTGGCCCTGGGCGCTGCAATTGCCACGCGATCCTGGATCTCCGCGTCTCTGCTCATTCTCTATTTCGCCATTTTTTATTCTATGGTGATGCGCCGTGAGGAGAAGGAATTGTACGCGCGTCACGGCGCTGCCTTTGAAGAATATGCCCGGACTGTCCCGCTCTTCTTCCCGCGTTTATGGCCTGCGAAACCTGCGGGAGCATCCGCAGGCGAATTCTCCTTTGCCCAATACAACAAGAATCATGAATGGCAGGCGGCTCTCGGGTTCTTACTTCTTCTCGCCGCTCTGTTTTTGATTTGGCGTTTCCGTCCGATTTGATGCCGTGTTTTCCGCCCCGGGGCAAGCGACGAAACAACGAATCTCTAATTTCTGGCCGTCCGTCAGGACGTGCACTGCGCCTTCGCGATCCCTCCTCAAGATGCGTACGCCGGCGACTTGTAGCCGCTCCAAGAGTTCCGGGCTGGGATGGCCATAGGGGTTGGCTTGTCCGACGGAAATGATTCCGATTTGCGGTTGTACTGCGTCCAGAAATCCCTGGGTCGTCGAATTCTTCCCGCGGTGATGGCCGATCTTCAATACGTCGGACCGCAACGTTTCTGGGCGATTCTCCGCAAGGATTTTGTGCGCCGCTGCCCTTTCTACGGCCGGCAGTCTCACGGCGCTTTTCGCAACCTTACTAGCGTCTCGATGTGGAAGGTCTGCGGAAACAGATCGAACAAGTGCATTTCCGTGATTTCATAACGGTTCGTTGGCGCAGGGATCTCTTTCGGCTTTCGCGCCGAATTGGTCAAAACCGCCAAATCACGCGCCAACGTGGACGGATCGCACGAAAGATAAACGATTTCCTTCGCGCCAAGCTCGGCAAGACCCTTGGCAGCTTGCGCGCCCAGCCCTGCCCTCGGAGGATCCAACACCACGAACTCCGGGTGGTCTTTTGTCTTTTTCAAGAACTCTTCCGCATGTTCGTTGTGTGAAACTATCGCCACGCCTGCAGTCTCCGCATTGGCGTGAAGATCCCGCGTCGCAGCCAGGTTTGCATCCACGCTCACCACGCTGCTAAATGCCTTCGCCAGCGGCAGCGTGAAGAATCCCACTCCGGCATATAAGTCCAGTGCCAGTTCGCCCTGCGCATTTGCCACCACGGTCTTGAGCAAATCCTCGATCAAAAACCGGTTTACTTGGAAAAAAGACAGATGGCTGACGCGATATTGGTAGCCGCCAGCCTCCTGCGTCAGGTATCCCGGACCGCTCAGCTCAAACCTGTTCTTTTTCTGATCCAGCAGCAGCAAGCTCTCTATTTGTGGAAGGGCGCTGCGGAAAGTTGATGTCAGCTCCTGAGCGGGTTTCGGAAATTTGTCGAATGCCACGTTAAGTGCGATTTTCTCATCGCGCGAGTCGGCAAATGCTTCAATTTCCTCCACGCCAGCCGGCAGGGTGCCCAATCGCGTCATGTCCTGCAGTTTCAGGAATGTTTGCGCGAGCAGCGGCGACAGCACGGGACATTCGTCAATGGGCAGGATCACAGAGCTCTCCGGCAAGAAATATCCCAGCGCTCGCGGCATCCCGGCGCGCACCGCCCACTGCGCGCGATTTCGGTAGCCATAAGGCTCCGCTGCATGCTCCACAATCGCGCCGTCCCACGAAATGCCGCCGAGCCGCGTAAGCGTCTCCCGCAAAATCTCCTTCTTCAGCCTCAGTTGCTCCGCCGCGGAAATATGTTGGTAATGACACCCGCCGCACTTCTGAAAATGCGGGCACCTTGGCTTGCCGCGCTCCTTTGCCGGGGAAGTGACCTCCAGCAGCTCTGCCCACAACAATTTCTTTTGGCGTGATTTTGCCGCTGCACGCACCTCTTCCCCGGGCAGGACATAAGGGACAAAAACCGTGTTTCCGTCGGCGTGCGCCAAGCCGTCGCCCCCGTACACAAGCTTCTCAATCGATAATCTTAACTCATCAGCCATCAGATAATTCTATTCTAAATCAAATTGCTCCAGGAGAGCGTACGCGTGCGTTTCTATCCGAGCGCCAAGCGCCCTCCGTGGCTTCGGCGCCGCTAGGACATGTAAAAGAGGCTCAGCCGCGGCAGCCCGAATTCTTCGAGCAGCCGCTTTTGTAGATACTGTTTCTCGACCAGCGCCAGTTGCTCGGCTTTCATCTTGCGCCGGTACGCGGCCAATTGCCCGTCCAATTCGCGCCGGATTTTCAGCAGCAAGTCTTCGGGTGCGTGGCTTGTCAGCGCCGCTTGTAGCTTCTCGTCCAGAATCGTGAGCCGCCGCTCCAAATCCTCCAAGTCCAGCGCCGCCGGGGTCTCCAGCAACGTTGCACAGGCCGCAACCGATTTCGCGGCTTCCGCCAGTGCCGCGGCAAGTCCCCTTGCCATTCCCTGGCTGTTTTCCGCAGCCTGCCTTAATTGCACGGCGTTCCGTTCAAAATATTTCCGCAGCTCTTCGCGCGAAAATGCTTCTTTCTGGGGCCCCCCCTGCGAAGCAGGCGCCTTGCCTGCTGCCGCTTCCACCTGTTCTTCTGCCGCCTCCAGCACCGCATCCGAGCAATACGCCAGGCTTTTCAGCGGTTTTCCCGCGCCACGCCGCGATCTTCCGTAACTCTCGAATGCACGGTCAATCCCTTTCAGCACCGCCTCCAGCGGCACTCCCGCCTTCTGCCAGGCTTCCATGATCGCCCAATCGAGCGGCGACACCAGCAAGTGCGCTCCCCGTTTCTTCCAGAAATATTCCTCGATTTCCGTGAAGTAATTGAAATAGTTCCAGCCGTCCATTTTGTTGGTTGGAAGCGCCTGTGTGTGTCAATGAAGCCGTCGCAGCTGTTCAGTCGTCTGGGCTCTTACCCTTGCGCCTTCTTCTCCGGGATCGCGCTTCGCACGCCTCGCGCGTCTGCCGCTGCGCTCTTGCCATGCTCCGCCGGCTGATTTTTCTCCCAGATCAATCGCAATCCGGTTAACGTCAGGAACTCATCGGTGTGTTCAATGAACCTTGATCCCTTCGCGACCAATCTTGCTTGCCCACCCGTCGCCACCACCTTTGCGTTCTCCCCCAGCTCTTTCTTCATGCGCGCGAGCATGCCGTCCACCATATCAACCGCCCCATAGTACAACCCGGCCTGCATGTGCGTGACGGTATTCGTCCCAATAACTTTCCCGGGATCTTTGATCTCCACGCGCGGTAATTTCGCTGCTCGCGCAAACAATGCCTCCGACGCAATCCCCAGCCCCGGCGCAATCACCCCCCCCAAGTACTCCCCCTTCGCCGAAATCGCATCGAACGTGATTGCCGTCCCAAAATCCACCACAATGCACGGTCCGCCGTACTGGTGAAACGCGGCGACGCCATTTACGATACGGTCCGCTCCCACCTCCGCCGGATTATCCACCAGCACCGCCATTCCTGTCTTCACGCCCATTTCGACAAACAGCGCTTTCTTTCCCAAGTAAACGCGCGACATTTCTCCCAGCGTCCAATTCACGGGCGGCACTACGGAGCTGATAATCACCCCCGTGATGTCATTCCGGTCCAACCCTGCCAGCGTAAATAGATTCCGGGTCAGCACGCCGTATTCGTCCACAGTCTGCTCGCGCGCCGTCGTCAGACGCCAGTTCGCGATCAGCTCTGGGCCGCGGAACACGCCCAGCACGGTATTCGTGTTTCCCACGTCGATGGTCAGCAACATTTACCGCGCCTCCGCCACGTCCCCGGCGATTACTGTCACCACGCGTCCGTCGTCGCGCTCCACTTGCAATAGGCCTTCTGGTCCCAACCCCGCGGTCGTGCCCAAATAGCTTTCCACGCCGTTCGTCACGCTTACGCGCTTGCCATGCGCATAACTCGAAAGCACTTCGAAGCGCTTCACCACGCTCGCCACTCCTTCGCGCACGAACCGATTGTAGTCGCTCTCGAATTCTCGCAGCAACCGCACCAGCAATTCCATGCGCGATTGCGGTTTGCCCGTTTCTTGCCGCAGGGAAGTAGCGACGTTCGCGAGTTCACCGGGAAATTGTTCCTGGTTCACGTTCAATCCGATTCCCACAATCACGAATCGCACCTGTCCTGGCTCCGCGTGCATTTCCGTCAGGATACCGCCGGCTTTTTTCCCCCGAATGATCAAATCATTCGGCCACTTCAGGTCCACTGCGAGCCCGGTGACGGCCTCTACTGCCGTATGCGCCGAAAGACCCGCCATCATCGTCAGCAGCGGGGCCTGCACTGGCGCCAGCTTTGGACGCAGCAGCAGCGTCAGGTAAACTCCTGCGGCACGCTCGGAGTGCCAAGTCCGTCCCGCGCGGCCTCGTCCCGCCGTTTGCTCTTCTGCAAGAACGACGGCCCCTTCTGCTTCGCCCGCATGCCCCAATTCGAACGCCACGCGATTTGTCGAATCCGTCTTGAAAAAATGGTAGATGCGTTTCCCGAAGAGGCTGCCCTTCAGCCGTTGCTTCAGCACGGCTGGCGTCAAAATGTCTGGAACCTTTTCGAGAAAATACCCCGTGGCGGCCTGCCCTTTCACTTTTACGCCAAGCCCGCGTAGCCGCTCCACCCATCGCCACACCGTCGAGCGCGACACGCCGATTTCCCGCGCAATGCGCGCTCCGCTGATCACGATGGTGGCGTTTTCCGCCAGCAGCGTCAGCAGCCCTGCCACTCTCCGGTCCGTCGTTCCCGGCAAGGGTTCTGGATTCATGGGGATATCGTTGCGCCTGGAGCGCCGCCTAAGCTTACGTTTCCTCGACGCCGTCTACAAGCAGACTCAGGTTCGCGGCGGGTGCCGAGTGCGTCAGCATTCCTGAAGAAAGATAATCCGCCCCGGCCTTCGCATAAGCATGCGCATTTTCAAGCGTAATCCCGCCGGAAATCTCGATCACGCACACGGGGCGCATTCCCCGCGCAATCTTCACGCACTCCGCGGCTCGGTCCGGCGTCATATTGTCGAGCAGCACCGCTTCCGCCCCGGCTTCCAGTGCTTCAATCAACTCGCGCTCGTTTCGCACCTCGATTTGCACGGTCAGTGGCGCCGGCCCGACGACTTCAGGGTCCAACCCTGCGGCATCGTAAGCGCTGGCAGTCCTCGGAGGTGGCGCTTTGGGAGCCACATACGTGTGCGCCTTGTCCAGCGCGGCCTTGATTCCACCTGCCAGCGCGATGTGATTCTCCTTCAACAGAATCGCGTCGTACAGCCCAAAGCGGTGATTCATCCCTCCGCCCACCTTTACCGCATATTTTTCCAATACGCGCAAACCCGGCGTCGTCTTCCGCGTGTCTCGAATGCGCGTCTTCGTCGCGGCCAATTGCTCTACGAATCGCCTCGTGAACGTCGCGATTCCACATAGGTGCGACAAAAAATTCAGCGCCGTCCGTTCGCCGGTCAAAATCGCTGCGGCGTTTCCTCTCATCTCTATGACGGTTTTGCCCGGTTCCACAAATGACCCTTCGGCGCGCAGCCAAACCACTTCCATCTCCGGGTCCAGCGCGCGAAACACGGTCTCAGCCAGCGGCAATCCCGAGCAAACCATCTTCTGCCGCGCAAGAATGTGCGCTCGCGCCACGGCGTGTGGCGGTGTCGTCGCCGCAGTGCTTGCGTCGCCCGCTCCTATATCTTCGGCCAGGGCCTTTCGAACGATTCTCTCGATTTCTTCCGAATGCCAATCCATGAGCATCAAGTCCCGGCGGCTTGGCTCCCGCCGTCGAGGTCCCCCAGCCGTCTGCGCAATTTTTCTTGCTCGATTCTTTGCTGCGCCAGCGTCGCTTCCAGCCCCTTGATGATCATTTCCGGTGCGCGGCTCCGAAATGTTTCGTCACCGAGCTGTCTTTCTTTTGAAGCGATGGCTTTCCGCAATCCCTCGATCTCCTTCTTCAGCCGCGTCATCTCCGCACCCGCGTCCACCGTCTCTGAATACACCACGCGCACATCAAAGGTCGCCGTCGAGCGCACCGCTCCGCTCTTCGCATCAAACCTTTCGTTCAGCACCATGCGCAGCTCGGACAAAACCGCAAACCGTTCCACCGCCTCTTTATTTGTCCGAATCAAGTCTCCCAGGCCGCGATCCGTTGTTGAAAATTCCGCTCCGGCTTTTTTCCTGGCTTCCACCCTCAACTCGGCGCGGATCGCCCGCAAAGCGGTCACGACTTCCTGAATCTGTGCCACGTCCCGCAGCGCATCCGCGTTCTTCCACCGTAGCTCGGCTTCTGGAAACCGGCCGAGCGCAATTGACCTCGCTCCCGCTTGTTGTGGCAACTGGTGCCACAGCTCTTCCGTCAGGAACGGCATGAACGGATGCAATAGCCGCAAGGCTGCATCGAACGCCGCAAACAGGTTCTTCCACGCCACGGTCGCTCGCTCGCGATCCGCGCTTTGCAATTCCGGCTTGACCCACTCGATGTACCAATCGCAGAAGTCGCCCCAGAAAAACTGGTACACGCCCTGCGCTGCTTCGTGAAACCGGTAATTGGCCAGCGCGTCATTCATCATTTCTACCGTCTCTGCCAGCCGCGCGTAGAGCCATGCATCAACCAGCGGAATTTCTCCCCCCGCCGCATACGGCGCTTTTGCGCGAACTTCCGGCCCCGCTAAGTCCTCCAGCTTCGCCCCGCTCTGTTCAAACTTGTCCAGATTCACGAACAAAAACCGCGCCGCATTCCAAATCTTGTTCGCAAAATTCCGCGCGCTGGCCAGCTTGTCATCTGAAAGTATGATGTCCGTTCCAGGGGCCGCCATCGACGCCAGGCAGAACCGCATCGCATCGGTTCCATACTGCTGGTTCAGGGCCACCGGATCGAGGCCCGTCCCCTTGGACTTCGACATTTTCTCGCCGCTTCCCGTGCGCACCAGCGCGTGCAGGTACACGGCGCGGAAGGGAACTTGCCCCGTAAAATGAATCCCCATCATGATCATCCGCGCCACCCAGAAAAACAGGATGTCGTATCCGGTGATCAACAGACTCGTCGGATAATACTTCTTGTAGTCCACCGTGTTCTCTGGCCAGCCCAACGTGGAAAACGGCCACAGCCCTGAGCTGAACCAGGTGTCCAAAACATCGGCATCCTGTTCCAGGTTTGCCGATCCACACGTTGCGCACTTCGCCGGGATTTCTCGCGCCACGGTGACGTGTTTGTTTTCCTTGCAGTACCACGCTGGAATCCGGTGTCCCCACCACAGTTGCCGAGACAGCGTCCAGTCCCGGATATTCCTCATCCAATTGAAATATTCTTCGCGCCGGTTATCCGGCACCATCCGAATCTCTCCGCGCTCCACCGCCGCAAGAGCCGGCTCCGCCAACGGCTTCATCTTGCAAAACCACTGCGTCGAAATGCGCGGCTCCACCACGGTTTTGCTTCGTTCACAAAGCCCGATCGCGCTGGTGTGGCCCGTAGTCTTTTCCAGCAAACCCTGCGCTTTCAAATCCTCGACAATCTTTTTGCGCGCTTGGAATCGGTCCAGGCCTGCATACGCGCCCGCATTCGCATTCATGTGCGCGTCATCGGTCATCACGTCGATTTCTGCCAGTTTGTGTCTCTTGCCCGTTTCAAAATCATTCGGGTCATGCGCTGGAGTGATCTTTACCGCTCCTGTTCCGAATTCCCGATCCACCATCTCGTCGGCAATGATAGGAATCTCGCGGTTCATCAACGGCAGGAGCGCTTTCCTTCCTACCACGCGCTTGTAGCGTTCATCCTCCGGATGCACCGCAACGGCGGTATCTCCGAGCATGGTTTCCGGCCGCGTTGTAGCCACCGTCAAGAACTCTTTCGTTCCCACAATTGGATACTTGATGTGCCACAAATGCCCCTGCCGCTCCTCGTGTGCCACCTCGAGGTCGCTCAACACCGTCAGGCAGTCCGGGCACCAGTTCACCAGCCGCGTTGCCCGGTAGATCAATCCCTCTTCATACAGCCGCACAAAAACTTCGCGCACGACTCGGGAAAGTTCTGGCGACAGGGTGAACTTTTCCCGCGACCAGTCGCAGCTTTCCCCGATCTGCCGCATCTGCCCCAGAATCATTCCGCCGCTTTCTTCTTTCCACTTCCAGACGCGCCTTTCAAACTCTTCCCGCCCGAGCTTCCGATAGTCGATCCCTTGCTCCGCCAGTTGCCGCACCACCACGCGTTGCGTCGAGATTCCTGCATGATCCATTCCCGGCAGGTACAAGGTGTTGTATCCCCGCATGCGATGCCACCGCGTCAGGATATCGATTTCAGTGTGGTCGAGCATATGCCCGATGTGCAGCGAGCCCGTCACGTTCGGTGGCGGAATCACGATCGAAAACACCGGTCCCGGCGCGCTCGCGTCGGCCCTGAACAGGGCCTCCTTCACCCAGAATTCAGCCCAACGCGGCTCAATCTGTTGCGGTTCGTACGCTTTTGCAATTTCGCGTGCCATTCAGCCCGGTTCTCCAAGAAGTCCGGCGCAGCGCTTTCCTGCGCGGTCTTTTGCCTCGGGGTAATCTTCGACTATACGGGGCCAAAAGCGGCTCCGTCAAATTCGCCGCGTAGTGGCAGCAGAACGCATTTTTATGCCTTCCATTGGAATGAATTGAAAATTGGAACGATGCGCGAAATACCAGGGCAGGGAACTACGACTTCTTGGCCTTCAGCTCTTCCTTAACCATCGCTTCCACGACGGGCTTCAAAATCTCTCGTGTTACTGCCTGCAGCACCTCGGGGTTCATCCGGGCCAAAACTTTAGCCACCAGATCATCCATGTTGGGTGCGGGCGCTGCCGGGGTTGCTGGCGCCGCGGCTGCTTCAATCGCATCAGTTGCTGCAGCGGCTTCCTCTTCCGTGGCGTAGAAGCTGCTTCCTTCTGATACCGATTCCGATTCGACGAGGAACGTGGCGTCTTCGGCCAGCTGCGCTGCTTCCCCCCGAATCGCTTCGAGCGCCACAGGCGGAAGCGCGGCCTCCTCAATCGCGGCCTTCGTTTCCTGGTTTGCCTCGCGCGCTTTTTCAGTTCCGTTCTTCGGCACGGCTCCAGGATTTGCCGCTGTCGGCACATCCCACGTCGAAGCCAACTGGTTGGCTTTTTGAATCTCGCCTTCCCACGGAGTCGACGCAACAGAGAACCACGAATCTTTTCCTTCTTTCTTCTCCGCCGCTGGTTTCAGTTCGTCGGCTGTTTTTGCCTTATCCTCAACCACAGCCGTTGCGGTTTCCGTCGCAAGCTTCTCGCTCGAAACTACGGGAGCTGCCGGAACGGGCGCGGACCACGCCTCGGCCATGAACGGTTTCGCCGGCACTGGCGTCGTTTCTTGAACCGGAGGTGGAGGAGGTGCTGGTGCTTCCGTTACCCGGTTGCTTGCCACTGGCGCGACTTCCACGGGTTCAGGTTTCTCTTCCTCCGGTTCCCATCCCATGCTGCGCGATTTGCCGGCAGCAATCTGTTCGAATCCGCCCATTCGCCAATCGCTTGTGCTGCTTTTCGATTTCTTGCTCTTTGCCGCGGGAACTTCTTCGGCGTCACCCGCCGGTCTCCAAGCCGCCGGCTCCTCGTCTTCTTCTACCTCGATCGTCTCTTCTTCTTCGTCCTTGTCCCGCCAATCGTGCTCCATCGTGAATTCCGGTGAAGTGGTAGTCGCAAAACTCGGATCGTCCTCGGTAGTTTCCGCTGGCGTTTCCAGCAGGCTGCCGAACGCGACCGTCTGCGAGCCCGAATCAATCCGTATCGGTTCCGGGCGCGCAGGCACTTCCTCCACAAAACTTTCACTCGCAGCCGCTGGGCTGTCGGCCATGTGGAATTCTTGCACCGGCATCGCTCCCACAGCTGGCACGCTCGGCCTGCCCCCCATAAACATTTCGTTGACGGCCACAGGTTCCGGCTCAACAGGTTTCGCAACCGGCGCATTTATATGACCTGCTCCAGCGCGTTGCAGCGCGGACTTCACCATGGAGATCAGCGGGTCCGGCGGAATAAACGGCTTCTTCAACACGCCGTCCGCTCCCACCCTCTGCGCTTCCTGTTCATCAAGAGGATCGAACGCTCCTACCAGCAGAATCACTGGGATATGCGACAGAGCGGAATCCATTTTCACAAACTGGCAGACTTCATAGCCGTTTCTCACCGGCATGAACACGTCGGCAAGCACCAGGTCCGGCCGCACATCCGCGATCTTTCGCACCGCCGCTTCGCCGTTTCCAACAGCGACCACGTCAATGCCCTGATCTTTCAGTGCAAGACTGACCATCTTCTGGATGTTGCTGTTGTCGTCGGCAACCAGAATCTTCGGCACTAAAACGCCCTCCGGCGATACTTCAACTGCGCAAGCCACTCCGGCTGCACCGCAGCCCTGTAGGGTGCCCTGCCTTCATTTTATTGGAGCATTCGCGGGCGTGCTCGTCAATCTCCGCGGGGTAGGTGTGTGTCGCAAATCAATACTGACCTATAGCACACACTCATCTTTTGGTTTGATGGGCTGAAACAACAAGAGGCGCAGCTTGTTCGCCGCACCCCTTATCTCATTTCTACACTGTGTAACCCGGCCCCGGAGGCACTACCAGGGGATAATCTTTTTCAGCCCCTTCTTTTTCTTGCTGCTGGACTCTTTCTTGGAGTTTTTCTTGTCGGATGGATCTCCCGCTTGCGACGGGTCCTGTGGCGCTGTGGCATCCGGCTTGGCTGCGTCGCTGGCTTGCCCTCCCGTGGCCCCGGTCGTGGCCGCTCCATCAGTCTTGGCAGTTCCGTCCGTCGTTCCCGCGGCTTCGGCAGCCCCGTCGGTCTTCGCCGGAGCATCGCTTGTCCCTGCCGCGGTCGCAGCGTTAGCAGAGGCGCCTTCAGCCGCAGGTGCCCCCGGATCGGGTTTTTGCGCCTCTGGCTTCGTATCGCTTCCCTCTGTCGGCGGCGTTACGGTTTCTGCTCCACTCGTTGTTTCTGCGGTGCCTCCCGGTGACACCGTCGCTACGATTCCTGTCCCCGCGCCGGCAATACGCGGTTGATCTCCACCGGACAGAATGTCTGCTGCAGCGTCATTGTCCGACTCTGGCGTCATCGTTGGCGATCCGGTCTTCGCAGCCGCATACAATTCCTGTCTGGGATTCGTGTGCACCAACGCCAACGGCTTCAAAACCATGGAATCATGCTTCCGCTGCGCATTCTTTTCGGCAGTCATCCACGCCACGGCCTTCGGGTCCGCCTGGGGCACCGGCGCTTTCAGCGCCTTCAGTTTATCCTTCGCTTGCGGAACCAGCGGCGAAAGCGGGTATTCCCGCACGAGCCGCGCGTAGTACGGCGCCGCCAGCTCTTTCTTTTCCGTGCCTTCCCAGATGTTTCCTAGCATCCACAGCGCGCGATCCGCCTTGCTGTACAGCGGATACCGGTTTACCAGCGCGGCCAGCCGCGAAGCTGCCGCTCTCTTGTCGCCTCGCGTCGTGTAATAAAAATAGCCGATCCGAAAATCTCCCTCCGCCAGCACTTCCTGCACTTCGCGCAAATGTTGCTGCGCTTTGTCACCCAGCGGATCGTTCGGATACGTCTGCAGGAATGTCTGGAACGCGTCCTCGGCTTCCTTAGCCTGCGTCCGGTCGCGGTCGGGCTTTTCCATTTGCCGGAAATGCGCCATGGCTACTTGCAGTTGCGCGTACGCTGCTTCCGGAAGCATCGGAAAAAACACGCGGAAATCCTGATACGCTTGAACGGCCTGGGTAGTGTTGGCCGTCCCGCCCTCTTTGTAATAGGAATCCGCAATCGCCAGCTTTGCTTTGGCCAGATACTCGCTGTCCGGATACGTATTGATCAGCGTCTGCAAATTCAGCCGGCCTACCTCGTGCCTGCCGTGCTTGACGTCGTCCATCGCCTTGTCGTACAGAATCTTGTCTGGCTCCGCGGTATTGTCCGCGCTGGTGGATTTATTGATCTTTTTCTTTTTGTGCAGGATTTGGGCATTGCTAGGCGTGGCGCTCAGCAGAATCAATCCACCGGCCATTAGGATGGTTAAGCACTTCGCGCTAACCCCTGAAAAAGTAACGCGCAATCCGCACCTCTCTTGCGAATCTAGGATTCTTCACAACAGGCTGCAAAAGCCGTACCGGCCCGCAGCCCTCCCCGTATAGGCCCTAGATTATACCCTGAACGAAAGGCCAGGCCGAACCACATCTTTTGCAATCTGGGTGGGCTCCCGCCTGGCTATCCCACTTCCTTCTGATGCCAGTGCAGGGCGCTAAGGGTTGCCTTGCACCTTCAGCCTATTCTTTGAGTTTCTTGCTCGGCGTTGCCTGCTTGGCCCTTTGCAGTACAATGACGTCTGCGCCGGAATCCGAGCTTCCCAGCAGCCACTTGCTGAAGAAGTCCCCGCGCGCCACGATGACATAGCTCTGGATCGGCATGTAGCTGTGCCGCATTCCGGGGAACACCAGCATTTCGAACCGCTTGTTCGCCTTGATGAGGGTGTCCGCCAAACGCATGGTGTTCACCATGCTGACGTTATCGTCCATGTCCCCGGTCGTCAGCATGAGATGGCCCTTCAGGTTTTTGGACAATTCGGAGTTCTTGTCGATCTCGTAAAAAAACTTCTCTGTTCCGTCCTTTTGCGTCTCTTCCCTCACCCCGTGGTATTTCTCGCTCCAAGTATTGTTGTACACGTTGTTGTCATGGTTCCCTGATTCCGACCATCCCGCCCGGTAAAAGTCCGGATACTGCAGCATCGCTGCCGCCGTCATGAATCCTCCGCCGGAGTGGCCCCACATCCCAACCCGACTCAAATCCATGTATGGGTGCGTTGCCGCCAGGCGCTCCGCAGCCGCCTTCTTGTCCGCCAGACCGTAGTCCCGCAAATTTCCATATCCATAACTGTCGTACCATTTGTCCCGCTGCGGACTTCCACCCCGGTTGCCTACCTCGATGACCACAAAACCTAACTGCGCCAGGGGCACGTTAGGGCTTTTCGGCGAAAACGACTTTGTGACCTGCTCCACCTGTGGCCCGGGATACACGAACTCGATCACGGGATACTTCCGGTTCGTATCGAAATCGAACGGCTTGTAAATCACTCCGTAAAGATCCGTCACACCGTCGTCAGCTTTCACTCTGAACGTCTCGGGGTATTTGAACCCTGCCGCAATCAGTTGCGACACATCCGTCGTCTCGAGTTCACTGAGGGTTGTTCCTTGTCCATCCAAAAGCGTAGACTTCGGCGCCGTATCCACCCTCGAAAACGCGTCCACGAAATACTTGCCCGAATCTGGCCAGTTCACCGCATGCGTAAAGTTCCCGGGCGTCAGCAGTTTCAACCCGTTCCCATCCAGACCGGTTCGGTACAAGTGCGTGTAGTATGGATCTTCCCCGGCTTCCCGCCCGTTTGCCGTGAAGTACAGCGTCCGCGTCTTCTCGTCCACGGAAGCGACTTGATCCGTCACGTATTCGCCCGCGGTCACCTGGTTCTTCAGCTTCCCCTGGCCGTCATAGAGATAGAAGTGGCCCCATCCGTCCCGCTCCGACCACCACAACATTTCCTTCCCGTTTTCCACTAAGCGGAGCGGCTTTTGCGTCATCCACACGTTCGAGCGCTCTTCAATCAGTTTTTGCACTTTGCCCGTGGTGCTGTCCGCCACGTCCACCTCCACTTGCCGGAAATCCCGGCTCCGGCTTGTGAAGTAGAGTTTGTCCGAAGTGTCCGCCGCCCACTTCGGGCTTAAACGCGAAAGCGGCGTCGGATTCAGGCGGTTTTCCTCTTGCTCCTCTCTGAGTTCTTCCCGGTCGCGCTCTGTTTGCGCGGCATCGGAGATGGTCAGCACCTCATCCACAAAACTTTTTGGCTGTACCACCGCGCGCTGTTTGCTTGCCACGTCAAAAATGTCGATTTCGCCGATGGGTACGTTTGTCTCCCCCGGCAGAGGATAACTGCGGCTCTCCAGGATCGGCCGCGGATTCGTTAGCGAATGAATGACCCAGTAGTCGCCCACCTTGCGGTTGTCTTCTCGCTCCAATGCAAATTTCTTGGAGTCCTTCGACCAGTGAATCGTCACCGTGGGCGTCCGCAGCCCCGCTTTGTTGGTATCACCCTTGTCTTGTTTCCTAAGTTGTTCTTCTTGTTCCGGCAGCAGCACGCGCGCATAGCTGTATCTTTCCACTCCGTCCGTCGTCACTTGCGCTTCCACCACGCTCGTATCGCCTGGCTTTTTCAAGGCTTTCGCGTAGTTCTCTGCATCCATCAGGTACAGATTGTGGCCCCGCGCGAATACCGCGGTTTTTCCTCCCGGCGACACGGAAGCCCACATTGGTTTTTTCTTCGGCGCTTCAAAGTTGTCCAGCCGCGTGACTTTCCCCGTTGCCAGATCGTACTCAAAATAAAGTGTGCGCGTTTCCTCAGGTTTCTCTCCCGCCGGTCCCGCCGCCTGGCTCTGCTGCTCTCCCTGCTTCATCCCCTCTTCCTTGCCTTGCTCCTCGATGTCCTCCTGGCTCTTTTCTTTTTTCGGCTCATTCGGCACCACCGCGTTCTTTCGAATCTCCACTTCGAATCGTATCCGTGCGTCTTTTTCCACCAGTTTCAGCCGCTTGATGGGAAGATGCTGCGCCTCATAGGGGAAATTTGTAAGCGTCGAGAGCGCCGCGGCCACCTTGGCGTTGTCCCACAGCGGAGTCTTGGACTTCTTCAGCGGGTCCACAAGGTAGTATCGCGTCCCCTCCGTGGTCTGGAAGCTGTACCAGAATCGGTCGGACTCGCTGAACCAGTGCGGCGTCACGGCCAGATCAAATACCAGCTTGTTGAGTTGATCGGGCAAAAACCGCTCTTCGAGTGCGTAGTTGGGGGCAACGTGCGTTGCTGCATTCTCTGAAACCGTTTCCCCCTTCACGGTCGTCACCGCGTTCTCCTGCCCAGCCCAGGCCCGCGCGACCAGAAAACTTGCCGCCGCCAAGGCCGCGTACATGCTCAGCCGCGCAATGCGCTTCCCTTTGCGAGACATGCCTTGCCTCGAATTCGCTGCTCTCATCGTCAATTCCTTTCCACTCGCGACACAACCCACTTCGACGTTCCAAGGGCCGCATATTATAGACCCAATCCACGGTCCGTACGTTTCGTAGCACGTGCTGCAAAGGCAATTTGATGAAGGCACACAATCGTTTCTCCGCCTGGGAATATTTTTGGCTCTTGGCTGGTCTCAAAGAACAAGGATGGGTATAGTTACGAGCTGGTCGAAATCGTAGGCTATGGAATCCTTATGAAACGCGCCGTTGTTATAGGTTTTCTCCTGATTGCCGCAATTGCCGCGCCTCCGCTCGCTCACCAGGTGCGCAAATCGCAGGTTGCCCACATGTCTCTCAAGGTCGGCGACATGGCCCCCGATTTCACTTTGCTCACCAATGAGTGGAAGACCGTCAAGCTGAGCGACTACCGCGGCAAGAAGAACGTCTTCCTCGCCGTTTACGTCCTCGCGTTTTCTGAGGGTTGCACCAAGCAAATGCGTGCCGTCCAGGCCGGCATCGACTCCGGCCGCATCCCCAGCGCCGACACGGAGGTCTTTGGCGTCAGCCTCGATAGTCCCGCGGCCAACGCCGCTTTCGCTGAGCAGAACGGCTTGCACTTTCCCTTGCTCAGCGACATGAACCACAAGATGCTTACCTCTTACGGCATCCTGAAAACGTACAGCATCGAAAACGAAGACTATCAGTGGGCTCTCCGCGCCAACATCGTCATCGACAAGCAGGGCATCATCCGCCTTATCGACGAAGGCGACAACGCCGTCGACCCCAACACCGCCCTCACCCTCTGCACCACTCTGCACAAACAAGCCCCCACCGACTAGCACTGGCCTGCGTGCTATCCTTTCGCCGGAGGCCATCGCCTATGAGATTCGCGCTTGCCTTGGTCCTACTCTCCTTCTCTGCACTTCCTTCCTCACCTGAGCAACCCAAGACATTTCGCGACCTCCAGTTGAAGTTCCCACGTGTTCGCACCGCTGCGGCGGAAAAAGATGCGCTCTTGCGCGAAAGGTTCCAGGCAAAAGGCCTCCCTTATTTTCCGCACGCCATCTTGCTTCGAGCTTTCAAGAGGGAAGCTTCCCTCGAACTCTGGGCCAACGCCGCTGCCGATCAGTCGTACGTCCTTGTCCATGAATACCGCATCTGCACTTCATCCGGTGTCCTGGGCCCAAAGCGCAGGTATGGCGACGAGCAGGTCCCGGAAGGCTTCTACGAACTTGATTGGTTCAACCCCCAAAGCAATTTCTTTCTGAGCCTGCATATCAACTATCCAAACGCCTCCGACCGGATTCTTGGTTTTCGCCCAAATTTTGGTGGCGATATTTTTCTTCACGGAAACTGTGCATCCATCGGGTGCATTCCCATCACGGACGATGGGATCAAGGAAGTCTATTGGCTTGCGGTTCTTGTCCACAGTCAGGGCCAGCAGCATTTGCCGATTCAGATTTTTCCTGCGCGCCTCACCGAGGGCGGGCTCAAATCTTTGGCAGCCACGCATGCCAATCAGCCCGGGCTCGTCGCTTTCTGGCGCAATCTCAAGGAAGGCTACGACCTCTTCGAAAAAGGACCACAGCTCACCGCACATCACGACGCGCAGCGGCGGCTCCTACGTTTTCCGAGAGAAATAGGGCTTGAAGCGGGCGGAGTGGCGAAGCCGCTAATTCCAAAGATCTCGGCGGCCTGCGATTTTCTAATTTCGATTTTCCAGTTTCGCTTTTCGGGTTTCTGGAGGCTAGTTTGAGGTGCCGGTTGCGGTGTACGTTTCTTTGGTGGCATCGCCATAGAGGTGCAGAAGCTGCGAAGCGCGTTTCAGCAAGTCGGAAGGCATGTCCCCCGGCTGATAGTCCACCCACCCGGTTGTGTACGCCAAAGAAATCTTCTTGCCGGCGCATTCCAATTCCATGTGCCCCATGCGGTTCAGCACTTGAGTGACTTCGCCAACGTTGCATTTCGGCAGCACTAATACGAAATCGTCGTTGGCCAGCCGCACCGCATAGTCTGAGCCGCGGCTCACTTCCTTCAGTCGCCTCGCAAACTCTTTCAACGCCTGATCCACCGCCGTCTTGCCGTACTGGCGTGTGAGGTCCCCCAAGTCTTCCAGGTGAATTGTTGCCAGGCTCAACGCGGTGTTCTGTCTCTTCGCGCGCGCGATTTCTTTTCCGAGATGCAGCAGCGCGGAAGTGCGGGTGAATAGTCCCGTCACTGGATCAATCGCGGCAGTGTCGTCTACCCCCGACCCGCCATCCTCAAGCCCGGAGGCCGGCGCAGTTGCTCGCTTGCGCAGCTTTCGAAACACCCTCTGCCGGTAGACCATCCAGCCGTTGAAAAGGAGCATCAGACACAGAATTCCCCAGCGCGCCTGGTCCGCGTTCATTTCATAAAAGTGGTCTTTGCGCCCGAACATCCGGGAAAACGAGGTTAGTAGCAATCCCCCCGCGGAAAGCGCTGTCACTGTCAGGGCAGAAAACCATAGCCACCATTCGCGCCGCCCAAGCCGCTTCAGGTCGATTTCCGCCCCTTGGCCGTAATAGCTCGCTGGCCCTCCTAGCGGGGAGGACTTGGCCGCTAGACTTACAGTTGTTCTTTCAGGTCGGCCAAACATAACCTCCACTTTAGGCCGCTGCTGCAAAGTGAGGCAATCTCAAAAAAGTACAGGCCCTTCCTCCCAGGAACCTGCACCAAAGTACTGTCTCTGAAAATGTAAGGCTCTAAAGATTCTGAGAATCTTGCCTTGTGGGGTAGGGAGGGCCTTCCGAGGCCATCCGGTCAACAACAGGATCCATGAGGAGAACGCCGCCCCATGCAAATGAATCAGCCAGTCTGGCTGCGGCGCGTTAAACACTCCCGCTAAAAAGTAGGACCGCGCAAATCCCAAAAACACCGTTGCCAGTATCAGCAGCGCCTTTCCCGGGGAAAAGTATTTGTCCAGGCGCGACTCTCGAGGTTGGAACACGGCTGTCGCCATCGTTCCTCCCGATCACTTCATGAATATGGATTTTGCGATTTTCTGCGGGGCCTGAGAATGCCCGCATGCTACACGATTGCGGAAGGCAATTGTTGAGTCTTGGCTACGCTGCCGATGATTTCGAAATGGTCAGCTTGCTGTGATTCAACTCTTCGTCGTCAGCTTGCGCGGCAACTTCCCGGACCGAGTCCAATCTTCCGTGGGAGGATACAGCTCAAGCCCCATCTCGTAAGAGCCATCGTGGCGCGTTTCGCAATGCGCCACGCGGCCGCGTGAAGAGAGGCTCCCTCGAATCGGTTGAACAAGCAGGTCGTGGTTCGTATCCCAGAGGCTCTTCGTCACTACGCGCGCGCCGTGGCAACTCACATCAATCGTGGATGTGACTTCGAATGCGCCCGTCGATGGGTCAGAAATCTTCACAAACATCTTCAAGGAGATGCGGTCTTCGGCGCGGCGCAGAAGGGGAGCGTCCACGAACGTGATCCTGTGCAACTTTGATGTTCAGGGGAAATGAGGTGGGCTTTCCTACATGGCCATCTTCCTTCTCGTGCATGGCAACGTCAATAGTACTTGGCGCGGCCCCTTCTTAGCGGCTCATCCCTTTCTGTTTCAAGCAGTTAGATTCGGCGGCTTTACCCTCTCGTACTGCCCCTACATCTCCACAAGGCGGAAGCGCTGGCCCGGCGCAAAGCGATATCCCTGCAAATACTCGTAAGCCACGCTCCAGACGGCGCCGCCCGACGCCGCGAACAAAAGCTCTTCGATGGGCACTCCTACGACGTACATGCCCAGGAGATTCGGGACATTGTAGTAGCGCGGCACAAAGTCCGGGTACAGCGCCAGGAAATACAAAAACAGAGCAAAATACAAAAGCGTGAAAACTCCTGCGCCGACAAACATCGTCAAGATCAGGTCGCGGCGAAGAAATGCGACTACGAGCGCGCAGACTGCAAAGGCAATCGCGGTGTTGTAAATGTTCTTGTGGGGATGCCAAAACCATAGAACCAAAAAGACCACGAGCATCACGATGAAAGGCGCGTAGTGCTTCTTGCGCGGCTGCTTTCTTCGCACAGCTAGTTTCTCCTTGAGGAACATTTCTCCCACGACAGAAGCAATCCCGCCCACGGCCCCAGCCCACAGGAAGTCTTCGATTCCCACGCGAAACCGCGCGTCCAGGTCAAACAGAGAAGGAGGCCTCCAATACTGCGGAACGAACAGGAAGCTGGTGAGCGCTAGCGGAGCGGTAATCACCGTGCCCCAAATCATTTGCGGGCGATGGCTCTTTCCGAAGAAGTAGCACGCGACCCAGGCCGCGTCAAAAATGAGCGCCCCAACCAGATACGCGAAGTGGTAGTTCATACTTCTTCCCCTAGAGTTGTGCTCTTTCCGCAGGTTTCGTTTCGTTCGGAATGCTGTTCTCTCTTGACGGTGGCGACTGGGCAGGCACTACAATCGTGCTCCCGCCGCAATCTTCAGGAGGCGCGCGAAATGAAGCAGGAGCCGAAAGCGAAAGTCGAGATGCGCGACATAGCGCCAGGCCTGTGGATCTGGCGCCTCGAACATCCCCGCTGGCGGCCGGGGCAGGGCTGGGAGCCGGTTGTGGCGTGCACATGCGCCGTGTCTGAAGGCGAGACGTTGGTTTTGGACCCGCTGGCTCCGCCTGAGGACGCAGTGGAAGTGTGGAAACGGCTCGACGCGCGTCCGCCGACCGTAGTAGTGGTTCTCAAGCCAGACCATGTTCGCCATGTTGACCAGTTTGTGCGCCGCTATCAGGCCCGCGCCTTCGGCCCGCGTCTTTTCGACCCAGTGGATATACCTGAGACCAAGCTGGCTCCTCTTGAACCCGGAAGCAAGCTGCCGGGAGGCCTTGTTGCGCTCTATGACGGACGGGACCGCAACGAAACACCTCTGTGGCTGCCGGAGCAGCGTGCAATCGTCTTTGCCGACGCGTTGACAGCGCCGGGAGGGGAATTGCGCGTCTGGGCCACGCCATGGCACCAAAAACGCGTCCTGCCCGCGCTGCGCGAACTGCTGGAGCTGCCGTTCGAGCACTTAATCGTGTCTCATGGCGAGCCCGTGCACTCGCGCGCCGAATTTGAGCGCGCCCTGGAGCGAACTCCCTGGAGCGGGTAGGAGTCCGAGCGAAGCGAGGAAGTAAAAAAGTAACACATGAAGCTAGGTCCCCACCCCCGGTTTTTGCGTCGGTGTTGATTCTAAGGTTAAAACCATTTGTTTTGATACACTTTCAGAACTGTTGATTCTGAGGGAGTTACAGGTAGAGACCAAGAGGAGCGAACTTTGTAGCGGGGGATCTTAGAAGCACAGCGCGGCGCGGACACATTCTGGGCTGGGCACAAAAGAAATCATACCCAAGTCAACAAACATCATAGCCCAGTTCTGTTTACTTGTCCAGTATGTCTTTAAGTCGTTGGTTTGGATGAGGATCGCAGGATGGCTGAAAGGAAGACCGGCCCGGCCGACCGTAACTAGGCCCAGATTCACTGGAGCGCGAATGAGGGTGTTTACCCTATTGTACGGGCTATGAGCTACCCCAAACTAACGGTACGCTTCTTTCGTGACATGTGGGTGATCCTCTTTGAGCCTCCGAGACCCTTAGTTTCCGAGGGGTTCACCCACCCTCCAGCCCCCCAGCTTGACGTGTAAATCGTCGTGACCCCAGCCGCAGAAATGGGCGGCAGTATGGATGACCGGAGGGAAAAGCGGAATCCCGAGAGCCTTCAGATATTGCTCTCGAGTGGGTCGCAACCGGTGGTCGCAGAGGATGCTTCCACAGAGAACATCAGCGCCTGCGGCGCGCGCGTCCAGACAGAACGGCCGTGGAGGCCGGACACTCCTGTTTTTGTTAAGTCGCAGCGTGGGGAGTTCTGGGCGCGCGCGCGAATCGTCTACTGCCAGACCCTTCAAGCGAAGAGATTTGCACTGGGGCTGCAGTTTCTGTCACGCACAGGGGAATGGACGACCCAAGGGTGACGAACCTTAGGCAGGTTAGGCAATAATTCGCTACCCACACAT
>QHYM01000454.1:1048-3162 GCA_003223295.1 Acidobacteriota bacterium | reverse complement strand
CGCACGATCTCTTCCTGGTATTGCGACTCCACCCGATCGACCGTCTGCGGCGCGCCGCAGGCCGGGCACTGCGCGGGTGCCGATACGGTGATCTCTTCGTCTACCTGTTGCGGGATTGGCCGTTGGTAGTACGGGCGATGGGCCGCACCAGACTTACGTCCGGGAGTTTTGGGGTGGCTCTTGGGAAGACCTCGGGAGAACGGGGCGGCTTGGCGCCGGGTGGCACGTTGCGCGGTTTCCAGCTCCTTGCGCAGCCTCTTGATTTCCTCTTGCAGCCGTTGGTGCTCCCTCTCCAGCCGCTCGTTCTCATTCTCCAACTGCTCAATCCGCCGCCGCACTTGCTCGCGTCCTTCCCGCGTACGGCGTAGCTCCTGCGCCAGTTCTCGGAAGCGGCGGACCGGATTGAGGGACTTGAGAAACAAATCATACTCTAAACGAAACTCGGACTTTTGTCCAGCCCCTTGTCGGAAGGCTCGGTTTTATTGGTGTTCAGCGCGGTAAACAAATACCTTTCTTCAAAGACCATTCCGGGCCGACGCATTGGCTGATGCGATAAAGGGACTGCTGGACGGTCCGAAGGCAAGAGCAGTCTCTGCAGCTTGGTGACCTTGGGCGGTGAATCCCGCGCCTGCCCCGTTTTATCAAGGGGGGTGCGGCATTGGACCCATAATTGCCGCAAATATCGATGTTCTAAACGCCGAGTGGCTTCTGCCGTATGTTTGCAGTCTGAGAAGCGAACTACTGATGCCAGAAGGACGGCCACATCGGTATCGTTATCGGCCCAAAGATATGGCAGCCATGGCCTTTTCTGGTGATCGCCGCAAACATAAGCGGGTACCATTGCATTGGCCGGTGCGTCTGTTCCGGCAGTCCGGCAAACCTCTAGTTGAAGTAGTTGAAGGCACCACGGAAAATCTCAGCACCGAAGGACTCTATTGCATCACCAGAGAGCGATTCAGAACGGGTGAACGCCTGCAATGCGAGATTGTTATTCCTGGAGAGAGTTTCGGCTCTCCTGAACCGTTCCTCCGACTGCAATACCATATCACGGTCAAGCGAGTGGAACATGTTCACCGGGGTCTCGGCTTGGGCTGCCATATCGAGGATTACTCGCTTACCAGGTCGCAACCAGCCATATAGCGGGTACATTATAGCGGACAAAAGCTGGCCTCGAAATCGCGGATCAACCTAGCGGCTCCCTCACGCATTAGTGAGCGAGAACTCGCTCCTGAGAGTACTCGCGAACTTCAGGCTGTTGCAGTCCGCTCTGCCTTATTGAGCAGGTCCTTCCGGCGAACTTGGTAAAGACGCCCCTCCCACAGAATTGCGACTATTCCCTTGGGTGTTATGGAGTACTGGGAAGATTCCGTCACAATCGCACGGGCTGGAAGCATTACTCGAAGTTCCCCGCCTTCATGCGTGTGATACACCGCTGGAACCGAATCTTTTAGACGGTACTTCATCATCAACCTACACCTGCCGTCGACGCTATTTGACACCTCGATGGGCAATTGTGTCGCCACCACGTCGATTCTTTCGGCGTGGATGGTCTGTTTTATACGTGCGCTCACGGTCCAGTATTGTTAGCACTCTCACCGAAGAGGCACGATAACAGCGACGAGGTTTGTATGTGCCGACTCCTGGCAGATACGGAAGGGACGGCGGCTCTAGTTTCTGGACCGGAAAGAAGGAAAGAGTGAATTCCCGGTCATTGTCTTGGAATCTCCGTACCACTAGTTTCAAGTCGCGGTTGTTGACACAGTGACGCACACCTGCTGATACCCACAAGGTGCATCAGTGCCTAGGATTTGTCTGGCGCTCTGCCTCAGCCTTTTCCGTGGACTTCTGGTTCTATGGAGGCATCCTCGCTTGTCCATCGCGGATGAAGGCATGCATGCGCCCAGTTGTTATCATGACCTTCATGCCCACCGACACCGACCTCCGCGACTTCCCCAGTTTCCTTTGGTGTCGGTTCCTTCTGACTGTTCACGCTCTTGGGGGCAGCTCAACAAAAGCAATCGTTTAAGCTCTACATATGTTCAGCGTTATCAGGCCAGGACCGTTTTCACCTAAGTCATTCTAAATGCCGGTGGGTCCACTTGATGTGAACGGCG
>QHYM01000454.1:0-1040 GCA_003223295.1 Acidobacteriota bacterium | reverse complement strand
ACGTTATGCGGGGATGAATCGAAAATTCTTCCGTTACATTCTTCGCTGTAAGCGGGCGTGCTGCCCGGTCGTACCAGTGGTGCCAGTTTGCCGATGCGGACGTGTCGGTAAAGTGGTCACGACGCTTTCTAACCCAGGATTTTACCTGCTTGTTCCTGTCCTTATAATCCGTGAAAATAATAGGGGAAAGAGATCGCAATAGGGGAACATCAATCAGTTCCATCGCTTTGATACATATTCAAACTATCAATGCATACCCGCCAAGCACATTCCAGGAAGGTCAGGAAGGTCCCCATCGCGAAAGCCGCGCCCGATCGAGTGGCCATCGGCCGCCGGATTCGGGAGATTCGTGGCTTTGACCTTACTCAGGCGGAATTTGCTCGCATCCTCGGCATTGGGCAAACGCAGTTATCCCGCTACGAACTCGGCCAAAGCGAAGTGACACTCACCGTCCTCCTTCCTTAGATTGACGCTTCATTCGGCAAAGAGCCTTGACTGGCTTCTGTTGGGCAAAGCGCTACGACAAGAAAGACTGAAGTCCGAAAAATCAGACCTTCCGCCTCTGTCCGGCCTGACGGGGCCCTCTTGAAGAGCCCGTAAGGGCCAAAATATTGTTAGCGTCCAGTGAACGCCACTTGCGACACCAGCGCCCAATCGGGGTCCTGCTGTAGAATCGGAATCATGCACCGGCGGGACTTTGTCGTCGCCGTACTCGCTCCTTTGGCATCAAAAATAGTTGACGCCGGACATCAAAAGCTTTATCGGCTTTCCGACCGCAGAACGAGCAGGAGTATCAGACATATTCAGGCAGCCTCGATGGCACCCTGGCCCCCGAGTTCTCGTTCTTCTGGACCATAGCACTCTCCTCAAGCGCTTCTGTAATAGCCAATCCCGCCGTTCCAGTTCCGAAGAACGCAAGTGCGTTTATGGCAAGGTGCGGTATTTGGCGGGCGAAAAGCTGATTCCCGTTGTGCTGGTCGAGACTCCCGCCCAAGGAGCGTATTTGTACGCGGATCTGGATAACGATGGAAGCTTCGGTT
>QHYM01000180.1 GCA_003223295.1 Acidobacteriota bacterium | reverse complement strand
ACGGCTCGCCGGAAAATATTGACCAAAACGCAAAAGCTGCGTCGCGGTCTGGCTCACCAACTCGATCATGCTCGCGCTCCGTAGCATGCACCTGGTTGGCAGCATCCACGGCTGAAGACCGCTGTGCCAAGCAGCGACCGTAGCCGTTTCTCCTTCCCAGGGACGGCCACGATAAAAGAATCTCTTCCTTGTGCCCTCTGAATCGGTCGTCTGGGCGGGAGAACCTCCTTCCTATGCAAACAATCTGCTCGCTTCAGCCACCTCTCCTTCGCTCTTTCTCCCCGTCCCCCACTCCAGTGTCTGAATTGCAGATTCTCAGAGAACAAGGTTGCCGCGAAACGAGCCCGACAGTAGAATGCAATTCCAGCCTGGGAGCAATTCGAGACCTAATTCTTTCCTGTATGGCCCTGCTTCGAGGGCAAGCCTCACGGGGAATGCGGGTATCCGGCCAATTGGAGCGGCGGCGAAAGCGTCCCCCTTTCGAACGTCAGAGCAGCCGGGTCTTTCGTAGGGGGGTGTGTTGATTGAGCGGTTTCGTCTGCATGATGCACGGGGACAATGCGCCAATCGAACCGGCGCTGTTGAAGTCCCTTACTGATTTTCTCTCTTTTCGCGGACCGGATGCCCGTGAGGTGTGCCTGGATGGGGCGGTGGGCATGGGTCATACGCTGCTGCGAGCCACGTACGAAGCGAAGACTGAGCGGCAGCCGGCGAGCTTGGAGGGGCGCTACCGGATTGTCGCAGATGCGCGACTCGACGCCCGCGAGGAACTCATTGATGAGTTGAAGCGCGCCAAGCGGAACTTGTGTTCGAACGCAGCGGACTGCGATTTGATTTTGCAGGCTTACGCGGCCTGGGGCACGCCTTGTATCGATCGTCTGCGGGGAGATTTTTCCTTCGCGCTCTGGGACGCCCGCCACAAACAACTGTTTTGCGCTCGGGATCATTTCGGAATCAAACCCTTCTATTATGCGCAGCTCGGAGGGGTTTTTCTCTGCAGCAATACGCTGAACTGTATCCGTTTGCATCCGAATGTTAAGGGCGAGCTGAATGAACCGGCGGTCGGAGATTTTCTTCTGTTCGGGCTAAACTGCGATAACGCCACTACTGTTTTTCGCGATATCCAGCGCTTGCCGCCCGCCCACTCGCTCACGGTTTCGTCCCGCGGCATGCAGGTGAAGTGCTATTGGGCGCCTCCCACGGATGGGCGCATCCGCTATGCGAAGCCGCAGGAATACGTCGAAAACTTCGATTCCATTTTCGAGAAGGCCGTTGCGGATCGCCTACGCACCGAGCGTGCCGGAATCCTTTTGAGTGGCGGGCTGGATTCGTCTTCCGTGGCCGTGGTGGCAAAGGAGCTATCCGCCAGAAACGCTTTCGCCGCGAAGATTCGAGGCTACACACATGTATATGAATCGCTGATTCCAGACCGCGATGGGGATTTTGCGCGCGAAGTAGGTAAGTTTCTAGGCATTCCGCTCAAGTTCATTGTCATGGATGACGTGCAGCTCTTCGAACGCTGGGATGATCCGGAATCGACGTGGCCCGAACCCCTCGATAGCCCCTTTCCTACGGCAATTTCCGACGCCTGCCGCGACATTTCTGCGGATTGCCGGGTTCTGTTCTCCGGAGAAGGTAGCGACAACCTGATGGATTTCCAGATGTGGCCGTACGTCAGAGATTTGCGCCGCCGCTCAGAATGGAGACAGCTCTTTACGGACGTAGCAAACTATCTGTGGGCAAGGCCTTTTCCCTGGCGCGGCATTCACGTTCGCGCAATGCGGCTGGTCGCGAAAGATCCCGATCACCCAGTGTATCCGCCGTGGCTGGCTCCTGACTTTGTCCGCCGTGCGCATCTCGCCGAGCGCTGGAAGGAACAGGCCAAGCTACCAAAATCGTGGAAGGCGCATCCGATTCATCCAAGGGGCTATGGATCGCTGTCCCTGCCGCAATGGACGCATCTGTTCGAGCAAGAAGATCCGGGCGTGACGGGTCATCCAGTAGAGACGCGGTATCCCTTTTTGGACTTGCGCATGGTGAATTTTCTTCTGGCCATTCCGCCGTTTCCCTGGTTCTTCAAGAAGGCATTGCTGCGCGAGGCGATGGCCGGGCGGTTGCCGGAGCGAGTGAGGACTCGTCCGAAAACGCCAGTGCAGGGTGATCCTGTGCGGGCGCAGATTGAGCGCACCGGAAGCGCGAAACTGGAAACGATGCCGTTCACCCCGGAACTGGATCGCTACATAGAGCGCTCTGCGCTCGCTGTTCCGCATGCTAAGATGAATGCAGCACAGCTCACCGTGTCCTTAAGGCCCTACTGTTTGAACATTTGGTTGCAGTCGGCGCGCAGAATTGGATATAACATTCGTGCGGAGGCTAGGAATGGCTAGACCCGTTAAACGGGAACCAAAGAAACCTTACAAAAAGCCTTCGTTGACCGTTTATGGGACGGTTCGGGAACTGACACAAAAGGTTGGCACCAGCGGCAGGTTGGACGGGGGCAGAGGTGCGAAAAAGTTTGCGACTCACCTTTGACATGGGGTCACCGGGCTTATTGCACAATTTGGTCCAACAAAGTACTACCCGAGCCACGTTCTGCCTCCGAACAAGAAAGTCGCCTACACCATGCTGCCAGAGGCTGTATTTCTCGCGCGCCGATGGTCGGTCCTCGCAAACTTAAAGGATTGAGCTACCAGTACAAATTCTTTGGCTTGGTCTTTCGTTCCAATAGGCCTCTTCCCGGTATCCCGCTGGACGAAAACCCGGTGGAAAAACGTGATCTAGCATTACACCTGGGAGTCGCGCCGTATGCCGAATCAAGGAACGAGCGAGCCTCTGAGGAGTTGACGTACGCCAGCTCCGAAACCAATGACAAAGGTGACGCCGTACTCCAAGTCTGGAGAGTAAAGCAGGGCGCCTTTGTGCGCATGCAGTATGAAGATGGCACGCAGTTTTGGCTGGATCAATCGTGCGAGAATATTTGGGCAACCTGGCCGGATCGCTTGCCTTTTGAGAATATGACTTCCTATTTGCTCGGCCCTGTCCTTGGGCTGTTGTTGCGCCTGCGGGGCGTGATTTCTTTGCACGCCAGTGCGGTGTCTATAGAAGGTCGCGCCATCGCGTTTGTCGGTCCCCCCGGAGCAGGTAAGTCGACCACTGCGGCTGCCTGTTCGAAGAAGGGTCATGCCGTCTTGGCTGATGACATCGTGGCGATGGAAGAGCGAGACGAGTCTTTTTATGCGCTTGCGTCTCATCCCGAACTTCGCCTCTGGCCCGAATCTGTAAAGCTGCTTTACGGGCACGCGGAGGCTCTTCAAAGGCTTAACCCGGAGTGGGATAAGCGCCGCTTATGGCTTGGAGACCTGGGGGTTCGCTTTGAGCACCGCACACTTCCCCTGGGAGCGATATACATTTTAGGTGACTGCCGCCCCGCCCACGCTCCTTATGTGGAGCCGCTGGAGTCACGAGAGGCTCTCTTGTCTCTGGTGGCAGAGACGTATGCCAACAAGATCCTAGACCGTGACTTGCGTGCCCGCGAGTTTGAGACCCTTGGTCGGCTGGTTGTCAGTGTTCCGATTCGCCGGCTCTTTGCGCATAGCGACCCGCCTCGGATCCAGAATCTCTGCACGGTGATCGAGACAGATCTTGCCGCCCTCTTAAGCTTGAAAGCTCCTTCTTCCTAGTCGCCCGAAGAATTCCCAAAATGGCGCGACGGTTGTGCCCGTCCTCTGGTAGGATACTCTCCGATATCGGGTGGTGTTTTTCTCATTTTGGGTCACTATGTTTAGCCGCACCCAGCATCTTGTCTCCGCCTCCAAAAACAGATTTCAGCGTGTGGCAAGCTCCGTTCCAATCCGGAACGAGTAGTGTGCGGATCAATGGTTGTGGCCAGTTCGGAAAGAACTTTGCGCTGACGGCCAGAGCAAACTCCGGTTCGAGGAGGACTCATACCATGAACACGCCGCGTGATTGGGGGAAAATGACGGGGCTTCTCGCCACCTTCACGCTGATAGGTGGAGCTCTCCTGTTGGCCATTTCTGGAGGTTCAGAGCAACGCGGCCTCCCGGTGAATTCAGCCAATACGGCGGCTCCCGCACGGCGAGAAGGAGGTTCAGGGGCCGCCAATAAGCGCGAGTGGGCGGGGACATATGCCAAGCTGCCCCTGACTTTCGAAGAGAACCAAGGACAGTCCACCCGCGAAGTCCGGTATCTTTCGCACGGGACGGGATACGAGCTTTTCTTGACGTCTCAGGAAGCGGTCCTCGCGCTAAGGGATCACGTCCGGCTGGATCTGTCGCCGCGGCACCGCTTTGCGACTATTCTGGCACTGCGCAAGGCACGTCTTGCCCGCCAGGCGCAGCAGTTGACGGCGATTCGGCTGGGCTTCGAGGGTGCCAACCCTGATCCTCAGATCCTGGGAATGGATGAGCTGCCGGGAAAGGTGAACTACTTCTTCGGCAATGATCCGAAGAAATGGCATACGGGGATCCCTGCGTATACGAGAGTGAAGTACGCCGGGCTCTATCCGGGAGTCGATCTCGTGTTTTACGGCAATCAGCGCCACCTCGAGTACGACTTTGTGGTTGCTCCAGGTGCGGATCCCAAGGTGATCCAGCTTCGCGTGCAAGGCGCTGGCAAATTGCGAGTTAATGCCAACGGCGACCTGCTGTTGAACGCAGGAAAAGGAAAGATAGAACTTCAGAAGCCGGTCATCTACCAGCAGGCAAACGGCGAGAGGCGCGAGATTGCCGGCCGCTATGAAATCCTAGCGAATCACCGGGTCGGCTTTGTAGTGGGCGAATACGACCGAAGCAAACCGCTGATTCTCGACCCGGTATTGAATTATTCAACTTACCTTGGTGGTTCGTCAGACGACGATTCTTCGGCGATTGCCGTGGATGCGAATAAGAATGTCATCGTCGCGGGAACTACCTTTTCTGCTGATTTTCCAAGCCCGGCGAGCGTGAATGGATTCCAGAAGGAACCGGTCGCAGCCAACGTTGGCGGCGCATCTGCGGCATTCGTTACAGAGCTTGACCCGACTGGTACGCAATTGAAGTATTCGAGCTATCTTTCAGGCAGCACTCCCTTCGAGTTTGCATTCAGCGTGGACGTAGATGCCACGGGGATGATTTATGTGACAGGAACCACGGTCTCGACCGATTTCCCGACTGGCTCGGTGGTCTCTGGCCTCAAGCCAACTTCGCCGGCGAACGTAAACGGCACTAGCTTCATCACGAAACTCGATCCCACTGCCAGTGGTGCGAGTTCGCTACTCTATTCCTCTTACCTTGGGGGGACCGACGGTACGCAACCCATCGGAGACATTGGACTCGGAATCGCGACGGACCGGACACAGAATGGTGTTGTCTACATAACCGGCTATACGGATTCGACTGCGGGACTGGTCACGGATACTGCTAATTTCCCCGTGGTCGGCGGTTTCCAAACCACGCTCGGGAGCCCTAGTGGCAACGCGTTTCTTTCGAAAATTGATACCACGGTCAGCGGAACTGGTTCTCTTCTCTATTCCACCTACTTCGGCGGGAACGCGGTAAATTTCAACGGAACAAGTCTTGTAGCCGATTTCGGAGGCGGCGTCGCAGTCGATTCCACCGGCAATGTTTACGTTGCGGGCGTGACGTTTTCGACGGATCTTGCGACCACGGCAAATGCTGTGCAGCCAAGCTATCCAGCCGGCAACTCTACAAACACAGCGTTTGTCGCGCGTGTGGACACAACCCAGACAGGCGCTGCTTCCTTGGGATATTTGAGTTACCTAGGCGGCGCTGGAATTGATTTTGGAGACGCCATTGCCCTCGGCCCCAATAATGTCGCGTATGTAACCGGGAAGACAAGTTCGTTGAATTTTCCCACGACAACTGGTGCGTTTAGCACGACGGGGAACGCTTCCGGCCCAGCGTTTGTCGCCCTTATCGACACGCATGCGCCAGCGCCCGTTCCGCCGGCTACGCAGAATTCACCGGTGTATTCGACTTTTCTTGGCGGCAGCGGGGGGGACAATGGCTTGGGCATCCGCGTGGATGCAAACGGCAACGCGTATGTGGCCGGAGGGACATCCTCCCCTGATTTCCCGATTATCGCCGGGGCCATCCAACCAACGCTGGCCACCAGCGCGGGCGGCGATGGATTCATTTCTGAGTTGAATCCCGGCGGGAACGGAACGGCTGACTTGCTCTATTCGACCTATTTCGGGGGCAGCGGGAGCGCTAGCGGCAATGATGGAATTGAGGGCATTACGCTCGACTCGTCGAACAATGTCTACGTCACGGGCCAGACTTTTTCTGCGGGGGCATTCCCCGTTTTTCCGAACCCGGGAGCATTGCAAGGCGTCCTCAGAGGAACCTCCGACGGGTTTGTTGCGAAGCTGACGCTGATTCCTACCCTGTCGGTTGCACCGACGAGCATCAACTTCGGGTTGCAACCGGTTGGTGCCACATCCGTGGCGCAAACTGTGACGCTGACAAACAACACGTCGGACCCCATACCGTTTGCAAATAGTGACCTCGCTTTCAGCGGAAGCAACGCGGCCGATTTCGCTTCGCCCTCCAACACCTGCGGGACAAGCATCGCGGCGGGGGCATCCTGTACCGTCGGCGTCACCTTTACTCCTTCGGTCGCAGCTGCCGAATCCGCCACCCTAGTAATAACGGTGACGATTACAAATGGAGGAGTATCGAGCTCTCAGTCGTTCAACGTGAGTCTGGCCGGGACCGGCTCTGCTACCGCTCCGGGCGTTGGCCTGTCGCCAACCAGCCTCAACTTCGGCGGCCAGATGCTGACCACCACGAGCGCCGCCCAGGCCGTGACGCTGACAAACACCGGTAACGGTCCTCTGACCATCAACTCGATCGCCGCCTCGGGCGACTTTGCTGCAACCAATACCGGCGCAGGTGCTTGCCCCATCGGCCCCGCAACCTTAGCCGCCGCAGCGAATTGCAGCATCAACGTGACGTTTGCCCCGACGGCCCTTGCTTCGCGGACCGGAACATTGACTATCACCGATAATGCTGGCGGCAGCCCGCATGTCATCCAGCTTACTGGAAGCGGGTTTGATTTCACGGTCACGGCGACAACCCCACAAGCCGGGAAGAGTCCGCTGGTTTTCAACGCCACGATGACGCCACTCGGTGGATTCAATCAAGCGGTAGCGTTCACCTGCACCGGGGCACCCGCGGGCAGCACTTGCACTGTAGCCACACCGGTCACTGCTGCTGACGGGGCAACCCCGCAGCCCGTGCAGGTTACTCTCACCAGGAACAGTAGTGGCCTGTTTGCTTCGCCGCATTCGCTGCGCACCCCACCGCTTTCCCTCTGGCAAATCGTGCCGCTGCTGCTAGCGCTGTTACTGCTATTCCTGCTGCCGAAGGTCAGGGGGCATCGCGCTCGGTTAGGACTGGTTACGGCGACCGTCGTTCTTATCGGCTTGGCTGGGTGTTCAGGACCGAAGCATATCGTTCCGCCGCTTAGCGGGAATTTGACCATTACCGGAATGTCTACCGGCGCTGCAGGCAACGTGAGTCACTCGGCTCAAGTGGCAGTGACACTGAACTAAAACCGGAGAGCAGAAAGGAAATCGGATGCGCTGCCAGGTGAGTGGCAGAGTGCCGGACTTTGCATGCGCAACCAGACCGACCGAAGGCCATTCCTTTGCCTGATAGGGAAGCAGGCGGTTTGCTCTCAATGTTTGTTGCTGCGGCCGTATTTGCGCGCGAGACGGAACGGACGGCGTAATCCTTCAAGAAGACGGTTGTCACTGTCGCTATCGCCGGTTTGCCAGTCTTCTTCCGTGGGCGACAATGAAAGTCTTAGCAGGTAAGCCGGAGCCGCGAGGAAGCTGCCGCGCATGCGCAGCCGAAACGCTGCGCGTTCGAACAGGCTGGGCGGCGCATAGCCGGCGGCAGGCAGCCAGCGCAGCACTCGCGCGGCAAGCTTTGCGGCAGCGGTGTCCTTCCGCATGCGGGAGGAAACTGC
>QHYM01000179.1 GCA_003223295.1 Acidobacteriota bacterium | reverse complement strand
GCCTGACGTGGAGTTCTTCTTATTGTTCTTGGTATTCCCGCCCGAGCTGGTGTTCGTTGTCGTCGAGTTGGCGTACTCGCTCAGATAAACGTCGGTGGGAGTACTCAGTAGGGGCGCATTCGGCGCCAGCGTGGAGACGACCTGATTCCCAGGTGCGACGATGCCAGGTTTCACCACATAGTCGTATGCCGTCGGTCCTTTCGAGCTGTAGCTGGCAATGGTGTCGTCGATGCGGGTCGGTGTGTTTGCCGTCTTCATCACGCCCACTGTGATGACGTACGGATCGTTGCCGGGAGCGGCGATGGTGCCGTAACCTTCCGTGCCCGCGCCATAATTGCGGCCTTGGTTACCCGCCGCGGCCAGCACCACGATGCCCGCATTCCACGCAGCCTCAACAGCCTGACAGAGCGGATCGAGCGTATAGCTCTCGTAGACTTGGCGGCCAAGCGAAAGGTTGATCACTCGAATGTTGTAGGTAGATTTCAGACTGATGGCGGTCTGGATCGCCGCAATTACGCTGCTGTCTGTGCCGACGCCATTTTGATCCAACACTCGCAGATTAATGATGTTTGCGTTCGGCGCAATCCCTTTGAATGTATGAGTAAAGTTCGAACCGGTGGAAAACCAGCCTTCACTCGCAATGATCCCAGCCACATGCGTTCCGTGGCCATACTGGTCCGAAGTATCCGTTGTGCCAGGAACAAAGTTCTGGCTATAAACAACGCGCGAACCGTAGGTCTGATTCGACGGAATCCACCAGTAGAGATCGCCAACGGCAGTAACGCCGCTGTCGATGACCGCCACTCCGACGCCCGTGCCATCCAAACCCCACTGCTGCCAAGCGACTTGAGCATTGACGCTTTCAGGAGTGTAGTCGAGAGTCGATGTGGAAGTGCCGCTAAGCGGACGATTGGGCGATATGTGAGCAACGTCGGGGTCATCCGCCAGAGCTAGGAGTGACTCCACCGGGACGAAATAATGGGCACCTTTGATGACGTCCAGTTTCGTCTTCAGCACCCCGCCCTTGTTCCGTACCTTCTGATGCTGGATATCCGTCGGCGTCTGACTGAATTGAATGATGACGTCGACCGTGGCGCCGTTACGCTTTCCTTTGAGAGCGTCAAGATCTCTGGACAACTTGTGCTTTCTACCATCAGCAAGGGAGGCGCCAACCGCAAGCAGGCAAATTACAATCGCCATCAACACCCGAGCGCCCCATGTCGTACTGAACACCCGGGAATTGATGAGTTTCTTTTCTCGCTCGAACCGTCTCATGGAAGAACTCCCAGATTGTGCCAAGTTGGTCGAAACGTAGATTTCGGGATTACTGTTTGCAGCGAAAAGCGGCCCGCTAGCGAGACAGCCCAAGGGAGGGGTCATCAGTTTTGCTACCTCGTCCGAGCCGTTCATAAGTTTGCTCGCCTTCCTGGTGTCATGCCACAGGGTAGAAAGTGCATGTGGAGTGCCAAGGCTCTCGGGCGGCAATCCCTTGTGATTAAGACAGTTAGGGCGATTCAAGCCGCGGAGGCGAGAAGACAGTTTGTCACTCAGGGAGGGTCCCAGAGACAACGTGTCTCGGACCGATGCGGGCCGGGGTCGGGTTTGCATTTTAATTTTCACCTGTAATGGCTATCTTAGTGGCTTCCACGGTATCTTCCGTGCTTGTGCCCCATACCGCGCCGGTACCCCAAACCGCGCCAAAGCCGCTGTCCGTGTTCGTGCCCCACACGGCGCCAGTTCCCCAGACGGCTCCCGTGCCCCTGACAAATACGTTTGTGCCCCAGACAGCGCCAGTTCCCCACACTGCCCCTGAGCCCCAAACGGCGCCGGACCCAAAGACCAAATAGACATCACTGTCTGACGAATTGTAAGTAACGGTTGGGGACAGTGCATTGCCGGTTGCCACGTCGGAATCGGCAAGTGCCGCCGCGACATCCAAGTAGCCCGCGCCGACCGTGAAAATGTCGTACTGACTAGTATAGGTGGCTTGTGTGGTCGGGTCGGTCGCTGTGCTGTACGCGGGGAAGCTCTTGGAAGCCGTCTTCATCAGCCGGGCTTTCAGTTGGTCCGGCGTCAAGTTCGGCTGTGCATGCAGCAGAACCGCCACGCCGCCGCTGACGACGGCGGCAGCCATGCTCGTGCCGCTCAAAATGTAATAAGGAGATCCACTGTTTGAACCATTCTTTTGGTAATAGGACGCTGGGACGTCGTTAACCGGGTAGGCGAATTGCAGCGACCCTTTCGCATCGAGCACTGAGACGGTGCGATTGCCCGGGGCGACGATGTCAGGCTTCACGACGTGATCAAAAAGAGTCGGACCTTTCGAGCTGTAGCTTGTGATCAAGTCATCGTTGCGAGTGGGCGTGCCCATCGTTTTCATGGCCCCCACGGTGATGACATAGGGATCGTTGCCCGGAGACGTAATCGTGGCGTAGCCGTTTGTGCCCTGCGAGTTATCACGCCCTGAGTTCCCCGCGGCAACAACAACGACGATTCCCGCTTTCCAGGCCGCTTCGACGGCTTGGCAAAGGGGATCGAGTTTGTAGCTCTCAAAGACTGGGCGGCCCAGGGAGAGATTGATTACGCGAATGTTGTACTTGTTCTTGAGCTGAATGGCTGCCTGGATCGCAGAAATCACGGTGCTGTCTGTGCCGAAGCCGTTCTGATCGAGGGCGCGGAGGTTAATGAGATTCGCATTGGGCGCGATGCCCTTGAACGTGTAGATGTATTGGGAACCGGTAGAATTCGCGCCGCTGCTCCCCACAATGCCGGCCACATGGGTGCCGTGACCGTATTCATCGTACGTTTTGGCTCCCCCGTAGAACGCTTCGGAGTACGAGATGCGCGATGTCGATTTGCCGGAAATCTGGAAATCCTTATCATTGCTGACACCGCTGTCGATCACCGCCACGCCAATCCCCGTTCCGTCCCAGCCTTGGCTCCACGCGATATTGGCATTTACGGCCGGCGCAGTGTTGTTGAGAAGTGAGGTTAGCGGGCGATCTTGTGAGATGTACAAGATGTTTGGATTTCCGGAGAGATGCTTCAATCTGTTCGCCGGAACTGAGTACAGGCTACCGTTAATTAAACCGAGTTCGGCTTTGAGGACTCCACCCCCCTGACGAATCGCTTCATCATCTTCATTTTCATTCGATTTATGAGAGTGCTTGAACTGAATGATTACGTCGACTTGTTTGGGATTGTGCTCGTTGAGGTCCTTCGCTAGCTGGGGCACGGGAGCGGAACGCGCCCCAACTGCCAGGATGGTGCTAAACAGGAACGCAACGACCTGCCAGCGTTTTGTCGCGGTCACAGAACCCTCCTGGGTTTACTGAGATGGTGTTAAGGCATTTGGATCTCCCAACCGACATATTGAAGGACTCCTTTAGAATGAGGGGGTTGCGGGAATTGGTCGCTGTGGTCGTTGCGACAATTTGTCACCAGCCGCGATTTGCCAACAAGATTCGGCCACCTAATCCCTTTGGATTTCACAGGTTGCCTATTTTGCGGCGCTAGTTGACAACATGTCCCTTCAACAGGCTACAGCATTCGCTGGGTAAAGCTACAGGTTAGAGACGTCCACGGCGACTCTCTGAGGTAAGCGCGGGCGAGGGAATCAGCAGGCAGAACTTTCAAGGGCAACCACTTCGTTTGCTCCTACTCTTTGCGTTTTCCCTGACAAACCAAGAAGCCGCTCTCTACGCTTTGACCAAGGATGCGAGTCCAGACGACCCTGGCCGTGCCTTTCTCTTCGTCATGGCAAAAGGCAACTTCTTGACCGGCGCAGATCTCTTTGGAGGTGTGGGAAGCGCGAAATCCTGACGCGCTCAAGTCAATGAGCGAAGCTCGAATGGGCGCAGAACGTAAATCTGACTTCAGAATCTTGAGGAAGACTACGCCCTGGACTTCCCGGCGTGGATTTCGTCGACGTTCCTCCTGATGGCCGGGAGGACGCTCAACTAGCAGCGACTGCTTCATGTGCATTAGCGACCTCATACTTTTTCAGCTTACGAGTCAGTGTTCGCCGAGAAATCCCAAGCGCCTTCGCGGCTTTCTCGTGGTGGCCGGAGGTCTGGTCTAACGCGCGGAAAATCATCTGACGTTCCATCTCATCGAGACTTGTAACCACGGAGCCCGATGGCAGCGGGGTGTTCTGTTTTCCTAGCGGTAAGTCCTCTGGCTGGATTTCATCTCCTGACCCCATGATCGCAGCTCGAATCACGGCATTGCGGAGTTCCCGTACGTTGCCAGGCCACGGGAAACGACAAAGCTCGTCCAGTGCTGCCGGGGCGATACGCACATTGTGGTTTTGCTCGCGCAAGAAGAACACGGCAAGCACAGGAATGTCTTCCGGCCGCTCGCGCAGGGATGGCACGTGAATGTGAACCTGACTTAGCCGATGGAAGAGGTCGCTGCGGAACTTTCCCGCTTCAATTTCTTTCTCCAAGTCCCGATTTGTGGCGGCCACGATGCGAACGTCCGGGGAGATCTTTTTTAGCCCACCGAGGCGGTAATATGGGGTGCCATCCAAGACCCGCAGCAGCTTCACCTGCAAACGGGCGTCAAGGTCGCCAATCTCATCCAGGAAGAGCGTGCCTGGGTGAGCTAGTTCGAGGAGACCCTGCTTGGTTTGCGTAGCACCGCTGAAGGCGCCTTTCTCATACCCGAATAGCTCACTCTCGACGAGATGTTCCGGGAGTGCCCCGCAGTTGAGGTCCACCCAGGGCGAATTGCACCGAAGGGATTGTTCGTGCAAAGCCCGGGCGACAAGTTCTTTGCCGACCCCGCTTTCGCCTGTGATGAGAACCGAGGCATCGGTTTGGGCGACGCGCTTGACCATGTCCATTACACGCCGCATCGCGGCGCTGTGGATGACGGCTGGTAACCCAAGAATCGATCCCGGACTACAACTCATACTCGTTGCTCCCCAGAAATCTCGCTAAATGATCTATGGAGCGTCGAAACTTTTCAAAGAGTGCTCCGAGAAGGACAAATTGACTATGGTACTTCCGAACCGAAACCATGGCCCGAAAGTACTCTCCGACGTAGGAGCTAACTCCTTATTTCTGAACCACCTATCAATACAGAGGCACCAAAGGATTCTTTGAAATGGCAGACAAACGAGCAGAGACAATGTGGCTGCGCCGAGAGGGAGGTGACAAGTTGTCTCCAGCCGAGCGAATGGCGTAGTGCACAAAGGTATGGCCAGAACGCGAAGTCTTGAACCTACAACAAGTTGCGGTTGGCCAACCTCCCATGGCGATCATGGCAGCCCGGTTGCACCAGTCCTCTTAGGTATACGGTCTAATGCTTCCAACCTCCATGAAAGCGCGGGTCTATATCGGCGTTACTCTTCTGGGTGGACTTCTGTGCTTGTCTCTTGGCCTTTTTCATGGTCAGTGGACTGAGCCCTCGCGTTACCTCTGCTACCTCGCTCTAGCTCTTCTCGCCTCTGGAATGAAAGTGCGTCTCCCCGGCGTGCATGGAACCATGTCGGTCATCTTTCTGTTCATTCTGATCGGCGTCCGCGAGCTGACTCTGGCACAAACCCTTTTGATGGGCGTTCTGGGAACACTGATTCAGTGTTATTGGAAACCTAAGAGCTGGCCGAAGCCCATCCAGGTCGCTTTCAACATCGCGAGCATGGCAAGTGCCGTGGCGGGCACATATTACTTGTTTCATTCGAGCGTGAGCCAGTTTGTTGCGGATAATCAACTGCTTATGCTGGTCGCCTCCGCGTCAACATTTTTCGTCCTGAACACCGCTCCTGTAGCGTGCGTGATCTCGCTTACCGAGCAAAAGCCTCTGCGGAAGGTTTGGTCCGAGTGTTACTTTTGGTCGTTTCCCTACTACTTGCTTGGAGCCGCGATTGCGGGAATCGTAGAGCTTGTCGACAAGAAAGCTGGCTGGCAGTCTTCTACCCTGATTCTTCCAGTTGCCTATCTGATCTTCCGTTCGTACCGTCTTTATTTGGCCCGGCTGGAAGCCGAACGTAATCACGCCGAGGGCATGGCCGCTCTCCATCTTCGGACGATCGAAGCTCTGGCCCTCGCAATCGAGGCCAAGGATCACAGCACGCATGAGCACCTCCGGCGAGTGCAGGTCTATGCCATGTCCATTGGAAAGGAAATGGGCCTGCCGGAATCCGAGCTCGAAGCACTACGTGCGGCTGCGGTTCTTCACGACATCGGCAAGCTGGCCGTCCCTGAGCACATCATCTCCAAGCCTGGGCGGCTAACCCCAGAAGAATTCGAGCGCATGAAGATACATCCTCTTGTTGGTGCGGAAATCCTTGAACGTGTGCAATTCCCTTATCCGGTCGTTCCGATTGTGCGTGCCCACCACGAGAGATGGGATGGGAATGGTTATCCGTGCGGACTGCGCGGGAAAGAAATTCCGACCGGTGCGCGAATCCTCGCGGCGGTTGACTGCCTGGACGGACTTGCATCAGACCGTCAGTATCGTCCCGCCCTCCCGTTGGACAAAGCCATGGAGCATGTCATTGGAGAAGCCGGAAAGAGTTTCGACCCAAGAGTCGTGGAAGTGCTTCACAAGCGCTACCGTGAACTCGAGCTTCTGGCGAACGTCAAGGGTGGCGAACAAACCAGCCTGTCCAAAAACATCAAAGTGGATAGCGGAACAGCTCCAGGAGCAGGGTTTGAAAAGAGTGATAGCGGGCCGATCACGCCGGGCAGCAGTTCGATTGATTTCCTGACTTCCATCGCTGCGGCACGGCATGAAGTGCAGATGTTGTTCGAGCTCACGCGAGAACTGGGTAACTCCCTGAGCCTGGACGAGACGCTATCGATGCTTGCAGCTCGCTTGAAGCACTTGGTTCCCTACGATTCGATCGCAATCTACTCTCTCCGAAACATTCAGCTCGTTCCTGAACACGTCAGCGGCGACAATTTCCGTCTGCTCTCTTCCCTTCGGATTCCGATTGGGGAAGGCGTATCGGGATGGGTTGCCGCGAACCGAAAGCCGATCGTGAACGGAAATCTCGCGGCTGAGGCAAAGCATTTGCAAGATCCTACGAACGACCACTCTTTGCAGTCGGTCTTAGCCGTTCCCCTAGAAGGCGTGGATGGCGTCGTGGGCGTTCTCGCGCTTTATCGGACGGAGGCGGATGCCTTCACTCGGGATCATCTCCGCATCTTGCTGGCAATCAGTTCGAAAATCGCGCTCTCGTTTGAAAATGCTTTGAAGTACCGGCAATCCGAGCGAACGGCAACGACCGACTATTTGACGAGTCTTCCAAACGCTCGCTCCCTCTTTATCCATCTCGATAGCGAACTCGCGCGTTGCCGGCGCCACCGGATGTCTCTGGCGGTACTGGTTTGTGATTTGGACGGCTTCAAACAGATCAATGACCGATTCGGCCACTTGCACGGAAACCGACTGCTAACCTCTTTTGCGGAAAAACTAAAGCAGACCTGCCGCGAGTACGATTACGTGGCCCGTATGGGTGGTGACGAATTCGTTCTGGTTCTCTCTGGTTTGAAGCCCGAAGCCCTGGCAGACAAAATACGGCATTTGCAACGGTTGGCCGCCGAGGCGGGACGCGACATTTCTGGCACGGATGTGCTCTCCGTGAGTGTGGGTCACGCTTATTACCCGGAAGAAGGTATGGATGCCGAACAGCTTCTTTCCGAGGCCGACCGGCGGATGTACGCGCAAAAGAGACAGCACCATAACCAGTTGTATACGCGCTCGGCTGTCGCCGTCGAGGTAAGTCCAACTCGCGCGATACACTGACCCCACAGCGTTTGAATTGCTGCACAATGTGGATCCTAGTTCTCGTCCGACGCGTCTGTACACTCTTGCTTACCGCTCTTCTTGGCGGAATCCTTCAGCTCCCATGCCTCAGGAGGTTCTGCGTCATGAGGAGCAATAGACTCGCATGCACCAGTGAAGGCTTCCCG